>JBCECL010000027.1:11860-39489 GCA_039207135.1 Brevundimonas sp.
TGCGGTCGACGCGGCCCCGGACGAACAGGAGCAGCACGAGACCCATGAGGACGACGACGAGGTTGCCCGCCGCCGCAAGCGCAGCGAGGCCGTCGACCTCGCCCCGGTCGGTCGAGACGTCGACTCCCCCGCTGAGCAGGATCCCCGACGGGTCGGTCAGGGCGTGCAGGAGCATCGGCCAGATGATGTTCCCGGTGACGCGCAGCGTCAGGTACATCGCGACACCGAACGTGAAGGTGTAGACGACGGTCAGCACGACCGTGGCCACGTCGATGCCGGCCAGGACGTTGACGCTGTGCAGGAGAGCGAAGAGCAGCGACGAGAGCATCATGACCGCCCACTCGCCGTAGCCGCCGCGCCGCAGCAGGTCCACCGCGATCCCTCGGGTCAAGAGCTCCTCGACGAACCCGATGCACAGCCCCAGCAGCAGCGTCGCCACGACGGTCGCGGTCGTGTACGCGGTGTAGTCGACCGCCGCGAAGCGCAGGACGTCGAACGCGAGCACGACGACGGGCGCGATCCACATCCACGGACGACCGCGGATCGGCTGCGGTCCGAACAGCTCGCGCGCCCACCCGACCGACCGCACGAAGACCACGAGCAGGATCCCGCCGAGGACGATGGGGGCGGCCAGCCCCCAGAAGATGCTGCCCGCGCTGGAGAAGACGTCGTCGGTGTCGATCTGGTCGCCGAACAACGCCGCGATCACCTGCGACGCCAGCAGGAAGAAGGCGATGTACCCGGCGGCGAACAGCAGTGCTCGCCACAGGCCACCGCGGCTCCAGAAGGCGACCCATCGCGCCCTCCGACTGGCGGCGGGCGCGGTGCTGGGGGGTGGCGTATCGGCGGGTGACGTTTCGGCGGGCATCAGCGGGCTCCCGGTCCGGCAACTGGGCGGCCAGCCTACGATCGGGGCGCGCCCGGCGCGCGTTCAGGCCTCGAGCTCGCCGTGCCGCGCGAGCGCGACAGAGCCGACGACCGCCAGCACGAAGCCGGCCACGGCCACGCCCGCCCAGCCGGGCCGGGTCTCGTCGCCGAGGACGAGGACGCCGACCAGCGCGGGGACAACCGTCTCGGCGACCACCAGCGGCGCGGTGGCCTGCGTGACGGTGCCCCGCTGCAGCGCGATCGAGTAGGACAGCAGCGCGACCAGGCCCGCGAGCGCCAAGGCGTACGCGGCGGGGCTCGCGAGCACCGACGACGGCGTGAGCGGCGAGGGAAGCATGCGCGCGGCGATCGACGTCGCGCCGAACCCCAGGCCCGCCACGAGGCCGAGGGCGGTCGCCCCGCGCGCACCCGGGATGCGGGCCAACGGGATCGCGGCGAGCGCGAGCGCGAGCGTCGCGCCCAGCAGGATCCACGGCCCGCTCCCGCTCACGCTGGTGGGGACCTCGTCGGCCGCGGACGCGCCCACCAGCGCCAGCCCCAGCACGACGAGCGCGAGAGCGACCTTGTCGGTCCGCGTCAGTGCCATGCCCAGGAAGAGCGCACCGAGCACCGCGGCGACGGCCAGGAAGCTCGCGAGGATCGACTGCACGACGAACAGCGGCAGCGACTGCACGGCAACGAGCGACAGCACGAAGCCCAGCCCGTCGAGACCCACCCCGAGCAGGTAGCGCCAGGACCTCGCGAGGCGCACGAGCAGCCGCGGGTCGAGGCCCTCGACGCTCGCCGTGCTGCGGGCGGCGATCGCCTGGAGCACGGCGGCGACGCCGTAGCAGATCGCCGCCGCAAAGGCTGTCACCAGGCCAGCGACCATGCGTCGACACTATCGGGGCAATGCCGACAAGCCGCCCGATGGGGCACACTGAGCCCAGTCGGCCCGACACCGTGCGGCCGCGCCGAGGCCGGGGGTGGGATGACGCTCCGAAGGCAAGGCGCTCCGCCGGCCCGGCAGGCGTGCGAGACGGCGCCTCGATGAGCGCAGCGCGCCGAGGAACAGGTCCAGGCCCGCGCACCGTGCTGGTCGTCGCGGGCCTCGCCGCGTTCCTGTACAGCAACTTCATCCTCGACTGGGTGCTGCGCGGCTTCGAGGGAATGGGCGAGATCGTCAGCGAGCTCGAGTCCCCGGGCGAGCCGAACGCAGGGCTGCTGCGCGTGACGGACTGCATCTGCGCCGCCCTGGTCGTCGTGCTCACCTTCTGGGCGCGCTCGGCGATGCCGCGCGGCGTCTGGCGCGAGGTGTTCGCGTGGTCGACGGTGGTGTTCGCCCTGGGTGCCGTCGGCGCCGCCGTCGTGCCCGAGCCGTGCGGGCCGGGTGTCCTCTGCGATGCGCCCCACGAGACCCTGCAGAGCGACATCCACGGGTGGGCCAGCGTCGTGTCCGACACCGCGCTGTTCCTCGGCGTCTTCGCGGCCATCCTCGCCACCCGCCGGGTCGCGCCCGCATGGTTCACGCGCACCGCGTGGTGGCTCCTGATCCTCGGGGGCGGCGTGACGAGCCTCCTGTTCGGCTGGTTCCACCGCACGAACGACCCGGACTGGGCCGCCGCGCTGTTCCAGCGGCTGCACATCATCAGCATCAGCATCTGGATCGTCACCCTCGGGCTGTTCACGGCCCGAGCCGACCGAGGACGCACATGACAGAGCAGCACGTCCCCATCAACCGGGCCACGGACGACCGCTGGCCCGCCAGGTTCGCCGCGGTCATGTTCGCGTTCGCGGGCTTCACGACCGTCGTCGCCCTGGTGCCCGACTGGCGCGACTACTTCCGCGCGACCGACGACGCGCTGTCGCTCCTGACGATCCCCGTCGTCCCGAGCCTGGTCTACGCGACGCTGCTGTTCGTCGTGGGCGCCGCGCTGCGTCGTCGGCTGCGGGCCGCGTGGTGGGTGCTCCTGCTGTGGTGGCTCGTGCTGCCGTCGATCGGCCGCGTGGTCGACATCGTCAACGGCACCGACGTCGCGCTCGCCGCGATCGGCCTCGCCGTCGCCGCCGGCGCCGCCTGGCTCGCCATCCGCGAGCGCGACCAGTTCGCGGCGCGCGGGGTTCCGGGCAGCGCCCTGAAGGCGCTCGGCGTGTTCCTCGCCGGCGGTGTGGTCGTCCTGTTCGGCGGCGCGGCCCTCGTGCTCGCGTTCGGCGAGGCCGCGTCGTACGCCGACGCCTGGACGTTCACGTTCGGCTACATGCTGACCGACGTCGGCCGGGTCGGCTTCGACACGTCGGTCACCGCGCCGTTCTGGGTGGGCGTCGTCGTCGGGTTCGTGGGCGCCGCCGTGATCGTCGTCGCGACGACGTACCTGTTCCGCTCACCTCGGGGTGGGCGCACCCTGGAGACGACCGACGAGGCCCTGGTCCGCGCGATGCTGCGCGACTTCGGCGAGCACGACTCGCTGGGCTACTTCGCGACGCGTCGCGACAAGATCGTGGTGTGGGACACCGGCTCGGCCGCGAACGCGCGCTCGGGCATCTCGCACCGGGTCATCGGCTCGGTGAGCCTCGCGAGCGGCAACCCCCTGGGCGACCCGCTGCACTGGCCTGCCGCGATCGAGGCGTGGCGTCAGGAGGCGCGTGCCCGCGGGCTCTCGGTCGCCGTGATGGGCGCAGGCCACGAGGGCGCGCTCGCGTACGCGGCCGCGGGGCTGCGGATGCTCGACATCGGCGACGAGGCCGTCGTCGACATGTCGACCTTCTCGCTGACCGCGCCCGGGATGAAGTCGGTGCGGCGCTCGGTCACCGGCCTCCAGCACCGCGGATACACGACGAACGTCGTGCGGCACGCCAACCTCGGCGCGGAGGACTTCGCGGCTCTCACGGCAGCGGCGGCGCGATGGCGCGGCGACGGCGGCGAGGAGCGCGGGTTCTCGATGGCGCTGGGCCGGATCGCCGACCCGCTCGACGGGCAGTGCGTGCTGGTCGAGGCGCGCGACGCCGCCGGCGAGCTGCGCGGCTTCCTCAGCTTCGTGCCGTGGGGGCGCGCAGGGCTGTCGCTGGACCTCATGCGCAGGGATCCGACCGCCGACAACGGGCTCGTCGAGCTCATGGTCGCCGGCCTGGCCGGGCACTCCGGCACCTTCGGGATCGGACCCGTGTCGCTCAACTTCGCGATGTTCCGGGAGGCGTTCGAGCGCGGCGCCGAGGTGGGCGCCGGCCCGGTCGCTCGCATCTGGCGACGCGGGCTCCTCGCGGCCAGCAGGAACTGGCAGCTCGAGTCCCTCTACCGGTCGAACGTGAAGTACTCGCCCGACTGGCAGGCGCGGTACATCGGCTTCGAGTACGCGTCGGACCTCCCCCGCGTCGCCTTCGCGACGGGCAGCGCGGAGGGATTCGTCAGCAACCCGTTCCGCCGCGCCGAGGCCGAGGGGTTGGAGACCGGGGACGCCGAGCACGCGAACGCGGTCCTCGCGCTCATCCCGCCCGGCCCGGACCCGCTCGCCGAGGCCCTGTCCACCGATCACCTGCCCGAGCAGATGCGGGTGCGGCGGGCCAAGCTCGACGCGATCCGCGACCTCGGCATCGACCCGTACCCGGCGACGGTCCCGCGCACGCACCTCGCCGCACAGGTCCGCGAAGATGCCGGCGACCTGGCGCCCGACTCGCACACCGGCACCGTCGTCTCGATCGCGGGTCGCGTGCTGCTCAAGCGCAACATGGGCCGCATCGGCTTCGCGACCGTGCGCGACGGCAGCGGCGACCTGCAGGTCATGGTCGACGCCACGGTGCTGAGCGCCGAGGACTACGCCTTCTGGGAGCACCACGTCGACATCGGCGACCACGTCGGCGTCACCGGCGAGGTCGTCACGACCCGCAAGGGCGAGCTCTCGGTGCTCGCGTCGTCCGTGGTGATGGCGAGCAAGTCGCTGCGGCCGCTGCCGGACAAGCACAAGGGCCTCGTCGACCCCGACGCCCGCGTGCGCAAGCGGTACGTCGACCTCATCGTCCGACCCGACGCGCGAACCGTCGCCTACCAGCGGGCAACCGTGGTGCACAGCGTGCGCGAGTCGCTCCAGGCCCGGCGGTTCACCGAGGTCGAGACGCCCGTGCTGCAGACCATCCACGGCGGCGCGAACGCGCGCCCGTTCGAGACCCACATCAACGCCTACGACATGGAGATCTACCTGCGCATCGCCACCGAGCTGCACCTCAAGCGGCTGCTCGTCGGCGGCATGGAGCGGGTGTTCGAGGTCGGCCGCCAGTTCCGCAACGAGGGCGCCGACTTCAAGCACAACCCGGAGTTCACCTCGCTCGAGGTGTACGAGACGTTCGGCGACTACGACACGATGCGCGTGCTGACGCAGGAGCTCATCCAGGAGGCGGCGACGAGCATCTACGGGGTGCCGATCGCCCGACGCCCCGACGCCAACGGCAAGATCGTCGAGTACGACCTGTCCGGGCAGTGGCCGGTGAAGACCATCTGCCAGGCAGTCTCCGAGGCGCTGGGCGAGGAGGTCACGGCCGACACCCCGCTCGCCGAGCTCGTGCGGCACGCGGGCCGGATCGGCCTGGAGCTCGACGTCGAGCCGACCTGGGGATTCGTGCTCGAGGAGATCTACGGCGCGCTGTGCGAGGGGCAGACGACCACGCCCGTGTTCTACACCGACTTCCCCAAGGAGAACTCGCCGCTCACCCGTCCCCACCGTGGCGACCCCCGGCTCGCCGAGAAGTGGGACCTCGTCATCTTCGGCTCCGAGCAGGGCACCGCGTACTCCGAGCTCATCGACCCCGTGGACCAGCGGCAGCGACTCGTCTCGCAGTCGCTGCTCGCGGCGGCCGGCGATCCCGAGGCGATGCAGGTGGACGAGGACTTCCTGGAGGCCCTCGAGTACGGGATGCCTCCGACCGGCGGCATGGGGCTCGGCATCGATCGGCTGGTGATGAACCTGACCGGGCTGAGCATCCGCGACACGATCCTGTTCCCGCTGGTCAAGCCCGCCGACCGCTGACGCTAGCCCTGGCTCTGCGCTGGCCCTGGCCCTGGCCCTGGCCCTGGCCCTGGCCCTGGCCCTGGCCCTGGCCCGACTGGATCACGAGTACGTCTGCCTCTGGCTTCTCGGGCGCGAGGGCAGAAGCTCACCGCTCGCGAGTCGGGACTCACGACTAGCTGTTCACGCTCACGGCTCCACGAGTCACGGATGACGGCTCGCGGGCTCACCGATTCAGCCCGTCAGGCGCGAGAACCTCGGCGCCCGGTTGGCCAGCGCATCGAGCATTCGGGTCGGCGAGCCGGTGGCTCTACGCCAACCGCCGGCACCAGCATCCGCGTTCGGGCTCGTCTTCGTGCTTGTCCCGGGGTTCGCACCCGCCCTCATGCTCGTGCGCGCGTGCGCACCCGACGTCGTGCTCGCGCCCGCGCCCGCGTACGCGTCCCCACCCAGATCGTCCGAAGTGCTTTCGCCCGGCGGGCCGTTGCGAGTGAGAGCGCGCAGCCATGCGGGCGGCCTGACCTCGGGCACGCCGCCGCGCATGCGGATCTCCCAGCCTGAGGTCTCGATCGTGCGGTGGTGGAACCAGCACAGGAGGGTGCCGTTGTCGGTGTGCGTGCCGTCGGGGTCCTGGGCGTGCGGTGTCACGTGGTGCACCTCGCACCACCCGGCCGGCACGTGGCAGCCCGGGATCACGCAGCCTCCGTCGCGGAGCGCGATGGCCCGCCGCTGCTGGCCTGTGAAGCACCGTTCGGCCGACCACAGTCCGACGACCGCGCCGGCATCGTTCAACGCCACGCGCTGAACCGCCCCGGAGCACGCGAGCTGGCGGATCGCCTCCATCGAGAGCGGCACCCGCCCTCCGAAGCTGTCGCCGGTGAACACCACACCCGTTCCGCGACGCTGCTCGAGGTCGGCCTCGCGCACGGCGACGAGCACAGTGGGCGAGTTCCCCGCCACGGAGCGCTGATCAGCGACCCGGCCAGCAGCGTTCAGTGCCATCGCGAGCACGTCATGGAGCATCTGGGACGACGTGCGCGTGTCGGCGAGCGCGCTCTCGTCCGAAGGGTCCGCTGCCTCGTCGCTTGCATCTGCAGGTGTGTCGCACGCCGGCAGGCCACCGGCAGGTCCGTCCACGTCGAGCCCCGCCCCACCGGGCCGCGCCAGGCCAGCGACGGTGCCATCGACAACAGAGCTGCCCGGCTCGGCTCCACCAGGCACCGGCACGTCGCCCGTGCGCGGGTTGGTGCACGCGTCCGCGAACGCGCGCAGCGCGCTCGCCACCTCGGGGAGCAGCAGACCGTTGACCCGCACGAGCCCGTGGTGGAGCCCTCCGAGCCGCAGGGACCGGTGCGCGAGGTCGAGCTCGGGTGGTGCGCCGCCGTCCTGGTCGAGGAACTGTGCCCAGGTGGACGCCTGGATCCGTACGGAGTCGGCGTCGATCGGGGGCGTCCCGCCCGGCTCGGTCGCAGCGCAAGCCGCGACGAGCTCGTCCTCGGCGACGGACACGGCCGCGTCGCCCGCGACGCGTCGCACGGGGTTCAGATTGTCCACGATGCTGAGCGCCGCGTCGCCGTTGATCCGCCCCTGCGCGACCGCGGCGGCCACGGCCGGGAAGGTCGCGGGGAGCGGCTGGCCGGTGAGTCCGGTCGCCTCGTGGGTCGCGCGGCCGAGCCGCAACCACCGCGCGACGGAGACCTGAGCGGCACCGGTCACCCGTCGGATCAGCTCGCGCGAGTTGCGGCACCCGCGGCTGCGCGCGAGCCCTTCCACGCCGCGGCCCCGCGCGCTGCGCTCGTCGACCTCGACGGCGAGCGCCATGCGCCACACGTCGACCTGCCGGACGAGCCCCTCGAGCGAGACGAGCCCTGCGAGCAGCTCGTCGTCGCTCCAGCCCGCGACGGCCCGGCCCGGCGCGACGGCAGCGGAGTCGAGCCCGACGCGTGCGCCCCGCTCCGCACCGAGAGCAGCGCGCACGAGCATCGCGGCATCGGCGTGGGGACTGTCTGACATGTACCGATCGTCCCATCGACCACTGACATTCATTCGAACACCTGTTCGAGCCCATGGAACGGGCGCCACCCCGCGCCGGTGGGCCGCGAAGCGAGCAACCGCCCCGCCCCCAGACGTCCGCAGACGGGAGCTACCGACCCCGCGCCCCGACGTCCGCAGGAACGAACGACGGCCCCGCGCCCGAAGTCCGGACGCGGGGCCGCCCACCAAGGTCAGCTCCCGGGCGCCAGGAGCTCCCACTCCGCCAGCTGCGTGAGGTTCCCCGAGTGGTTCGCGGTGATCTGCAGCCGGTACTGCTTGTAGGCGGTGGTGTTGCCGATCACGAACGCCCGCGTCTGACGACGGTTGTTGAAGTCGATGTTCGACCGGGTGTCGACCGTCGTCCAGGCCGATCCGTCGTTCGACCCCTGCAGCGTCCACGCCTTCGGGTCGCGCTCGGGAGCGTCGTTGCCCGAGGTGAGCGTGTACTGCTTCACCGCGTGCGAGGCACCGCCTCCGAAGGCGTACGTGAGCGTCGCTGTGCTCGAGTTGGCGAGCCACTTGGTCATCGACGTGTCGTCGACCACCTTGGCGGCGTTCTCGTTGGTGCCGTTCTCCGCCGAGGCGGTGACCGTGCCGCCGACGAGCTTGTCGGACAGCGGGACCGGGACCGTGCTGCCCGACGTGATCGACGCCGGCACGTCGTTCGTGCCAGTGCCCCAGCTCGACGGGTTCGGGCCCATCACGAAGGACAACGTCCCGCCCGCGGTGAGGTCGCCGTGGGTGATGTAGTTCTTCGTGTAGCTGACGCCGTTGAGGGTGGCGCTCTGGATGTACCGGTTGGTGTCCGACACCCCGGGCGCGTTCACCGTGAACGTCTTGCCGTCCTCGAGCGTGATCGTCGACTTCGAGCTGAGCGGTGCCCCGATCGTGTAGTCGAGGCTGCCCATGCGGGCCGGGTAGAAGCCGAGCGCGCTGAAGATGTACCAGGCCGACATCTCGCCGTTGTCCTCGTCGCCCAGGTACCCGTTGCCGGTCCCTGCGCCCGAGTCGTACAGCTTGGTGAGGATGTCACGTACATGGGTCTGCGTCTTCGACGGCGTACCCGCGTAGTTGTACATGTAGACCATGGCGTGGATCGGCTCGTTCGAGTGCGCGTACTGACCCATGTTGGTGTCGTACGCCTCGGTCATCTCGTGGATGGTCCCGCCGTAGCACCCGGGCAGGAAGTCGCGCGACGCGTTGAACACCGAGTCGATCTTGGCGGACAGCCCCGAACGGCCGCCCATCAGGTTGGCCATGCCCTGCGGGTCCTGCGACGCGGTCGTCACGTAGTTCCACGCGTTGCCCTCGGTGAACTCGCAGCCCCACTCCTGCGGCTTGAAGTTCGCGTCGGACGTGCGCCACGTGCCGTTGCTGTTCTTCCCGCGGAAGAACCCGACGGACGGCGACCACAGGTTCGCGTACCAGAGCGAACGGTTCTTGAAGTAGGCCGCGTCCTCGGTCTTCCCGAGCGCGGTCGCCATCTGGTAGATCCCGAAGTCCGCGTTGGCGTCCTCGATCGTCCACGACGCCGACTCGGAGCGGACGTCGTTGGGCACGTAGCCCTTGAAGATCGAGACCTCGTTGCTCTTGCGGCCCTTCGAGCCGTCGCTCGAGTACACCGACGCGTTCTTCACCATCGAGTCGTACGCCGCGGTGTAGTCGAAGTTCCGCACGCCCTTGACGTAGGCGTCCGCGAACGCGAGGTCCTGGTTGGTGCCGACCATGATGTCGATGTAGCCGGGGCCGGTCCATCGCGCGGTCCAGCCGCCGTCCTTGTAGGCGTTGGTCATGCCGTCGAGCATGTTGCCCGTCTTCGTCGGCGCGAGCAGCGTGTACAGCGGCCACACGGCACGGGAGGTGTCCCAGAAGCCGTTGTTCACGTACATCTGCCCGTCGTGCACCTGGCCGTCGTACGGGCTGTTGTAGCGACGCACGCCGTTGACGATCTCCGACCGGTTGTTCGGGTACATGAACGCGCGGTACATGTTCGAGTAGAACGTCACCATCCGGTCGTTCGACGCGCCCTCGATCTTGGCCTTGCCGAGAGTGTTGTCCCAGAGCGTCGCGGCCTCCTCCTTCACGGTGTCGAAGGACTTGCTGCCCACCTCCTGCGACAGGTTTGCGGCAGCCTGGTCAACGCTGATCCACGACGTGCCGACCTTCATGGTCACCTGCTCGTTCGCCGCGGTCGCGAAACGGATCCACCCCGTCGCGCCCTGGCCCGAGACGTTCCCCGTGGCGGCGATCGCCTTGTCGACCGTCGCCGAGAAGTACAGCCGGCGGCTCTTCTGGTCGCTGTAGCCGGTGATCTTGCGGTTGGCCTGGTCGACGTTGATCGAGCCGCCGGCCGAGTCGATCGTGTCGAACAGGATCACCGAGTCGCTCGCGGAGGGGAACGTGAACCGGAAGACACCCGCGTGGTCGGTGGGCGTGATCTCGGTGGTGATGTTGTAGGTGTCGAGCTTGGTCTTGTAGTAGTGCGCCTGCGCGATCTCGTTCGCGTGGCTGAAGCTCGACTTGCGGGCATCGGGCGTCGACTTCACGCCGCCCGTCATCGGCATGATCTGCAGCTGGCCGTAGTCGCCGATCCACGGGCTCGGCTCGTGGCTGATCGCGAAGCCCTGCACGGTCGACTTGTTCCACTCGTAGAGCCAGTTGTCCGCGTTGCCGTTGGTAACAGGGGTCCAGAAGTTGAACCCGTTGGGGACCGTGGTGCCGGGGAACGTGTTGCCCCGCGAGTAGCTGCCCGACGAGTTCGAGCCGCGGCGCGTGTCGACGTAGCTCGACAGGCGGTTGGTGCCGCCGCCGGCCGTGATCGAGATGTCGTCGACGTACCCGCGGAACGTGCCGGTGTTGGCCGGCTGGTCGTACCCGATGTCGATGTGGTCGATCGTCTTGCCCGCGACCCAGCTCCCGATGCTGGAGATGACCTGGTTCCACTGCCCTGCGACGAGCCGGCCGCCCAGCCCCTGGAACGCCGGGTGCACGCGCGTGCCCGTCTGGTCGACCGCGCCCGAGTCCCGCAGCGCCGACCCGTCGGTGAACGTGAGGTCGAGCGCGACGTCCAGGTGGCCGCCGGCCTGCGGGTAGATCCAGTACGTCAGGGTGGTGGACGACGTGACCGGGATGTCGACGTCGAACACGCGGTTGTACGAGAACGAGCCCGTCGCGCTCAGGTCGTTGCCGGAGTACATCAGGGCCGTGGTGCCGGCGTGCGAGAGCTCGCCCGTGCGCGGCCCGCTCTCCATCGCGGTCAGCGACGCGTTGTACCCGCCGACGTTCGAGCTGTTGATCACCGAGTTCTGCCACGTGGGCTGGGTGTCGCCGGTCTCGAAGCCCGACGAGAAGTCGCCCGCGGCCGCCGAGGCGGCGGGGCCTTGGATCGCGACGAGTGCACCGGCGACGAGCGTCGACGAGGCGACGACCGCGACGGTGCGGCGGAACAGGGATCTCCGCGTGCTGGACATGGGGCATGCCTTCCGTGATGTGGGTGAGCGGAACCGCCGTCGGGCGACCTGTCGGCACCCGGCGCGACGGCGAGGCGCGACGAGTCGCGCGAGGCAGGACGGCCGCCCGCGTCGGTGCGGGCGGCCGCTTGATCAGCCAAGGGAAAGGAAACGGCGGCCGCGGGCGCAGGGGCGCCCGGACTCCCGAGACGAGCTCACGGCATCTGATGGATGCCGCCGCCTGCACCAGGCGCGGTCGCGCGAGGCGAAGCGGCGCCGACGATGCACGTCAGCGTTGACACAACATGGTGAGAGCCATCAGTCGCGGGCTGCGCATGATGAACGAACCGAGGTGCTGCCAACCAGCGAGCGCGTTCTGGCCGCGGGGGGTGTCCCCGTCACCGGCCCGATGACAACGTTGTCGCCGCGACTCGCAAGTGGAAGCCAACCGCTTCCGGGCGGGTGAAGTCAAGAGAAACGGGCATCTCGGACGAGTGGATTCCGGGCATCCGCCACCCGGATGGCCCACACGGTCGCACGGGACGGCAAAAGGGGGTGCCGGGCCGCGAACGGCCCGACACCCCCCGGCTCAGACTGAGCCGGCCCGCCTCAGCTGACCCGGACGTACACCGTCGCGCTCGAGGAGCGGAGGCTGCCGCTACCCGTGTAGGTCGCCTTCACGGCCACCTTCGAGCCCTTCGACCTGAACACCGGGAGCGTCACCTTCGCCTTGCCGTGCGAGAGCGACACGGTCTTCACGGTCTTGCCGCCGACCGTGATGACCACCTTGCCGGTCGCCGTCGTGGAGACACCGGGAACCGTCACGGTCACGGTCGCCTTGAGGGCGGTCCGCTTGACGGTGGCCTTGCTCGACGAGAGCTTGAGCGACACCTTGGTCGCCGCCTTCGCCACCGTCACCCGCGAGCTCGCGCTCTTCGACGCGAGCAGCGACGCGCTGCCCTCGTAGTACGCCGTCACGGACTTCGAGCCCGCCGACGTGAAGACCGGGAGCGTCACGGTCGCCGTGCCCTTCGAGAGCGAGACGGTCTCGACCGTCGTCCCGCCGACCACGATCGCGACCTTTCCGGACGCGGTGACCGACGTACCCGGGACGGTCACGGACACCGTGGCCTTGACCTTGGTCTTCGCCGCCGTCGGCTTGCTCGTGGAGAGCTTGAGCGACACCTTCGTCGACGCCTTCGCCACCGTGACGGTCGTCGAGGCCGTGCCCGTGCTCGCCGTGTCGCTGCCCAGGTAGGTGACCCGGACCGCGTGGCGACCGACCGTGAGCGACGTCGGGAGCGTGACCGCCGCGGTACCCGAGGCGAGCGCCTTGGTGCCGACGCCCTTCCCGTCCACCTCGACCTTGACCGAGCCCGTCGCCGCCTTGCCCAGCGAGGTGACCCGCGCTGTGACGGATGCGGCCTTCCCGTACGTGGCGCCCGTCGCCGACACCGACACCGTCGCGGCGGCCTTGTTCACCGTGAACCGCACCGTCACGCTCGACGGCCTCGTCCGCTCGTCGCCGAGGTAGGAGATCACCGCCGAGTGGGTGCCGGCCGCGAGGTTCGACGGCAGCGTCACGTCGGCCACGCCGCCCGCGAGCGTCGCCGTCACGGCGGCACCCGAGTCGACCCGCACCGACACCGAGCCGTCAGGGGTCCGGCCCTGTGCGTCCACCGCCACCTTGGCGACGGGTGCGCTGCCGACGACGACCGACGCGATCGTCGCCGTGGTCGTCGAGTCGTCCACGTTGTACGCCGTGGTCAGCGTGACCGGCTCCGAGACCGACGAGGTGTAGGTGTCCTCGGCGTCGGCGTCCGGCGTGAAGGCGGCCGAGTAGACCGTCGACGTGCCGGGCACGAGCCCGGTGACCGGCGTGGTCGCCACTCCGTCCACGACGTCGACCGTCGCGACCGCGTTCCCGGTCCGGTCGGGCGACGCGTAGAACGCGACGGTCCCGGTGGCGGCCGTGAGGATGCCGCCCGCGGCGTCCTCGACGGTCGCCGTGAGCGAGCCGCTCGTGGTGCTCGCGACAGCCGCGGTGAGGTGCAGCGACGACGTCTGAGCGCCGACCACGCCGGTGAAGGTGCGCGTGCTCGGAGCACCGACACCGTTCGCCGCGGTCACCGTGAACGTGAACGCGCCGCCCTCGGTGGGCGTCCCGGTGAACTCGCCCGCGTCGAAGCTCACGCCGGCAGGCAGCGCGCCGGCCGTGACGGTGAGCTTCGGGTCGGGCGTGCCGCTCGCGGTGAGCGACCCGCCGACGGGCGTGCCGACGGTCCACGTGGGCAGCGTGCCCTCGATGGCTCCGGGTGCGAGCTCCTGGTGGACACCCGGCGGGAGCGCACGGAAGGAGGCGAGCGCCGAGGAGCCCGCAGCCCACTGCGTGCTGACCGCGAGGTAGCGCACGTGCGCGTCGACGTCGACCACCCCGGTGGTGGCGTCACCGACGGGTGCGCCGACGTCCCGGAACGTGAGCCCGTCGTCGCTCACCGACACCACCGAGTCGGGCACGTCGGTCCCGTCCCAGGCGAGGGCGACCTCGCCGACGTCCTTCGCCGCACCGAGGTCGACGACCATGCGGCCGTTCGGTCCGGGCACCCAGGACGTCGCCTCGTCGCCGTCGACGGCGAGCTGCGGGTTGGTCATGCCGGCCGGCAGGACCGAGGCCGGGAAGGTCAACGTGCTCAGCGCGAGGTCCTGGACCGGGAACGGCTTGGCGTCGGCGAACCGCACCGTCGCCGCCTCGGTCGTGACCTCGACGCTCTGCTGCGCGCCGGTCTGCACGTTGCTCACGTCGAGCGTCGTCGGCGCGGACGACGAGAGGTCGAGCGACCGCCCGTCCGCCACGTCGGCGACGAACCCGCCGACCGATGCCGCGCTGCGCGCGACCGTCATCCGCGGAGCCAGCACCGCGGAGGTGCCCGCGGGCACCGTCACGGTCAGGGTCGACGCCTGCGCGCCGAGCGTCTGCTTGCCCGCGAACAGCGACACCGTGTCGCCCTGGTACGGGAGCGTCACGTCGGTGGTGACGTCGGCGCCCGTGAGGTTGAACAGCGAGAGGTAGCCGTCGAGCGTGCTCGCGAGCACGCCCTCCGCCTCGACCGTCGGCTGCGCGGCGGCAGCCTCGGCGGCCGTCCCGGTCGCGTCGGTCGGGAGCATCTCCACGAGGAACGGGTGGGTGCCCGTGGTCGGGGAGTCGGCGAGACGGATCACGTGGTGCGCGTCGTCCGCGCGGGAGACCGTGATCTGCGCGTCCGAGTTGCGCACGACGAAGCCCGCGGCTCCCTCGACGTTGAGCCACTTCTGGTCGGTCGAGGTGATCTGGTCGCCGGTGTACCGGAAGTGCGCGGAGTCGGTCCACGTCTGGCCGTCGAGGGACGTCTGGACCAGGTAGTCGCGTCCGGCGGCCACCTCCCAGGCGAGCTGCACCTTGGCGACGTCCTGCGCCGCGCCGAGGTCCACCTGGATCCACGAGTCGGCGCGCGAGCGGTCGTCCTTGGAGACCGCCCACCTCGTCGCCGAGCTCCCGTCGGTGACCGTGCTGGCCGCGTTGCCGGAAGCCGCGCTCGACGCGGTCGCGGGCTTGCCGGCCGCGAGGTCGACCGAGCTCGCGGCGCCGTAGACCCGGAAGTTGTACAGCGAGTAGCCGTACCCGGCGTCGCCCTGGACTCCCTGCATGCGCACGTAGCGCGCCTGGACCGGAGCCGGCTCGGAGGCGCCCGTCGGGGTCAGCGCGACGGTGTCGACGCGCGAGGCGTTCGCGTCGGCCGCGATCTCGGGGCCGTACCGCACCTGGTTGGTCCACGTGGAGCCGTCGTTCGACGTCTGCACGAGGTACTGCGTGCCCGCGCTCGACTCCCAGGCCAGGCGCACCCCGCCGATGGTCTGCTGCGAGCCGAGATCCACCTGGATCCACGAGTCGGCGCGCTTGCGGTCAGCCGTGGAGACGGCCCACCGCGTGGAGGCGGTCGCGTCGGTGACCTTCGACGCCTGCTTGCCGCCGCCCGCGTCCTCGCTCGACGCCGTCGCGGTCTTGCCGGCCGCGAGGTCGACCGTCGAGGTGGCGTCCTCGCCGTACACGTGGAACGAGTAGAGCGAGTAGCCGTACGTCGGGTTGCCCTGGATGCCCTGCATGCGCACGTAGCGCGCGCTCACGGGCGCGAAGCTCAGGTTGTCGACGCGCGCGGCGCTGACGTCGAGCGGGTCGGCCGCGCGGCCCACGGGCAGCGACGCCGTCTTGGACCCCTCGGCCGTCGTGTACGTCCGCGAGCCGTCGAGGCCGGCGAACCCGCCCATGTCGAGGTTGCGGACGGTGAGCGCGCCGTCCTCACGGCCGGCGCCGCTCGTGGCGTAGATCGCCGAGCCCGTGGGCAGCGTGACCTGTCCTGCGTACGACGTGCCGGACTTGAACAGCGAGGCCGTGCCCTCGAACCCGTCGCGCGGTTCGGTGTAGACGCTCGTGCTGCGACCGTCGATCGTGGCGCTCGTCGTCGGGTACAGGAACGGCGTCGTGCCCGAGGTCTGGAACAGCCACGGGTTGTGCTCGGGCGCCCACGGGAACTTCACGTAGCCCTGGCGGCTCGAGGCCGCGGCCCACGCCTTCTCCGACTGCTGCACGGTCAAGCCGGGCTCGTCGCCGTAGTCGCGCACGCCCGCGAGGTTCGCGAAGTACTGGTCCTCGGGCGTCGGCGTGACCGTGCCCTCGTCGGAGTCCGCCGCGGCGACGTGCAGGAGGTACGCGATCGCGATCTCCGCGCGGGCCTCGGGCTCGTACTTCGGCTCGCCGGAGAACTTGGCCAGCCGGTCGACGGGCGCGTACGCCTGGTAGGCAGCGAGCGACGCGGCCATGTTCGCCTCGGCCCGGACGGCGTCCGGGTTGCGGAGCACCTGCCCGACGAACGCGAGGGGGATGACGTCGCGGCCGTACAGGAACTCACGGTCCGCGTTCATCGACATGAACGGCTCACCCTGCTCGGTCATCATCAGCTGCAGGGAGCGCCACAGCTCCGCCGAGTTGGGCTGCTTCTTGATGATCTCCGGCACGGGCTTGCCGTTGAGGATGAACTGGATCGAGTTGCGACCGCCCGAGCGCCAGAGGTCCGACTGGTAGTGCGGCGCCACGGTGTTGTGGTTCTCGGTGACGTACGTGTCGTAGATGTTGTGCAGCACGTTCGTCGAGATGGCCTTGCCGCCGACGACCGCCGGGTTGTTCTTGTCGGCCGTCGGCTGGGCGACCGCGTTGCGCACCCAGTCGTTGAACTGGTCGCTCCACGCGGCCGAGCTCGCGTCGTCCTCCGACCACGCGATGCCGGGGGCCAGCGCCTGGCTGTAGACGCCTGACTCCTCCGCGGCGGTGTCGCGCTCGAACCGGCCGACGGGCCACTCCGGGGTCCACGAGCCCGACATCGGGTCGTCGCCGTAGTTGAGGCCCGCGGTGTACGCCGACTGTCCCGCGGCGATCGTCTTCAGGCTCGCCTGCGTGGTCGCGTCGAGGTCGTCCCACAGGAGCTTGCCCGCGTCGAGGAAGTACGACTGGAACGTCGAGTCCCAGAACAGCTGCTTGCCCCACGTGCCGCTGGTCGGGTTCACGAACCGGTTGCGGGCCGCGTAGTACTTGATCGTCGCGACCGTGCGGGCGCGCAGGTTCTCCTTGGAGATGCCCGCGACCGTCTCGTCGTAGTCGCCGTGCGTCACGAGGACCGCGTTGCCGAGCACGACGGCGAAGTCGAAGTCCGCGAACTTGTAGACGCCGAGCGACGAGTCCCACACCGAGTCGGTCCACCGCGTGTGGCGCAGCAGCGCGCCGTAGTAGTCGGCGGCGATCGCGTCGGGTGCGCCGTACGCCGGCGCATCGGCGGCTGCGGCCGGCGACGCGGGCGCGACGAGCGCCGCGGGCAGGGCGACGGCGAGCGCCGTCACGCCGACGATCGCGCGCTTGCGAAGGCTGCCGGCCTGGCGGGGCGCGGACTTGGTGCGCGGGTGCCGCGCCGTGGGGATGCTCGACTGCCCCGTCGCGCCGGGCATGGACGAGCTGGAACTGCGCGGGCTGCGCTTCAAGAGGGAACCCTCGATTTCTTCTTCGGAATCGGGCGCAGCGGGATGCCTGTTGCTGCGAGCATCCACCTTGCGTTGCTGTGTCAACGTTGTCAACTGCCGCGGTCGGGTGAACCTGATCGGCCCAGCGCGCGACGAGCGACGCCCGTCAGGTCGGCGGAACCCCTCGCCGAGGCACCGTTGCTCTCAGGCCGGTTGCTGAGAAGATGACGGGATGCCCCGCATCGCCGCTCGGCGCCGTGTCACGCGCATCGACCTCGTCGGCTCCACCCGTCGGACCGAGGACCACCTCGCCGCGGAGGAGCCGCTCGAGATCCGCGTCGGCGGCAGGTCGCTGGCCGTCACGATGCGCACACCCGGCCACGACGTCGAGCTCGCGGCCGGTTTCCTGGTCTCCGAGGGCGTCGTCAGCGCGGCGGACCACGTCGTCGCCGCCCGCTACTGCGCGGGCGCAACCGACGAGGGCCTCAACACGTACAACGTCCTCGACGTGAGCCTGCGCGCCGGCGTCGCGCCTCCCGACCCGAGCCTCGAGCGCCACTTCACGACGACGTCGGCGTGCGGGGTGTGCGGCAAGACGAGCATCGACTCCGTGCGCACCCGCTCGCGCTGGACCGTCGCGGAGGACGAGCTCGTGGTCGAGCCCGAGCTGCTCGTCACGTTCCCCGAGCGCCTGCGCGAGCAGCAGGTCGTCTTCGACCAGACCGGCGGGCTGCACGCCGCCGGGCTGTTCGACGGGCGCACCGGCGAGCTCCTCGTGCTGCGCGAGGACGTCGGGCGGCACAACGCGGTGGACAAGGTCGTCGGCTGGGCGCTCGCCCGAGGCCTCCTGCCGCTGCGCGGCACGGTGCTCATGGTCTCGGGGCGCTCGTCGTTCGAGCTCACCCAGAAGGCGATCATGGCGGGGATCCCGTTCCTGGCGTCGGTCTCCGCGCCGTCGTCGCTCGCCGCAGACCTTGCCCACGAGTCGGGGCTCACGCTCGTCGGGTTCCTGCGCGGGACGTCGATGGTGGTCTACGCCGGGGACGAGCGCGTCGGGCCTTCGTCGGCCGGAGCAGCCGACGCGGGCACGGCGGCCGACTCGGGTACGCCGGCCGACTCGGCCGCACAGCGGGTCACCGCCTGATGGCACGCAAGCCCGTCACCGAACCGTCCCCCGACGACCTGCGGGTGCACCCTCCCAAGGACCGGTCGGCCGGCCTCCCCGCGGTCGCCAACGCGCTGTCGTACGCGCTCGGCGGCATGGGCCCTGCGCGCACGCTCAAGCTCCTGAGCGCGATGAACCAGAAGGGCGGGTTCGACTGCATGAGCTGCGCGTGGCCCGACCCGAGCCACACGGGCAAGGCGGAGTTCTGCGAGAACGGGGCTCGCGCGGTGACGTGGGAGGCCAGCCCGCTGACCGTGCCGACGACGTTCTGGGCCGAGCACTCGGTCACCGACCTGCTGGGCCGCTCGGAGTACTGGCTGGGGCAGCAGGGCAGGCTCGTCGAGCCGGTGCACAAGCCGGCCGGCAGCGACCACTACGTGCCGATCAGCTGGGACGACGCGTTCGCGCTCGTCGCGAGCAGGCTCAACGGGCTCGAGTCGCCGGACCAGGCCGCCTTCTACACGAGCGGCCGCACGCCCAACGAGGCGGCGTTCGTCTACCAGCTCTTCGTGCGCGCGTTCGGCACCAACAACCTGCCCGACTGCTCCAACATGTGCCACGAGTCGACCGGCACGGCGATGCTCGCGACGCTCGGCGTCGGCAAGTCGACCATCGCGTACGACGACTTCGCGCGGGCCGACCTCGTCGTCGTGATGGGCCAGAACCCCGGCACCAACCACCCCCGCATGCTGACCGCGCTCGAGGGCGCCAAGCGCAGGGGCGCATCCATCGTGTCCGTCAACCCGCTGCCCGAGGCGGGCCTGCGGCGCTACAAGAACCCGCAGACGGTCCGCGGGATGCTGGGCCGCGGCACCGAGCTGGCCGACCAGTTCCTGCAGATCCGCAGCGGCGGCGACATGGCGCTCCTGCAGTGGGTCTCGAAGCGGGTCTTCGAGGCCGAGGACCGGGCGCCGGGCACGGTGCTCGACCACGACTTCCTGGCCGAGCACACGCTCGGCGTCGACGAGCTCCGCGCGCACCTCGCGCAGCTCGACGAGCAGGCGGTCCTGGACGCGACCGGCCTCACCGCCGCCGAGATGGACGAGCTCGCCGACCGCTACCTCGCGGCCGACCGGGTGATCATCACGTGGGCAATGGGCATCACCCAGCACCACAAGGCGGTCGACACGATCAAGGAGATCGTCAACCTCCTGCTGCTGCGCGGCAACATCGGCAAGCCGGGCGCCGGCGCCTCCCCCATCCGGGGTCACAGCAACGTGCAGGGCGACCGCACGATGGGCATCTGGGAGCAGATGCCCGACCGCTTCCTGGACGCGCTCGGCGCCGAGTTCTCGTTCGAGCCGCCACGGCACCACGGGCTCGACTCGGTCCGGTCCATCCAGGCGATGCAGCGCGGCGAGATCAAGGTGTGGTTCGCGCTCGGCGGCAACCTCGTCGCCGCCATCTCCGACACAGCGGCCGCCGAGGCGGCGATGCGCGGCACGGATCTGACGGTCCAGGTCTCGACGAAGCTCAACCGCTCGCACGCGGTCACGGGCGCGGAGGCGCTCATCCTGCCGACGCTGGGGCGCACGGAGCTGGACCTGCAGGCCAGCGGCCCGCAGTTCGTCACCGTGGAGGACTCCGTGTGCGCGGTGCACGCGACCCACGGCCCGCTCGCGCCCGCCTCGGACCAGCTGCTCTCGGAGATCTCGATCGTCACCCGCCTGGCGCGGGCGGTGCTGGGCGAGGACGGGCCGATCGACTGGGCAGGTTTCGAGCGCGACTACGACACGATCCGCGAGTCGATCTCCCGCGTCGTGCCGGGGTTCGAGGACTTCAACGAGCGGATCCGGCACCGCGGCGGGTTCGTGCTGCCGAACGGCCCGCGGGACTCGCGCACGTTCGCGACCGTGACGGGCAAGGCGATGATCACGGTCAGCTCGCTCGTGCCGGTCGACCGCCCGCCCGGCCGGCTGATCCTGCAGACGCTGCGCTCGCACGACCAGTTCAACACGACGATGTACAGCCTCAACGACCGGTACCGGGGCATCAGGAACGGCCGCGACGTCGTCTTCGTCAACCCCGACGACCTCGCAGAGCTGGGCCTCGCCGACGGCGACCGGGTCGACATCTTCAGCGAGTGGCGCGACGAGCCCGACCGCGTGCTGCGCGGCTTCCGGGTCGTCTCCTACCCGACCTCGCGCGGCTGTGCCGCCGCGTACTTCCCCGAGGCCAACGCCCTCGTGCCGCTCGGCAGCACCGCGCTCGGCAGCAACACGCCGGTGTCGAAGGCCGTCGTCGTGCGGCTGGTCAAGGCCGCCAGCTAGCCGCGAACGCCGCGGCCCCTACCCCAAATCGGGCGTTTCGACGCCCTGACCAGGCGCGACGTCTCAGATCGTGAAACTGGCGGGCGTCGGCTTTGACGCGCCCGCGGGCTGACCAGTAGAAACATCCCAACAAAACCGACCGATTCAATCGGTTTATAGGTCACGAGAGTCTCCGACAAGCCCCGGCTGGGAGACCGGCAACCCTCCGTCCGTGGCGGGGTGCCCCGGGTGACGACCAGGTCGCCGCGCGCCGCGCGACGACAAGCACGGCGCCGAGCACTCGACGCCACGACGCGACGAGGAGCAGGGCATGGGAGGCGGACGCGAGCAGCGGCGATGTCGCTGTCGCACGTCGATGACCCAGCGCACGGTCCCCCGTCGCGCGTCTGGCAGCACACCCCTTACCTGAGGGCCCCCGCATCCGGGTCGGCCCTCGTCGAAACGGAGCACCCCTTGAACCTCTGGGACGCCACTGCGCTCGCCGTCACCGTCGGCCTCTTCGCCGGGATCTTCACCCTCGCACGCAAGCGCGTGAACTTCAGCGTCCTGACGTTCATCGCTCTGTTCCTCGGCATCGGGGTCGGCGTCGTCTTCCGCGACCACGTCGAGTACGTGCAGCCGCTGGGCCGCGTGTACGTGAACCTGCTGCTGACGATCGTCGCGCCGCTCGTGATCGTCTCGATCCTGTCGAGCATCACGTCGCTGGGCTCGACCGCTCAGCTCAAGACGATCGGCGGGCGGTCCGTCTACTGGCTGCTCGCCCTCAACCTGGTCGCGATCTTCCTCGCGCTGGGCGCCGCCCTGGCCATCGGCCTCGGCAAGGGCGCGCACCTGTCCACGGACGGTGTCGACACCCGGTCGCTGGACTCGGTCAAGAAGCCGTTCTCCGAGGTGTTCATCGGCTTCTTCCCGACGAACATCGTCAAGGACATCTCCGAGAACAACATCATCCCGATCATCCTCGTGAGCATCCTCGTCGCGGTGTCGGCGACCGTGATCGCGGACAAGACCCCGCACAAGGTCGCGCCGTTCAAGGCCGGCGTCGAGGCGTTCCGCGAGATCGTCTACCGCGCCGTCGGCTTCGTCATCAGCCTCACCCCGTACGCGGTGCTGGCGCTGACGGCCTCGTTCACGTCGACCGTCTCGGCGGACACGAGCCAGCTGTGGCCGCTGTTCACGCTGCTCGTCGTCGCGTTCGTCGTCTGCTTCACGCACACCTACCTGGTGAACGGCGTGTTCCTGCGGGTCTCGGCCAACGTGAGCCCGGTCGCGTTCTTCCGCAAGATCCTGCCCGCGCAGCTCACCGCGTTCAGCACGCAGAGCAGCGCCGGCACGCTTCCGCTGACGACGAGCCTGCTGCGCAGCCGGGTCGGCGTGCCCTCGGAGATCGCCGGCTTCACCGCGCCGCTCGGCACCACGATCGGGATGCCCGGCTGCGCGGGCATCTGGCCGATGCTGCTCGCGGTCTACGCGATCAACGCCCTCGGCATCTCCTACAGCCTCGGCGACTACGCCGTGCTCGTCGTCCTCGGCCTGCTGGTCTCGATCGGCACCGCCGGCGTGCCCGGCACCGCGACCGTCACCGCGACGACCGTGCTCGCCGCGGCCGGGCTGCCGCTCGAGGTCATCATCCTGACGCTCCCGATCAGCGCGCTGGCGGACATGGCCCGCACGACGAACAACGTGACCTCCGCGGCGGTCGCCGCGACGATCGTCGCCCGCAAGGAAGGCCGGCTCGACGACGCGATCTTCCAGGCGCCCGACGCCGACGTGACGGCGAGCCTCGCGTCGCCGGGCGACGAGCTCCGGGCATCCGACGCGGCCGCGGCACCAGCGCTCGATGTGCCGGCACCCGACGACGACCTGTGGGGCGGGGTGCCCGTCGGCGCCTGCGCCGTCGAGCCCAGCCCCCGCGAGCACGCCGCCGCGCGCTGACGTCCGTGTCCCCCGCGCCGCGACCGTCTCCGAAGAACGCGTCCCCCAAGGACGCGACCCCCATGCCTGCGTCCCCCAAGAACGCGTCCCCCACGAAAGCAAGGACCATGACCCTTCTTGCCCAGCTCAACCGCCGTGTGCGCCTGGCCGCTGCGATCGGCGTCGTCGCACTGCTCACCGTCGGCTTCCCGATCGCCCAGGCCTCGCAGGCCCAGGCCGCGACCGTCGCCTGGGTCGACGGCGGCGACGACCAGATGTGCCTCCAGGACGACATGGGTGCCGCGCTGACGAGCCTCGCGGAGGACAAGTTCTGCCAGCCGATCCCCACGTGCCACGAGTACGACGGGAACAACCCGAAGTACAAGGGCCGCATCGTGCAGAGCAGCGCCAGCACGGGCATCTGGCAGGGCGACCCGAACGACGTGCTCTACGAGGACAACCTCCCGTCGGACTACAACCTGTCGACCACGCCCACCACGGCGCCGACGCCGACGAAGTCCCCGACGCCGGTGAAGACGCCGAAGCCGACGACAGGGCCGACCAAGGCGCCGACGACCCCGACCACCGCACCGACCAAGACACCCACGACGACGCCGACCAAGACGCCCACCGGCACGAAGACGACGCCTCCGACGAGCACGTCGACCCCCGGCACCAAGACGCCGACGGGCACGAAGACCACCGGGACGACGCCGACGCCCGCCAAGACGATCACCCCGCCGAAGACCGCGAACGAGGACCTCGGGATCGACCCGAACGAGAAGGTCGCCGCGGGCGCCCCGACGGCGCCGGGCACCCCGACGCTCACGGTCGACGGCTCGAGCATCGTCGTGACCTGGGAGCCGTCGGCCGACGTCGACCTCGACAGCGTGACGGGCTACGTCGTCCAGCTCAGCGGCGACAACCGCGCCGAGACCGACGCCGCCACCACGTCGTACACGTTCACCGACCTGCCCGACGGCAGCTACCGGGCCGCGGTCCGCGCCGTCAACGAGGTGGGACAGTCGGCGGCGTCCACCCCGTCGGACGTGGTCACGGTCGGCACGCCGATCGAGTCGGTCGTCGGGTCGCTGACCTGGACCGGTGACGTCACGCCGGGCGCGACGGTCACGCTCGTCGGCTCGGGCTACGCGGCCAACGCCTCGCTCGACATCGAGCTCCACTCCGACCCGGTGCTGCTCACGACGGTCACGACCGACGCCGCGGGCGCCTTCAGCACCGACGTCGTGGTCCCGGCCGACGCTCCCGAGGGTGCGCACAACTTCGTCGTCGCCTACCAGGGGACGGTCATCTCCCAGAGCCCGGTGACGGTCGTCGCGGCGCCGGTCGTCGCGGCCGGGACCGACGAGCCCGCGGCAGCCGCCGCACCCGTCGAGACCGTGCCGCCGCTGACGGGGGTCATCATCCTCGTCGCGCTGGCCGTGGCCGGCGTGCTGCTCCTGGTCAGCCACTACGCGCGGGGCGGCTCGCGCCGGAACCGATCGGTGGCGACGGCGGCTCCGGCGCCGGCGGCCGCTGCGCTCACGCCCGCTGCTGCGGCTGCTGCTCCGGCTGCGGTCACCGCCACCTACCCGCCGCTCCTCAGCAAGCCGACCATCCCCGCCTTCCTGGCCGGGACGTCGGTCGCGTCCCCCGCTCGTCCCGCCTCGGAGGCCCTCCGGGCACCCGAGGCCAGCACCGCCCGCTAGAGCACAGCCCCGCTAGACCTCCGCACAGCCACCCCCACCCGCTCGCCCCCACGGGGCGAGAGAAAGTGATGACTGCACTCATGTCCAGCACTCCTCTGCGGCGCCGCGTCGCCGGGATCGTGGTCGCCGCCCTGGCGACCGCACCCGTCGTCGCGCTGACCGCTCCCGGTGCCAGCGCCGACCCGTCGGCCCCCGCCATCACGTCCAGCGTCGACTTCGACTACCTGGCCGACGTGTTCCCCGCGCTCGCCTCGCAGCGCGGCGAGCACGTGTTCGAGACGATCACGATCGAGCGCCTGAAGTACCTGCTGCGCTTCAAGACCGGCAAGTACGCCGTCCTCATCGGCGACCCGAAGGACGCGAGCACGCAGGCCGAGATCGGCTACATCAACTCGGCCGCCAAGAGCATCGGCGTCCAGAAGATCTACGTCTTCAACCCGCGCATCGACGGCAACAGCCTCAACGTCTTCGACTGGAACGCGCTCGCGACCCAGCTCGGCGGCGCCGGCCTGACGTACTGGCAGAACGAGGGGCCCGCGAGCACGACGGGTGGCGCGCTCATCGACCTCATCAACGGCAAGGCCGCCGACGGCATCGCCGTGAGCCCGAACGCGGAGTTCGTCCGCACCGACGGCGTCGTGACCAGCCCGTACCTGTTCGTCCTCGACAAGGACGCCAAGGACGCCTCCGGCAACGACGACCGCGTGGTCTCCTCGCTGTCCGCGAAGCAGTCCGTCGCCGACCTCGACACCCCGGCCGAGCAGGCCGCCTACGAGGACGCGGTCAAGCAGACGCTGCTCGACGGCGGCGCGGTCGCGACGCCCGACCTGAGCGTCAACACGCAGTTCGAGTTCTACAAGGACGAGGTGAACCGTCGGCACACCACGTCGTACACCGACGCGGTCAAGTACGGCGGCAACATCCTGTCCGACTCGGACAACGCCGACGGCTGGCGCATCCAGCAGCTCTCGTACCCCGAGGCGCTCGACCTGCTGAGCAACCCGCGGTACGCGAACGACGACGTCCCGGTGCTCTTCGGTGGCACCTGGTGCCACAACACGCGCGCGGTGATCGGGCACATCAACGCCGACGCGCAGGCCAGCGGGGTCAAGACCGTCTACAACCTGGACTTCTCGCTGTTCTCGACGAGCAACGGCGGCACCAACTACGACCACATCCGCACCTCGGGCGTGCCGGCTCTGTCGGGCGGCAAGCTGCTGGCTCCGGGCCACCTCTACGGCGACCTGGTCAACACCTACCTGCCCAACGCCGTCGCCGAGTACGCGAAGGCGGGCGAGCCGGGCGCGAGCCCGAACCAGTACTACCCGGGTGGCGACACCAGCGGGACCCTGCAGACGGCTCGCCGCATTCAGGTCCCCGCGCTGCTCACGTACAACCAGAACCACAAGGACGCGCTCGGCAACGCCGCTCCCGTCGTCGACCAGGCCATCCGCATCAACGACAACGGCACGTACACCGAGTACATGACCGAGGTCTGGTACGTCGCGGGGCACGACCTGCCGAACACCGCGGACACCACGCTGTACGGCACGCTCGCCGCTGGCGGCGACCGCCTCACCAACGCGCGTGACTTCGCCACGGAGGCGCTCGACGCCTACAAGGACGTGCTGGGATCGCTCGGCTCGCGGCACTACTCGAGCTCCACGGCCGTGAGCGTCCAGGGCCAGCCGTCGACCGACCTCGTCCCGGGCACGACGCCCACGATCGACGTCAACGTCACGGCGACCGGCTACGCGCCGTTCGTCACCTTCAACGCGAGCGCGGCGAACGTCGTCCCCGCGCGCGGCACGGGCAGCCCGGCCGGCTCGGTCGTCGTGCTCGACCAGGACGGCCACCAGGTCGGTGCCCCGGTCGCGCTCAAGCGGGCCGGCACGCCGGTCTCGATCACGCTGCCGGCGATCACGTCGGACCAGATCGGTGACGTGTGGACGGTCAAGTACCTCGGCCGCGGCTACTCGATCACGCCGTCGACCAGCACGCTCAAGATCGGCAAGCACTCCGAGGTCGCCCTCTCGGGCGGCGTCGCGTCGACGACGGTCGGCACCGGCGTGGCCTACACGGCCACGGTGACCGAGGGCGCGACCGGCACGGTCTCGCTCGCCGGCCTGCCCGGGACCCCGGTCGCGTCGCCGATCGTCGACGGGACGGCGACGCTGAACGTGCCCGCCACGGTCCCGGCCGGCACGTACACGCTGACCGCCGTCTACGCGAGCGACGGCGTGTACGCCTCGTCCGTCTCGGCACCCGTCACCCTGACGGTCGAGAAGGTCGCCACGCACGTGACGCTGTCGGCGGTCGCGAGCAGCTCGTACGGCACGCCCGTCGCGGCCACCGTCAAGGTCACCGACGCGCACGGCAACCCCGTCACCGGCGGCGTCACGCTCACCGGCGCCGGAGCTGCGCTCCACGCGACGCTCTCGGCCGCCGGCCAGGCCGTCGTCACGCTCCCGGCCAACCTCGCAGTGAAGTCGTACAGCCTCGCCGCGAGCTACGCCGGGAACGACACGTACGCGTCGTCGGCGTCCGCGCCGCTCGCCCTGACCGTCAAGCCGCTGTCCGCCAAGGCCACGATCTCGGCCGTCGCGAGCAGCGCCTACGGCAAGGCCGTCAAGGTCACGGTCAAGGTCACCGACGCCACGGGCAAGGCCGCCGCCGGCAAGGTCACGCTGACCGGTGCGGGCTCGGCGCAGGTGGCGACGCTCTCGGCGACCGGCCAGGCCGTCATCACCCTCCCGGCCAACCTCGCGGTGAAGTCGTACTCGCTCAAGGCGGCCTACGCCGGCAGCAGCACCGTGACGGCCACGGCGGCGACCGCCACCCTCAAGGTCACCAAGGGCAAGGTCTCCAAGGTCGCCACCACGGTGACCAAGGTGCCGACCACGACCAAGGCCGGCAAGGCCACGGTCTCGGTCACGGTCCCGAAGGGCCTGGCGACCGCGACGGGCAAGGTCACGGTCACGGTGACGAAGGGCAGCGTCAAGAAGACCGCGACCTACACCCTGAAGTCCGGCAAGGCGACGGTCTCGCTGCCGAAGCTGGCCAAGGGCACGTGGAAGGTCTCCGTGAAGTACGCCGGGTCCACCACGTACTCCGCGGCCAGCGCGACGACGGTGAAGGTCGTCGTGAAGAAGTAGCACTCGCTGCACCCGCGGGGGTGGTGGGTC
>JBCECL010000027.1:39589-40794 GCA_039207135.1 Brevundimonas sp.
GCTCGTGCGTGTGCTCGATGCCGAGCTCGTGCATCCGCTCGTGCTCCTCGCGCTCCGCGAGCCGACGCGCGATGCGCTCCTGCACCTCGGCGCGGCGCAGCGGCGGGACGGTCGTCGGTGGGACGCGGCGCTCGGGGAGCTCGTCGAGCACGAGCGTCGTCGCCGCAGCGACCGCGGCCACCGCGGCCTCGAAGGCGTCGCGCGTGGCGTCGGTGAGCTTCTGGACGCCCGTCACCTTGCGCACGTACTGGCGCGCAGCGGCCTGGACCTCCTCGTCGGAGGCGGGTGGCTCGAGCCCACGCAGGGTCGTGATGTTGCGGCACATGCTTCGACGGTAAGGCGGCGGCGTGGATCCGTCGAGGTCGCCGCCCCTCGTTCTCCACCTCTTCTGGCCCGGTTTCGATCTCTCCGGACCCATCTTGATTCGAACGTATGTTCGATTCAATGTCAGTGGTCGATGGGACGATTGCGACATGGCAACGCACCGGGTGGTCGACGCGGCGACGCACGTGCGCGCCGGGCTCGGCGCTGCACCCGGGACGTCACCGGCGGCAGCGGCCTCCGCGTGGGACGACGACGAGCTGCTCGCCGTGCTCGCCGACATCGAAGCCCTCGCCCGTCAGGTGGACGCCTGGCGCATGGCCGTCGTCGTCGAGGTCGACGACCGCAGCGGCCGAGGGCCCGACAGCCTGGCCCGTGCACGCGGGTGCCGCAACTCCCGCGAGCTGATCCGCCGCGTGACCGGTGCCGCGCAGGTGTCGGTGTCCCGATGGCTTCGTCTGGGTCGCGCGACACGCGAGTCCGCTGGGCTGACCGGCCAGCGACTGCCCGCGCAGTTCCCGAGCGTGGCGGCGGCAGTCGGTGAAGGCAGGATCAACCTCGACGCCGCACTCGCGATCGTCGACAACCTCAACCCCGTCCGACCGGTGGCGGGCGACGCGGCAGTGGCCGTCGCCGAGGAGGAGCTCGTCGGCTCCTGCTCATCCGAGCAGCCGGGCGGCGTGCCACCCGTGGATGCCGACTCGGTGCGGATCCAGGCCGCCACCTGGGCATCGTTCCTCGACCAGGACGGTTCGGCGCCACCGGAGGCTCAGGTCGCGCACCGCGCCCTGCGACTCGGCGGTCTGCACCACGGTCTGGTTCGCGTCTCGGGCGCGCTGCTGCCCGAGGTCGCCGCGTCCTTGCGCGCCTTCGCCGACGCGTGC
>JBCECL010000028.1:0-39343 GCA_039207135.1 Brevundimonas sp.
GCCGGCTGGGGCGCTGCCGGCTGGGAACCCGCGGCCTGCGCGGCGGGCCGGGGCGTCGCCGGCCGGGGTGCGGCGGGACGGGAAGCGGTCCCGCGCGGCGTCGCCGGGAGCACCCGGGTCGCGTCGGGCTGCTGCTGCCCGACGATCACGGGTTCGCCCTCGGCGGCCGGGGGACGGGTCGGCTTCGCGCCGGGGACGAAGCTCGGCGGTGTGGCAGGGCGCTGCTGGTCGGGGCTCACGTCACTCCCGTCACTTCGTGCAGGTCGCGGTGTTGTCGTCCAGGCTGAAGGCGTCGCGGCCGGCCTTCTTGGTCGCCGCCGGGGTGGGCTTGGCCGTGGCCGACGACGTCGCGCCGGGCGTGCTCGTGCCGGTCGCCGAGGTCGTCGGCGTGCTGGTCGACGCAGGGGTCGGCTTCGAGCCGTCGAGCGGCTCGTCGTTGGCCATGCGCTTCCAGATGGTCGCCGCCTCGGGCGTCCACTGCACGCGGTTGTGGTCGGCCGGGTAGGCCCCCCACGGAATCGTCATGAACGTGATGTTCCCACCGCGGATGCCGCGCATCGTGTAGGCGAGCCCGGCCATGTCGCTCACGCTCAGGCCCTTGTCGGTCGTGACCGAGCTGGTCGCCGCGCCCAGCAGGCTCAGCAGGTCGCCCACGTCGGTGAGCACGTTCTTGTGCAGGATCGCGGTCACCATGGCCGCGATGAGCTGCTGCTGACGGCCGATCCGGTTGGTGTCGGAACCGTCGCCGACACCGGTGCCGGTGCGCGCACGGGCGAACCCGAGCGCCTGCTTGCCGTCGAGCGTCTGGTAGCCCGCCTCGAGGTGCAGCCGGGCCTTCTTCGAGGTCATCTCGTTGGGGATGCAGATGGGCACGCCGCCCAGGGAGTTGACCATCTTCTCGAACCCGGCGAAGTCGACGACGACCGAGTGGTCGATGTGCACGCCGGTGTTCTTCTCGACGGTCTTCCACGTGCAGCCGACGGCCGAGGCGATGTCGCCGCCCTGGTCCCAGCCGAACGCGAAGGCCGAGTTGAACATGCCGAACGTCGAGCCCGTGTGCTTCCCGTTGGAGAGCTTGCACGACGGGATGTCGACCATCGAGTCGCGTGGGATGGAGATCGCGTCGACGCGGGTCCGGTCCGCAGAGATGTGCAGGACGATCGTGGTGTCCGACCGCATGCCGCCGAAGCTGCCGCCGATCTCGGCGTTCTCGCCGTCGCGCTGGTCCGAGCCGAGCAGCAGGATGTTGACGTCCTTGCCCGCGTTCGGGTCGTCGGGGTTCGCCGCCTTGGTGGGGCGAGCCTCGTCCTCCACGAGCGCCGCGATGTCGGCGTGGTTCAGGTTGCCGTTGATCCGCATGTACGTCGCGGCTCCTGCGCCGACGCCGAAGGCGAGCACCGCCGTCACGCAGACGGCCGTCACGAACAGCAGCGTGCGCGCCCGGTGGTGGGCGGAACGAGAGTGGCGGGCGTTGCGGGGGCGCGCGGGAGTGGCGTGGCGGACTGTCACACCGGAATCCTAAGGAAGCCACCCGCGTGACCGGGGGATCCGCCGCACGCACCCGGTGGAGGATCTGTGCAGATGGGCGCACATCTGCCGCGCGTCGGGTCGCGCAATCGGACGATTCGGAGAGGGCGTGCCGCTACGTTGACCGCGTGACCCGTTCGCCAGGCACCTTCGAGCCCGCAGCCGGGCCTGCAGCCGAGCCCGCAGCCGGGCCTGCAGCCGAGCCTGCAGCTGGGCCCGCAGCCGAGCCCGCCGTCGAGCAGGGCGCCGTGGTCGCCACGGACCGCCCGCGCCTCGCGGTCATGGACGGGCTGCGGTTCCTCGCCGCGGCGTCGGTGCTGGCGTTCCACTTCACGGCGCGAAGCAACGCGGCCTGGCAGACGCCGGTCGACCAGGTCTTCCCGCGCCTGCACCACGTCACCGCGTACGGCGGCTACGGCGTGGACCTCTTCTTCGTGATCAGCGGGTTCGTCATCCTCATGTCGACGTGGGGCCGCGACGTCCCGGCGTTCGCGTCGTCGCGCGTCGCGCGCCTGTTCCCCGCGTACTGGGCGTGCGTGCTGCTGTCCGGCGTGCTGCTCCTGTGGTTGTGGCCGGCACCGCGGCCGACGACCGTTCCGCAGGTGCTCGCCAACCTGACGATGCAGCAGGAGGGCTTCGGGGTCCTCGACGTCGACGGCGTGTACTGGACGCTGTGGGCGGAGCTGCGGTTCTACGTGCTCATGGGGGTCCTGGTCGCGATCGGGCTCACGCTGCAGCGCGTCGTCCTGGTGACCTACGTGTGGCCGGTCCTCGGGGCGATCGCTGCGGCGAGCGGCTTCACGGCGGGCGCGACGATCCTCGTCGCCGATCAGGCGCCGTTCTTCGCCGGGGGGATGGCCCTCTACCTGGTCATGCGTGATCGGCGCTCGCTCGTCGCCTGGGGCGCGGTGCTGACCAACCTCGCTTTCGCGTCGACGGTGTCGGTCGACGTGATGACGCGGTCGATCGCCGCCAACGCTCACGTGCGCGTCGGGGACACCGCGGCCGCGGTGACAGGCCTCGTGTGCTTCGGGCTCGTCGCTCTCGCCACCCTCACGCCCCTGCGGCGCATCGGCTGGCGGTGGCTCACGACGATCGGGCTCCTCACCTACCCGCTCTACCTGCTCCACCAGTACTGGGGCTGGTGGATGATCCACCTCGTGCACGACGACGTGCCCGAGTACGTCGCGCTCGCGATCGCGACCGCCGGCTGCCTCCTGCTGGCCTACCTCGTCAACCGGCTGGTGGAGCGGCGCTGGGCGCGTCCGCTGCGGGTCCGGCTCGACTCGGAGCTCCGTCGCACCGAGTGACGTGGCCCTAGGGTGGGTCCTCGTGACCATCCTCGTGACCGGCGGTGCCGGGTACATCGGCGCGCATGTCGTGCACTCCCTCGCGGCGGCAGGACGGGAGGTCGTCGTCGTCGACGACCTGTCCACCTCGGTCGCCTCGCGCGTGGCCGGCCACGTCCTGCACCGGATCGACCTCGCCGGTGCCGACGCGCCCGCGCAGCTCGTGCAGGTGATGACCGATCACCGCGTGACCGGAGTCGTGCACCTCGCGGCGAAGAAGCAGGTCGGCGAGTCGGTCGCCCGCCCCGAGTGGTACTTCCGGCAGAACGTCGGTGGGCTGGGGGCGGTGCTCGAAGCAGCACGCGCGACGGGCGTGGACCGGCTGGTGTTCTCGTCGTCTGCGGCCGTCTACGGCGAGCCCGCAGACGGTGTCGTCTCGGAGGAGACGGCGCTGCACCCCATCAACCCGTACGGCGAGACCAAGGCCGTCGGCGAGTGGATGGTGCGGGACGCGACGCGCGCGTGGGGGCTGCGACAGGTGTCGTTGCGCTACTTCAACGTCGCCGGCGCCGGCCGGCCCGAGCTCGGCGACCCCGCGGTCCTCAACCTCATGACGCTCGTGCTCGACCGGCTCGAGAGCGGCGAGGCGCCCCTGCTCTTCGGCGACGACTACCCGACGCCGGACGGCACCTGCGTGCGGGACTACATCCACGTGGCCGACCTCGCGGACGCGCACGTGAGCGCGCTGACCTACCTCGACGGGGACGCGCGACCCTTCGACACGTTCGATGTCGGTACGGGGCAGGGGGTGTCGGTCGCGCAGATGCTGCGTGCCATCGGCGCGGCGTCGGGCCGGGATGCGACTCCGGCGGTGCTGCCGCGCCGATCGGGCGACCCGGCGATGCTCGTCGCGACCGCGGAGCGCATCGGCGCGGTGCTCGGCTGGGCGCCTCGGTTCGGGCTCGACGACATCGTGTCGAGCGCGTGGGACGCGTGGCGAGCGCAGCGCGCTGCGGGCGACGAGCCGATCCGCGCCGCGTAGTGCCGGATGATTCCGTGTGGCGGACCCCGCTGACCTATTCTTCGCCCGTGCCTTCTGCCGGACCCGCCCGCCCGCCCGTCGCTGTCTTCGCGACCGTCCGCAACGAGGAGCGCGACCTACGAGCGGCCGTCGCCGCCGTTCTCGCGCAGGACTACTCGGGCCCGATGGTCTTCGCGCTGGCGATCGGACCGTCCACGGACGCGACGGCTGCGATCGCCGCCGAGCTGGCCGCCGCCGACCCGCGAGTGGTCGTCGTCGAGAACCCCACGGGGCTGACGCCGCAGGGCTTGAACATCGCCGTCCGGGCGGGGATCGCCGCGCAGTCGTCGAGCGTCTACCTGATCCGGACCGACGGGCACGCGGCGCTCCCGCGCGACTACGTCCGTACGGCCGTGGACACGCTCGAGCGCACGGGCGCCGACAACGTCGGCGGCATGATGGTCCCTGTCGGCGAGGGCGCCGTCCAGGAGGCCGTCGCGTTCGCCATGTCCCACCCCGTCGGGCTCGGTGGTGGGCGGTTCCACACCGGTGGCGGCGAGGGCGCGGCTGACACGGTCTACCTCGGGTCGTTCCGCCGCGCGACGTTCGAGCGGGTCGGCGGGTACGACGAGCACTGGACGCGCGCGCAGGACTGGGAGCTCAACCTCCGCCTGCGCGAGAGCGGGGCGCTCGTGTGGTTCACGCCCCGGATGCGGGTCGAGTACCGGCCGCGGGGCTCGTTCCGTGCGTTGGCCTCGCAGTTCCACAAGACCGGTCGCTGGCGGCGCGAGGTCGTGCGGCGGTACCCGCGGACCGCGTCGGCGCGGTACCTGGCGCCGCCGGCTCTCGTCACCCTCGTCACCCTGGGTGTCGTCGTCGGCGTCGTCGGCCTCGCCACCGCAAGCGTCGCCGCGTGGGCGTTGCTCCTGCCGGTCGGCTACCTGGTCGGGGTCACCGTCGTCGCGCTCGCGGTCGGTCGGCGCCTGCGCCCGGGGGTGCTCGTGCGGCTCCCCGCGGTGCTCGCGACGATGCACCTCGCCTGGGGGAGCGGTTACCTTCGGGGCCGGGCCGTCCAGGGACGTCCGGCGGTCACGCGCGGCGAGTGAGCCCGTCCGCCCAGCGCGGCTCGACCAGGATCGACGTCGCCGAGCGGACCCAGCGCGTCGAGAGCACGCACGCCAGCGTGACGGCGCCGAGCGCGACGAGGGCGACCTGCCACGCCTGGTCCACGCCGCGGGACAGCGTGCCGAGCCGCCACGGCACCAGGATCACCGCGTGCAGGAGGTAGACGTACAGCGACGCCTCCCCGATGGCGGTCCACCAGTAGCGCCCCCGGGGCAGCGCGGCGAGCAGCCCGGCCACGGCCACCACGGCGAGGCCGGCGACGACGAGCAGGGCGAAGGCCGCGTGCAGGTCGGTCGCACCCGTGCTGTGCGCGGACTCGTGCCGGAACACGCCCCGGCTCACGGTTCCCCGGCTCGCCGTGGTCACCACGGCGACGCCGACCAGCGTGGCGATGCCGAGGACCCGGGCGCGCGACCCGCCGAGCCGCACACGGACGTCGGCCTGCCGTAGGACGAGGCCCGCGACGAAGAACGGGAGGAATCCGAGCGCCTCGTCGAGAGCGAGCGCCTGTCCTACCCCTGCGCCGAGCACGGACACGCACGCGACGACCAGCGCGAGCACGATCGCCACCCACGGCTTGAGCGCCTCCCACAGCGGGGTCGAGAGCCGCCACAGCAGCGCGGCGAGCAGGTACCAGAGGGTCCAGCGCGGTACGAGCAGCTGGAGCTTGCCGAGCTCGCCGTCGACCAGACCGGACTCGAGCCACTGGATCGTCTGGAAGATCACGTACGGGACGAGCAGGCCGGTCACGAGCCTGGCCGCCCGGCGGCGCGTCAGCTCGGCGGTCAGGATGCCCGTGACGAAGACGAACCCGGGCATGTGGAACGCGTAGATCCACCGGTACAGGATGTCCGCGCTCACGTTGTGCGAGACCAGCGGAGCGAGCGCGTGCCCGACGACGACGAGGGTGACCAGGACGGCCTTGGCGTTGTCCCAGTACGGGTCGCGCGGGCGAGGGGTGCTGAGCTGCGGTTCCGATGGCACGCCCAGACCATAGGGTCCGCACAGGTGCGGCGCCAGCACCGCGATGCTCGGGTCGAGCACGGCGCCCGTTCGCGTGACGTGCGTGCAGGCCTGCTCGGTGGGTCGGCCGCCCGTCAGCGGGCGGGCAGCACCTCGGCGATGCGATTGCCGAGGTAGGACGCGATCGTCGAGACGTAGGTCGCCGTGAGGTGGCTCCCCGCGTCCCGGTAGACGACGACGCCGCCGATCACCGAGTCGCACCTGTCGTCGCCGCAGTACAGGTCGTCCGTCGGGACGAAGTGCGCGTTCTCGCTCTGCGTGGATGCCGCTCGCTGCTCGTCGGGGATCTCAAGCGCCTTGCGGCGGTCCAGCGCGCAGCCCGTACGCGCATCGAGGCCCTCGCGCTCGACACAGCTGAGCACCTCCTTCGACACGGTCGGGTTGTCGCCGATCGCGACGATCGGCGTCGTCGCGGCGTCCGGCCTCGTGGCCCACGCGCCCACCATGCCCGAGCGGATCACGGCGCCGACGTCCTCGCCGGCGTCGTGCGCGGTGCGCTTGCCCGCGTCTCGCGCGTACGTCACGACGATGCCGTCGAGGTCGGTGCCCGTCTCGACCGTGGCGGTGACCGCCTCGCGCCAGCGGGTGCACGCGTCGTCGGCGCGAGGGTCGTTGGTCCGCAGCGGCGCCGTGCTCCAGTTGCAGCCCGCACGGCCCGCGACGTCGATCCGCCAGCCGCGTTCCTTCGCGATCTGGTCGTAGGCCGCGATCAGCGTGTTGTTGTGCGAGTCGCCGACCGCGAGCAGGTGCTTGCTGTACGTCTTCGGCCCGAGGGTGCACAGGTTGAGGTGGCCCGAGTAGTCGTCGGACTTGCTCCAGCACTCCGTGCGGTTGCTGTCGTCGGACATCAGGTCCGCCGGGTCGGGGATGAGCCGCTCGGGTGCGGGCGCGTCGGTGCAGTCCGGGACCAGGAGCGCCGCGGCGCCGAGGCACCGCGTGCCGTCGGCGACCAGTGCCGCCGCCTGCTCGCGAGACCGGTCGAGCTGAGCCTGGTTGACCATGGCGGGGACGAGAGCGGCGCCGACGACGACCGCCATGGCGGCCACCGACCACGCCGCGACGGTCCGAGGACGCGCGGTCGAGCCCAGGAGCCGGAAGCGGACGGGGTTCTCGACCCACCGTGTGCACAGGCCTGCCAGGACGAGCGTGAGCGCGAGGATCGCGAGCTTCTCCGACGTGGTCAGCGGGTGCATGGTCGCGTAGGGGAGCAGGACGATCATCGGCCAGTGCACGAGGTAGGCCGCGTAGGAGACGTCGCCGACGTAGGCGACGGGACGCACCTCCCCGAGGCGGTGCAGCCACGTCCCGGCGCCGGTCGCGATCACGACGAGCGCACCGACGACGGGCAGCGAGGCGGCGAACCCAGGGATCGCCGTGGTCGACCCGAACGACACGCTCGCGACGAGGATCAGACCGACGCCGAGCGCGGGTCCGATCCGCCGTGCCCGATCGCCGAACCGGGCGGTCACGCACCCGAGCAGGACGCCCGCACCGAACTCCCACGCGCGAGTGAACGTGGAGAAGTAGGCCGTCGAGGGCGAGAAGGCGGTGAGCCAGATGCTGTACGCGAGCGAGGCGGCGCCGGCCGCGACCAGCACCGTCACCACGGCCCTGTGCCGCGTCGCCGCCGACCACCGGCGGGCGACGAGCACCACCAGCATGAGCAGGAGCGGCAGGCCGATGTAGAACTGCTCCTCGGTGGACAGCGTCCAGAAGTGCTGCACGGGCGCGGGCGCGGCGGTCGACGCGAGGTAGTCGACCGAGTCGTGCGCGAGCTTCCAGTTCTCGACGTACAGCGCCGACGCCGTGACCTGCGAGAGGAACTGGTTCCAGAGGCTGCGCGGGACCCAGACGAGCGTCGCGACCGCCGTCAGCAGCAGGACGAGCAGGGAGGCGGGGAGCAGGCGCTTGGCGCGACGCGCCCAGAACGCGCCGAGCGAGATCGTCCCCTTCGCCTCGAGCTCCCGCAGCAGGTGGGTCCCGATGAGGAACCCGGAGATGACGAAGAAGACGTCGACCCCGACGTAGCCGCCCGTCAGGCGGTTGGGCCACAGGTGGAACAGGACCACCGCGAGGACGGCCAGCGCGCGCAGCGCCTGGATGTCGGCGCGCTTGTCGGTCGACCGAGACGTCGCGCGCGGCGGCAGGGCGGTCTCGATCACGATGGGTCATCGTAGGTGACGCTCGCGGTGCGGTGCGCCGGGCTCGGCCGCGGTGCACCGCAGCTGCACGAGCGGTCGATCGTGTCGGGTACCGTCCGGAGGCGGCACGACGCATCGGCGGGCGACGAGGGAGAAGTTGATGAGCAGGGGTCTTCGCGGTCGTCTCGGCCAGCTGCGGCGTCCGCAGGAGGCTGGCACCGGCAGCGCCCAGAAGCCTGCCCCCGGGGCTCGCTCCGCCGCGGGCACCGCCGCGCCGGCGGCAGCCCGCCCCGACGCGCCGCCGCCGTGGCTCGAGCTCACCGAGGACACGCTCGGCAGCCTGCCGTCGTCGGGGTACGAGGTGCGCCTGCTCGTCAAGGACGCAGGTGTCGTCCGCGCACTCTCGCGGGCGCGCGGACCCGAGTTCTCCCGGGTCGTCGTCGCCCTGACGACCTGGCGGGCACCGACTCCGGGCTGGCGCGGGATGCTCGGACCGGTCCCGGGCCTGGTCGGGCTCAAGGTGACGTGGCCCGCCACCGAGAAGGGGCGGGTGACGGTCGCCCTCGACTTCGCCGAGCCCGTCTCCGTCGCCGCCGCCGCTCGGGCCCTCCTGCCGCTCCTCATGCCGGTCAGCAAGGTGCCGGCGTACGGCTCGCCGGAGATCGTGCTCGACGCGGCCACCGACGACCACGCGCTGGCGCTCCTGCCGGAGCCCGCCGCGCGCCAGCTCGCACCCGAGCCCGACCCCGAGGTCCTGCGCGGTGCTGACGTGCTGCTCGTCGACGGGCCGGACGCGCCGGCCACCGAGGTGCGGATCACCGAGCGCGCGGGTGGCCTCGTCACGGTGCCGACGATCGACCTGTTCGTCCACCGGCCCGTCGGCCGCCGTCGACCCGATCCCGCGCTCGCTCCGAGCTCGGCGTCCCTCGCCCCGGGCGCCGACGGCGCGTGGTCCGTGCTGGGCGCGGACGGCGAGACGATCGTCACCTTCGCGGCGGGCGTGCCGTTGCGCGAGAGCCAGGTCCGCCGCCTGCGGCCGATCGACGCGATCGGCCTCGGTGCCCTGGACCCGGCCACGCCGGGCCTCGCCGACCGGCTGGTCGAGATCGCCGCGACGGGGCCGGTGCTCCACGGCGGAGGCCACCTGCGTGAGGCGCTGCGGAACGTCGACCCGGCGCTCGTCGCGCTGCTCGAAGGCGCCGCACCCGGCGACGCGCTCGACACGACGCTGCGGTCCGTCGCGCAGGTGCGCCGCGTCGTCCAGGCTCACAGCGGCGTCGCCGTGCGTGATGCGCTGGCGCGCCGCAACGGTTGGGCGTCGGCGTTCCCGTCCGTCACCGTGCTGCTGACGTCGCGCCGCACGGACGCGGCGCTGCGCACCCTCGCCATGCTGGGGGAGCAGAGCTACCCGCACCTCGACGTCGTCCTCGCGATGCACGGTCAGCCCGCGCCCGATCTGGGCGAGCTCGACGAAGCCGCGCGATCCCGGGTGTCGCACGTCATCGAGGCCGATGCGGACGAGCTCTTCGGGCACGTGCTCGCGAGGGCGACCGCCGCGGCGACCGGCGTGCTCGTCACGAAGGTCGACGACGACGACGCCTACGGGCCCGAGCACGTCTGGGACCTCGTCGGCGCGTACCTGTGGTCGGGTGCGCAGGTGGTCGGGAAGCAGCCCGAGTACGTCCATCTCGAAGGCCGTGCCGAGACGGTGCACCGAACGTTCCGCACGGAGGCCTACGTGCGGCAGGTGGCCGGCGGGACGATCCTGCTCTCGGCCGCCGACCTCATGGCGGTGGGTGGCTGGCGGCCCGTGCCCCGTTCCGTCGATCGCGCGCTGCTGCTGCGGGTGCTGCAGGCGGGGGGCCTCCTGTACGCGACGCGTGGGCCGGGGTTCGTCTACACGCGCCACGACCGTGGGCACACCTGGCTCGCGGACGACGAGACGTTCCTGACGCGCGTGATCGATCGCTGGGACGGGCTGCCGAGCCGGCTGATCGGCTCGTAGCGTGGGAGCGCCCGAAACTCGGGCCACTAGACTGCGCCGGGTTCGCGGGAATCCCAGCGGCGCGACGAGCACAAGGAGACAGACGACGATGCGAGGCGCGCTCCGCCGAGGCCTGCGACGACCGGTGCGCCTGGCGCGCCGCGCACTGCGAGCCGCGAAGCGACGCGCGCGAGGCCCTGCGAAGCCCGCCGCGACGCCCGTCGCCGCTTCCAGCCCGGGCGTGCGCATGCTCGTGGCGTACAGGCTCATGGACGCCGGGTTCTACGGCGCGCAGGTCGGCAAGAAGTTCCCGAACCGCACGGTCGCGGCGGAGCACTACCTGAGCTTCGGCGCCAAGCGCCTGCTGCACTTCCACCCCTTGATCAACCCGCAGTACATGCCGGAGCACGTCCGCAGCACGTTGCGTGAGGGCGAGCTGTCCGCGGTCGTCGACTACCTGTTCTCGCCGCGTGGCGTCGTCCGCGCGTGGAGCACGCTGTTCGACCCGCGCGCCCTGCCGCTGGACGACGAGCACGAGCTCGCCGTCCTGGACCGGGAGCCCCTCGTCGAGGCGGCGCGCGCGTTCTTCTACGACATCGACCGCAGCACGGTCCTGCCCGTGAGCCGCGTCCTCGGTGACGCGCGGGTGACGTGGGGCGCCGCGAGGCCGGCGCTCGTCGCCGCGGCGCGGACCAACCGCGCGCAGCGCATGCTGGCCAAGCCGCGCGTGTCGACGACGTGGGACGAGGACGCCGAGCAGCGGTGGCTCGACGGCCTGGGCCCGGTCGACCGCTCGGGCGTGGACGGCCCGCTCGTGTCGATCGTGATGCCGGTGTGGAACCGCGCCGCCAGGGTGCTCGACGCGATCGCCTCCGTGCAGGCGCAGACGCTGGGCGAGTGGGAGCTCGTCGTCGTCGACGACGGGTCCGAGGACGACACCCTCGACGTGCTGCGTGCCGCCGCCGAGCGCGACCCGAGGATCGTCGTGGTCGCCGCACCGCACGCCGGCGTCGCCGCCGCGCGCAACGCCGGGCTGGCGGTCGTCACGGGCCGCTACGTCGCCTTCCTCGACTCCGACAACAGCTGGCGTCCCCACTTCCTGGAGACGATGGTCGCGGGCATGCAGCAGGGCGACCTGACCAGCGCCTACGCCGGCGCGCGCCTGGTCCGCGACGGCGGTGACGCCGTGTTCCGCGCCTACCGGGGCGGGCTGCGGCACCTGATGGTGGTCAATCACATCGACCTCAACGTCCTCGTCGTCGACGCCGACGTCGCGCGCGCGACCCAGGGGTTCGACACGACGCTTCGCCGCTGGGTCGACCACGACTTCGCGATCCGCGTCGCCAGGCTCGCCGAGCCGGTGCTCCTGCCGTTCATCGGGTGCGACTACGACGACGCCGCGGCGGCCGCCGACCGCATCACCACGACCGAGCACGAGAACTGGCAGTTCCCGGTGCTCGACAACGCGTACATCGACTGGGAGGCCGTCGTCGCGGGAGTGGCCGAGCGTGTCCCCGGTCGGGTCTCGGTCGTGATCCCGACGTACCAGGACAACGAGATGACCACGGCGGCCGTCGCGGCCCTGGTGGCGCAGACGCCGGACCAGGACCTCGAGATCGTCGTCATCGACAACGACTCGCAGCCGAGCAAGTCGCTCGAGCTGGTCGCGATGGCGACCGCGTTCCCGCAGGTCGTGCTCCGCCGACTCCCTCGAAACCTGAACTTCGCCATCGGCTCGAACATCGGCTTCGCAGCGTCGAGCGGCGAGTACGTCTGCTTCCTCAACAACGACACCCTCGTGCGCTCGGGGTGGCTCGAGCCTCTGGTCGCGCGGCTCGAGGACGAGCAGGTCCGCGGCGCCCAGCCCTTGCTCGTGTACCCCGACGGGACGATCCAGGCCGCGGGAACCGTCTTCCCGGTCGCGGACGCCATGCCGATCCACCTGATCGCCGGGCACCCGCTCGAGGACGCGACCCGCGTCGGCGAGCTCACGTTCAGCGCGGTGACCGCGGCCGCGCTCCTGATGCGCGCGAAGGACGTCGCCGCGCTGCGCGGGTTCGACCCGATCTTCGTCAACGGCTCCGAGGACATCGACCTGTGCCTGCGGGCGAGCCGCGACCTCGGGGGCCACTTCGTGGTCGAGCCGTCCGCCGTGGTCGAGCACCTGGAGAGCAAGACGCCGGGTCGCGGGGCGCACATCACCGTCAACCGGCGGATCTTCCTCGACCGGTGGCGCGGCGCGATGCCCGGACCGGAGCTCGGGCACTACGCGGCGCTCGGCCTCGACGTCGTCCAGATCGCCACGGCCGGTGGGGAGTACCCGGCACCGCGTCCCGTGGTCGTCCGCCAGCCCCGGCGCGCGACCGTGGGCGATCGCGTGATCCCCGCGCTGCGGTGGAACATCAAGAACCCCGCCGTCCCCGGACCCAAGGGCGACGAGTGGGGCGACACCCACTTCATTGCCGCGCTCGCGGACGCGCTGCGTGCCAACGGGCAGGAGGTCGTGACCTCGCGGCACGGCGCGCACGCCACGCCGCAGGCGGCCATCGACGACGTCAACCTCGTGATCCGCGGGCTGGACCGGGTCCAGCCTCACCCGGGCAAGGTCAACGTCCTGTGGGTGATCAGCCACCCGGAGGACGTCACCGTCGACGAGGTGCTGCAGTTCGACCTGGTGTTCGCCGCGTCGATCCCGTGGGCGGCCGCGATGTCCGCCCGTTCGGGCCGCGAGGTGCGCCCCCTGCTCCAGGCCACCGACCCCGAGCGCTTCCACCCGCTCGCCCCGGACGTGGCCCGCGACGACGACATCGTGTTCGTGGGGCAGGCCAGGCGGGACGAGCCTCGCAAGATCGTCATGGACGCGCTCGAGGCCGGGCTGTTCGTCAAGATCTGGGGCCCGCGCTGGCTGAACCACGTGGACGCGAGGTACGTCCAGGGCTCGTACCTGCCCAACGAGAGCCTCGGGGTCGTGTACCGGCACGCCGGCGTGGTGCTCAACGACCACTGGAGCGACATGGCTGCGGCGGGGTTCGTCTCGAACCGCGTGTTCGACGCCGTCGCCACGGGCGCCCGGGTCGTCAGCGACCACGTCGAGGGGATCGACGAGCTGTTCGGCGGCTCGGTCCAGGTGTACGAGGACGCCGCCGACCTTGCGCGCCTCGTGGCCGAGGACCCGTTCCCGGACGTCGCCCGCCGGGTCGAGATCGCGGACATGGTCCGCAAGGAGCACACGTTCCACCACAGGGCGGAGCAGCTGATCGACGCCGTCCTCGAGCACCTCGCGTCCGTCCGGCCGGCCGTGCGGGGCCAGATGCTGCCCGTCGCGGCTCCGGTGCGGGCCACGGCGGTCGTGCGAGAGGCGCCTCGCCGGTGCGTCTACACCGCCCTGTTCGGCGGCTACGAGCGGCCGAACCCCCAGCCCGCCTTCGCGGGCGACGACATCGACAAGATCCTGTTCACGGACGACCCGGAGCTGCGCAGCGACGACTGGGAGGTTCGCGTCGTCCCGCGCGTGCTCCCGGCAGACCCGGGTCGCAGCAGCCGGTGGGCGAAGGTGCTGCCGCACCGCGCCCTGCCCGAGTACGACGTGTCCCTCTACATCGACAACTCGGTGCGCCTCGCGAAGGCGCCCTCCGTCGTGCTCGACCACCTGCTCCCCGAGGGGGTCTCCTTCGGGCTCGTGGCGCACAGCTACCGGGGGCCCGTGGCCGACGAGATGGACGCCGTCGCCGCCGTGAAGTTCGACGACCCGGCCCGGATCCGGGAGCAGGCCGAGCACTACGGGCTGATCGCGCCGGAGGCACTGACCGCGCAGACCCTGTGGGGCGGGATGCTCGCCAGGCGGCACCACGACCCTCTCGTCGTCGAGGCCATGGAGACGTGGTGGGCGCAGATCCTGCGGTACTCGCGCCGCGACCAGCTCTCGCTGCCGTTCGCGCTCCGGTCGGCCGGGCTGGTCCCGCTGGTCCACGAGCTCGACAACTGGTCGTCCGAGCTGCACGAGTGGCCGATCTCGCTCGACCGGGACCGGGCGCGCGCGTTCACGCCGTGACGTTCACGCCGTGACGTTCACATGGTGAGCGGTCCGGGAGCTCAGCCGCGGCGCTGCAGGTGCCAGCGGACCTGCTCGGCGATGCCGTCGGCCACGGCCGTGACGGGCGCGTAGCCCAGGGCGTCGGCCGCGGCCGACCACGACCCCGACGTCCGGACCTGCTCGCCGAAGGGCGGGTCGACGTACGTGATCTGCGGCGCGATCCCGAGCTCGCGAGCGATGAGCTCGACCGCCGCGCCGATCGAGATGATCTCGCCGCCGGCGATGTTGAAGGTCTGGCCCGCGCGCCCGCGCTCGGCCGCGAGCGCGGTCCCTGCGGCGACGTCCGACACGAACGTGGCCGACCGCTCGTACTCGCCGCGCCCGTAGAGCGTGACGGGGCGGCCGTCGAGGATCGCCTCGATGAACTTGTGGTACGCCATGTCGGGCCGCTGGCGAGGGCCGTAGACCGAGAAGTAGCGCAGCACCGTGACGTCGAGCCCCCGCTCCCGCTCGTACGCGCGGAGCAGCTCCTCGGCGGCCACGTTGGAGACGCCGTAGGGCGACGCGGGGAGCAGGGGATGGGTCTCGTCGCCGTCGGCGTGCTTGCCGTAGACCGACGAGGTCGACGCCTGGACCAGGCGCGGGACACCCACGCGCAGGCAGGACTCGGCGAGCCGGCCGACGACCGCGACGTTGAGGTCGAGGTAGAGGTCGAGCTCGTCCCAGCTGCGGACCATGCCGGCGATCCCGGCTTCGTTGACGACGACGTCCGCGCCCGAGAGGACCGGGTCGAGCTCGGCCGTCCGCAGGTCGATCTCCAGGCGCGTGACGCCCGGCAGGGCCTCGAGCCCGGCCCAGTTCGAGCGCTTGATGCCCGCGTCGTACGACTCGTCCAGCATGCAGTCGACGGCGCGCACGGCGTGCCCGCGACGTGACAGCTCCTCGACGACGTGCGACCCGATGAAGCCGGCTGCACCGGTGACGACGACGTCCATGCCCTGTTGCGCTCCTCGCTGCTCGTGCGGCGCTGCTCGTGCGGCACGCGCGCGTGTGCACCGCGCGAACCATGTCGGGTGAGCCTTTCACGTCGCCGCGTCTTGGTGCGCACGTCGCTCGCGATTCGGGTGTGATCGTCGCGACGACTTTCGGCCGCACGTCGCCCGTGGCCTATCCTTCGGCGGTGCGGGACGACGAGGGGCAGGGCCATGGCTAGCGCGAGAACGACGGTGCGACGAGCGGTAGCCGCACCCGGGCGCGTCGTCCTGCGGCTCCTTCCCGGGCGCGTCGCACGCCGCGTGCGCCGCCTGGTCCGCACCGAGCCGCTGGCGCTGCTCCGGTACGACGTCGAGGGCTCTCACCTGGTCCTCTCCGGCCGTTACGAGTCGCGCGCGTGGACCGTGCGCGCGCTCGAGCTGTGGGCCAACGAGGCCAACGTCGGGTTCGAGCTGCCGAGCACCGGCACCGGCATGGCGTTCGCGTTCGACGTCGACCTGGCGGCGACTCGTGCGCGGCTCGACGTCACCGACGACGATGTCGACCTCACGCTGCTGCTCGAGCACCCGGACGGCCGTGAGCGTCGCCGCCGCGTCGGCCGCTTCCTGCGGACCGAGCGTCCCGAGCGAGCGCTCGGGACGGTCGTCGACGGCGTGCCCGTCGTCGTCGAGAACTCCAAGGCCGGGACGTTGGCGATCCGCTACGGCGATCACCCCGACGTCATGCCCGCGCACGTCGCGCACTCCCTGCGGCGCACCCCGCGGGGAATCCGGGTCGATCTCGAGCTCTCGACGCGCAACAGCCCGATCACGGCCGCGGACCTGGTCGCGACCGGCCGCCAGTCCGGCGAGCGGGTCGTGGCCCCGGTGACCACGGCCTTCCAGGCGGAGGCGGGCACGCACAAGAACGGTCGGCTCGTGTACTCGGCGACCGGTGAGCTGGACATGCGCTCGCTCGCGACCGCCATGCCCGCCGGCGAGGAGACCGTCGACATCCAGCTCGTGACGAACCCCGGGACCGCCGACGAGCGGCGTCTGCGGGTGCACGTCCCGCGCGGACGGCGGGGGCGCCGGATGCGTTCGGCCACCACGGACGTCGCGGGCACGACCACGCTGTTCGTCCCGTACTCCACGTTCCGGGCGCACAACCTGTCGTACCGGCTCGAGCGCTACGCGACGGGGGACTACCGCTACATGCGGCGCCTGGCGCGGTTCGGGTGGGTCTTCAGCCTCACGCGTCCGTTCACGCGCATCTGGCTCGTCGGCGAGGTGCCGTACAAGGCGCAGGACAACGGGTTCGCGCTGTTCCGGCACGTGCGCACGACCGCGCCGCGCCGCCGCGCGTACTACGTGATCGACGCCGAGTCCCCGGACCTGGCGAAGGTCGCGCAGTACGGCAACGTCGTGACGATGCGCTCTCGCCAGCACATCCGGTACACGATGGCGGCCTCGCGGCTCGTCGGTTCGCACCACGCGGAGTACCTGCTCGCGTCACGCGACCCCCGGGTGACCCGGTGGGCCCGCGGCGTGCGCGTGTTCCTGCAGCACGGTCCGACCGCGAACAAGAACGTGACGCTCAACTACGGGCGGCAGGGCACGGCCGAGCGCCCCACCGAGCGCTGGATCGCGACGTCCGAGCTCGAGAAGCGCATCGTCGTCGAGGACTACGGCTACCGCCCGCACCAGGTGAGCGTCGCGGGCTTCGCGCGGTTCGACACGCTGTTCGACGACGACATGGAGCACGAGCGCACGGTCCTGGTCATGCCGACGTGGCGGGACTCGCTCATGGGCGAGGACACCTTCCTCGCGAGCGACTACTACGCGAACTGGCACGGCTTCCTGCAGGACCCGGCGCTGCACGAGTCGCTCGCCGCCGCGGGGCTGACCGTGAAGCTGCTCCTGCACCCCAACATGCGCAAGTACGCCGACCACTTCGAGTCCGGGCGTGTGCAGGTGGTCCGCCAGGAGGACGTCGACGTGCAGCGGCTGCTCAAGACGTGCGCCGTGCTCATCACCGACTTCTCGAGCGTGTGCTGGGACTTCAGCTACCTGCACAAGCCGGTGCTGTTCTTCCAGTTCGACCGCGGGATGCTCGTCAAGACGCGAGCGCCGCACATCGACTTCGACACGATGCTGCCGGGGCCGGTGTCGACGACGCCCGCGACCCTCCTGGCCGACCTGCGGGCGACGATCGCCCGCGGCCTGAGCATGACGCCCGAGCACCAGGCGAACGCCGACGCGTTCATCGCCTACCGCGACCGCAACAACTGCGCCCGCATCGAGGACGTCGTCGCGCACGCGTGGAACGCGAAGGTCGCCTTCGAGCGGCTGCGCAACAACGAGACGGTCCAGCTGGGCTGGCGCTGGTTCCGCAGGCGGCCGGCGTACTTCCGCTCGATGCGCGCGCTCGCGTGGGTGGGGCGCCGGCTGCCCCGCACGGACGTCGTGCTCTTCGAGTGCGACCGCGGCGCCCACTACGGCGACGCGCCGCGCTACCTCTACGAGCGGCTCGCGGCGCGTGAGCACGGCCTGCAGCTGGTGTGGGCGGACAACACGACGACGAGGTTCACGGATCCCCGTGCCCGCAAGGTCCGGCGGCACAGCCCCAGCTACTGGTGGATCGCCTCGCGCGCTCGCTACTGGGTCAACAACCAGAACTTTCCGGCACCGATGCGCAAGGCGGCCGGAACGCAGTTCCTCATGACGTGGCACGGCACGCCGCTCAAGCGCATGCAGCACGACGTCGAGCAGATGATCGGTCGCGACGACGGCTACCACAAGCGCGCCGCGCGCCTCACGAGCTACTGGACCGTGCTGCTGTCGGCCAGCGCGTACGCGACCCGGGCGTTCCGCAGCGCGTTCCAGTTCACGGGTGACGTGCTCGAGGTGGGCTACCCGCGCAACGACGTCTTCTCGTGGCCCGGGGCCGACGAGCGCGCGGCGCGCGTGCGGGCCCGGTTGGGGCTGGCCGACGACCAGCGCCAGCTGATCCTCTACGCGCCGACCTTCCGCGACGACGAGCGTCGGGGTGTGCACTGGAAGCAGCGGCTCGAGATCGACATCGACGGGCTCGAGGCCGCACTGAGCGACAGGTACGTGCTGGTGGTCCGCTTCCACCAGCTCGTCCGCGACGCTCTCCCGGCGCGGTTCCGCGGCTCGGACTTCGTCGTCGACGCGTCCGACTACCCGGACGTGCAGGAGCTCATGCTCGCGAGCGACGTGCTGGTCACGGACTACTCGTCGCTGTTCTTCGACTTCGCGGCGCTCGGTCGGCCGATGGTGTTCTTCGCCTACGACCTGCCCAAGTACCGCGACGAGCTGCGCGGGTTCTACCTCGACTACGACACCCAGGTGCCCGGACCGATCGCCGAGACGAACGCCGAGCTCATCGCCACCCTCGACGCGCTCGAGGACCGCTGGCCGCCGTACGAGCACAAGCTCGCGGAGTTCCGGCAGACGTACGGTCCGCTCGACGACGGAGGCGCCAGCGACCGGGTCCTCGACGCCTTCTTCGGCGACGTCGTGGGGCCCGCTCCGACGTCGTTGGTCGCGAGGGTCGCGACGAACGCCTAGCGCGCGCGGTTGCGAACGGCGGTCTCGATGTGCACCGTGGGGCGATGCAGAGCCGACACCGCCGTCTCCTGACCGTCGCCGCCGTCACGTCGTTGGCAGCCGCGCTCCCCGCGGTGCTGCCCGCCCCACGCGCCGAGGCGGCGACACCGTCGACCACCACCCTCACGCTGAGCAGCTCGTCCATCCGCTACGGCGAGATGGTCTGGCTCACCGGCAAGGTCACGGCCGCCGGCAAGGCGAGCGCGCACCGCAAGGTGGTCGTCGAGCAGCGCTACCACGGCGGTGCCTGGCGCACGGTCGCGACGTCGACGACGAGCAGCACCGGCACGTACTCCGTGCGGCAGCGCCCGGCCAAGGAGTTCACGTACCGCGCGCGGGTGCTCGCCACGTCGTCGCGCGCCGCCGACGCGAGCCCGTCGCGGACGGTCGACCTCACGGTGGGTGCGCGGGTCCTGTCGGCGCGAGCGAGCATCCTCGGGTCGCGGCTCGGCGCACCGAGCGGAGCGACCACCAAGGCGACCCTCGCGGGCGACCACGTCACCTACCGCTCGTACGGCAAGGGCATGCTCGTGCAGGTCTCGGGTGCGGCGACGCGCACCTGGTTCGTCTACGGCGACATCCTCAGCGCCTACCGCAAGAGCGGCGGCCCGAAGGGCTCGCTCGGCGTCCCGATCGCCGACCCGAAGTGCGGGCTGCTCGAGAGCGGGTGCGTCCAGCGCTTCACGCACGGCTCGATCTACGACAACAAGCACACCAAGGGTGTCGTGGCCAAGGGCACGGGACGCAAGACCGAGGTCATCGCCGCGGCACGATCGCAGCTCGGCTACCTGCAGAAGTCGTACAACAACTCGAAGTTCAACGTCTGGGTCGGCCACCGCGGCGCGTGGTGCTCGGTCTTCCAGTCCTGGGCCGCGGTCGCCTCGGGGAACCCCGGGGTGATCCCGAAGCACGCGACCTGGGCCAAGTTCCTCGCCGACGTCCGCGCGCACGAGAAGCTCGGCCACACGCCCAAGGTCGGTGCGCTGGTGTTCTTCGACACGATCACGGACGGCAGCACCGCAGCCACGCACGTCGGCCTGGTCACCAAGGTGCACGCGTCCACGATCGAGACGATCGAGGCGAACACCAGCACGCCGGGCACGGGCGGCCAGGGCCGAGGCGTGTACGCCAAGGAGCGACCACGCTCCTGGGCGCTCTACTACGCCTACCCGGAGTACTGATCGTGCGCCGGTACGTCATCGTCGCGATCGGGCTCCTCGTCGCGGTGGCGCCTGTCCTCGTGGCTGCTCCTGCCTCCGCCGCGACCGTGAAGGTGTCGACGAAGGTGAGCGCGACCAGCTTCAGGTCGGGGGAGTCGATCTGGCTCACGGGCACCGTGCACAAGGGGAGCAAGATCTGGGCCGGTGCGACGATCGGGCTGCGCGCCCAGAAGGCCGGCTCGACGGCGTGGACCGTGCTCGCGACGACGAAGACGTCGTCGAGCGGCACGTACTCCTTCCCGGTCAAGCCGACGGCCGTCACGACGCGCTTCTACGTGCGCGCCGGCTCGACCTCGTCGACGGTCGCGACGCGCAGCCCCATCGTCACGGCCCGGTACACCGTCGGCGCCAGGACGCTCGAGGACAGGGCGAAGCTGCTCGGCTCGCGGCTCGGTTCGTCGAAGAGCGGCACGTCCCACTTCTCGTCGTCGAGCACGTTGGCGGACAAGGCCGTGACCTCGGTGCGGTACCGGAACTACACGAAGGGCATGCTCGTCGAGGTCCGCAGGTCGGGCGCGCTGCGCACGTGGTTCGTGCCCGGCAAGATCCGCGACCGGCTGGTCAAGGAGGGCGGCGTGCGGGGGAAGTTCGGCGTCCCGCGCGCCGACGCGACGTGCACGCTCATCGAGTCGGGCTGCACGCAGCAGTTCAGCAAGGTGGCGGCCTACGCGAGCGCGACGACGGCGAAGGCGCACTACCAGGCGGGCACGACGAAGCGAGCCCAGTACATCGCGACCGCGCGCTCGCAGGTCGGCTACAAGGAGCCGTCCTGGCGCAACTCGAAGTACAACGCGTGGATCGGCGCCCACAACGCGTGGTGCAGCGTCTTCCAGTCGTGGGTCGCGGCGGCGTCGGGCAACCCGGGTGCCGTGCCGAAGAGGACGACCTACGACGGTTTCGTCGCGGCGGTGAAGAAGAACCTGCTGACGTACAAGCCTGGCTCGAAGACGCACAAGCCGCGGGCCGGGACCCTGGCGATCTTCGCGTTCCGCAACGGCGAGCCGAACACGCCGAGCCACGTCGGCCTCGTGCTGAGCGTCAGCGGCAGCCGGGTCACGGTGCTGGAGGGGAACTCGTCGACGACCCCGGTGTTCAACGACCACCGAGGCGTCTACATCCACAAGCGCTACCTGTCGTCGGTCGTGTTCTACGCCGAGCCGGACTACTGATCGGCGCAGGTAACCTTGGGCCGTCGTTCCGCCCCGCCGAGGAGTCCCGTACGTGTCCCTGCTCCATGAGCTGAGAGCCCTCGCGCTCAAGGCCCGGTCGTCGCTCGCGCTGCTGCGCGACGGCCGTGCCGTCGCCGACGAGCTGCGACGCCAGCCGCTGGTCCCCGCGGGGTCCGTCGAGGCGATCGTCTACTTCCCCGACGGCGCCGTGAACGCGTACCAGGTGCGGCAGTGGTACGAGCCCTTGCGCCGCCTCTCGGAGCAGCATCCCGTCGTGGTCGTCACCCGTCAGCCGGACGCGGCGCGGCTGCTGCTGGCCGAGTGCCCGCTGCCCGTCCTGCTGCTGCGCACGATGGGCGAGATCGAGACCTGGCTCGGCACGCAGCGCGTCGGCGCGGTGCTGTACGTCAACCAGAACCAGGCCAACTTCGCGGCGCTCCGGTTCGCCGAGCCCGCGCACATCTTCGTCTCGCACGGTGAGTCGGAGAAGGCGTACATGGTGTCGAACCAGCTCAAGGCCTACGACCAGGTGTTCGTCGCCGGTCCGGCCGCCGTGCGCCGCATCGAGTCGCGCATCCACGGGCTGCCCGTCGAGCGCCTCGTGCAGATCGGTCGCCCGCAGGTCGACGTCGTCGCGTCCGGCCCCGACCTGCCGGACGACGACCGCGTGGTGGTGCTCTACGCACCCACCTGGGAGGGCGACCGCCCGAGCATGCAGTACTCGTCGCTCGTGTCCCACGGGCCGGCGATGGTCGCCGCGCTCGCCGCCGACCGCCGCTACCGGGTGCTGTACCGCCCGCACCCGCGCACGGGCGTGCAGGACCCCACGTACGCCGCAGCGCACCGCGCGGTCGTCGCCGCGCTGGAGGCCGCCAACTCGGCCGACGAGTCGGCGGCGCACCTCGTGGACACCGACTCGCCGTTCGGCTGGCACCTCGCGGCCGCGGACGTCTGCCTCACCGACGTGTCCGCCGTCGCGTACGACTGGCTGGCGACCGGCAAGCCCCTCGTGCTGACCCGGCCGGCGGCGCCGCAGGCGTCGCTCGAGGGCTCCGAGCTCGTCGCCGCTCTGCCCCTGCTCGACCGCGCCGAGGCTGCGCAGGTGCCCGACGTCGTTGCTGCGCGGCTCGCCGAGACCGACGACGCCTACGTCGCGCTCGTGCGCGACTTCTTCGGCGACACGACCCCTGGAGCCTCGATGCAGCGCTTCCTCGACGCTGCCGACAGCGTCATCCGTGAGCGCTCGCCGCAGGGGGTACGCTGATGGTCTCGACGCCTCCCGTCGCCACGCTCGCCCCGGCGACCGAGGGCCGCGCACGGACGACCGTCCTGTCCGAGATCCAGGGCCTTCGCGCGATCGCCGTCATGCTCGTCGTGCTCTACCACCTGTGGCCCAAGCGGCTCACGGGCGGCTACATCGGCGTGGACGTCTTCTTCGTGATCTCCGGGTTCCTCATCACCGGCCACCTGCTGCGCGAGTCGGAGAGGGCCGGACGCGTGCAGCTCGCGCAGTTCTGGGCCCGCCGCGCGCGCCGACTGCTGCCCGCGTCGCTGCTGGTGCTCGCGACGAGCCTCGTCGCCACGGTCGTGTGGGTTCCTGCGGCGATGTGGGAGCAGTACGCGAAGGAGATCGGGGCTGCCGGCTTCTACGTCCTGAACTGGGTGCTCGCCGCGGACTCCGTCGACTACCTCGCCGCCGACAACGCCGCGTCCCCGGCGCTGCACTACTGGTCGCTCTCGGTCGAGGAGCAGTTCTACCTGGTCTGGCCGCTGCTCGTGGCCGTCGGCCTGGCCCTCGCGCTGCGCGCGCGGCGTCGGCCCGGCGTGCTCGTCGGTGCCGTGCTCGGCGTCGTGACCGTCGCCAGCTTCGTGTACTCGCTGCACCTCACCGAGACCAGCCCGGCGCGCGCCTACTTCGTGACGCCGGTGCGTGCGTGGCAGTTCGGGGCAGGTGCGATCCTCGCGCTCGTCGTCGCCTCGCCCGCGTTCGTCAGCCGCTGGGAGCGCCTCGCCGTCCTGCGCGCGCTCACGTCGTGGGCGGGGATCGCGCTCATCGGCTGGGGTGCCGTCACGTTCACCGCGGCGACGCCGTTCCCCGGAACCGCCGCGCTGGTCCCCGTGCTCGGTGCGGTGGCCGTCATCTGCGCCGGGTCGCCTCCGGTCGCCTGGTCGCCGGGCCGCCTGCTCGCGGTCCGGCCCGTCCAGGTGCTCGGCGACATCTCGTACTCGACGTACCTGTGGCACTGGCCGCCGATCGTCATCCTGCCGTTCGTGCTCGGCCACGCGATGGGGGCGAGCACCAAGCTCGTCCTGCTGGCCGTGGTGCTCGTGGTGGCCTGGATGACGAAGCGGTGGGTAGAGGACCCCGTCCGGACCACCTCGCGCTGGGGCATCCGCCGGCCGCGGAACACGTTCGTCCTGATGCTCGTCGCGATGCTCGTGCTGGCCGCAGGGTGCGTGTGGATGACCCGTGCCGCACAGGCCGACGCCCGGGCCGCGGTCGCCGAGGAGAAGGTCGTCGCCCACACCCAGGAGGACTGCTTCGGTGCGCCCTCGATGGACCCGGCCAAGCCCGACTGCCCCACGCCTGCGCTCGCGAAGATGGTCGTCCCCGACCCGTCGCGGGTCAGCAGCGACACCGCGGGGCTGGGCAAGTGCTGGGTCGGGCAGACCGAGTCCGAGCTGCGCTCCTGCACGTTCCCGACCAAGGGTGCCAACCCGTCGGTGCCGCACATCGCCCTCGTCGGCGACTCCCACGCCTACGCGTGGCTGCCGGGCTTCGTCCAGCTTGCCGCGGAGGGCAAGATCACCGTCGACACCTACATCAAGGGCAGCTGTGCGTGGTCGACCGCGCTGCCGGACAAGGGTGACGACAGCGTCCTGGCCACGTGCGAGTCGTGGCGTTCGGACCTCGAGGCGCGCCTGCTCAAGAACCCGGGCGAGTACGACGCGGTCGTGACGACGGGCTACTCGGTGCAGCCGCTGCGGACGCCCAAGGGCGTCGACGAGGACGCCTACCGCGAGGACGGGTCGCTCGAGGCTTGGACGCCCGTCATGGACGCGGGCATCCCCGTCATCGCCGTCCGCGACAACCCGATCCCGGGCAACGACCCCAACGAGTGCCTGCGCACCGACGGGCGCGACGACCACGCGGTCTGCGACCTCTCGCGCAAGCACGCACTCGAGCACCCGGACCCACAGGTCGGCGCCGTCGCGCGCAGCGATGGACGGGCGCAGCTCGTCGATCTCACCGACATGTACTGCGACTCGACGACCTGCCCCGTGGTGATCGGCGGGGCGAACGTCTACCGCGACAAGCACCACGTCACCTCGACGTACATCAAGACGCTGACCCCGTACCTGTGGGACAAGCTGGGCGCCGATCTGCGGACGGCGGGTTGATCGGATGACCGCAGGGGGTGCTACACGTCTGTACCTCGTCGTCGGCTCGTTCAGCGGCGACTCAGGTGGACGCACGCGCGCGGCGTTCCTGCGCGCCGCCGAGCTGGCGCCGTTCTACGCGTCGTGCACCCTGCTGACCTTCAACCACCGGCTCAACTACGACGAGCTCGCGCAGTCGTGGCTGGACCGGACGCACGCCCCGCCGAACGTGCGGGTCGCGAACTTCGCCGAGTACCTCGCCGACGAACTGGTCTACGCCGCTGGCGAGCGCGTGGTCTTCGAGCCCGGACCGGACCTCGTCCCACGCGAGGGCAAGACGGACTGGGAGCGCCGGGGCGAGGGCAACGTCCTCGAGCAGCGCTACGTGCTGCACGAGGACGGCTCGCTGAACTACCGCGACGAGTGGAAGGACGGCGAGCGGGTCGTCCACGTGAACTACGACCGGGCCGGGAACGAGCGGGTGTGGACCACGTTCTGGCCCGGCACGCGACTGCCTCGGACGCGGCAGCGCTTCACTGCGGCGGGTCGCCTGTTCGCCGACGAGCGCGTCGCGCAGGACGGCGAGACGAGCACGCGGGTCATCGGCGGCCCCGCGGACACCGCAGGTGAGCACGTCGCCGTGCGTGAGCTCGAGTACCGCTGGATCGCCAGCCTGGCGGAGCCCCGCGACGGCGGCACCGTCTTCATGTCGGAGGCCAGGGCGTACGACGGGCACGTGGCGGTGCTGAACCCGCACCTTCCGCCGGGTGGCACGCGCACGATCGCCTCGATCCACAGCAACCACCTGCACCCGCCGTACGACGACCCGCAGTCCGTCTGGACGTACAACGACTGGGCGCTGCGGCACGCGGCGGACTTCTCGAGAGTCGTGATCCTCACCGACGAGCAGCGCGCCGACGTGGAACGGCACTACGGCCGGTGCCGGACGATGGTCACCGTCGGCTACCCGGTCGCGAGCAGCGGTGCGCGTCGGCGCCTGGCGCGCCGCGTCCGTGACGCCGTGCACCGCCCGCCGGTCGTCGTGGTCGTCACGCGTCTCGTCGACGTCAAGCGCCTCGACCACGCGCTGCGCGCCTTCGCCGTCGCGTGCACGGCGGTGCCCGCGGCTCGCTTCGAGATCTGGGGCACGGGACCCGACCGCGACGCGCTCGAGGGCCTCGCCGCCGAGCTCGGCGTGGCCGACCGCGTCGACTTCCCCGGGTTCACGGACGACCCGGTCGCGACGTTCCGTCGCGGCAGGCTCTCCGTCAGCACGTCTCAGACCGAGGGGTTCGGCCTGAGCATGCTGGAGTCGCTCACGGCAGGGACGCCGGTGGTGTCGTACGACTACCGGTACGGGCCGCGCGACATGATCAGCGACGGCCGGGACGGCCGGCTCGTACGCGACGGCGACGTCGACGCGTTGGCCGCCGCGATGTCCGACCTGCTCGCGCACGGCACACGGGCACGGATCATGGGGCTGTGGGCGAGGCGGGTGCGGTGGACGCGGTCGGTCCGGCGCCATCGCCGGAGGTGGCGTGCGCTCGTCGAAGGCACGTTGCGCGGCTGAACCGGTCGTGCGACTACGATCCTTCGAGGCGGACGAACTCGCCGCGACGCCCACCTGAACAGGGAGCAGCTTCTCGATGACGACACAGGTCGCGATCCTCGCCGCAGGAATGGGTACCCGGCTGGGGCGCCCGTTCCCCAAGCCCCTGACGCCGCTGCGCGACGGCCAGACGATCATGGACCAGCAGGTCTCCAAGATCCGCGGTGCCTTCGCGAACGTGCAGCTCTACACGGTGGTCGGGTTCAAGCTCGAGATGATCCTCGAGGCGCACCCGCGCTCGCTGTTCGTCTACAACGAGGAGTTCGACCGCACGAACACCTCCAAGAGCCTCCTGCGGGTGCTGCGTGCGTCCGGCGACGGCGGCGTGCTGTGGCTCAACGGCGACGTCGTGTTCGACCCTGCGATCCTCGAGCGCCTCAAGCCGTACCTGGAGGCGGAGCGCTCGCTCGTCTCGGTCAACACCGCCAAGGTCGCCGAGGAAGAGGTCAAGTACACGGTCGACGCCGACGGCTTCATCGACGAGCTCTCCAAGCAGGTCGTCGACGCGCTCGGCGAGGCCGTCGGGATCAACTACGTCTCCGCCCAGGACAAGGCCGCGCTGATCGCCCGGCTCGACGAGGTCGGGGACCAGGACTACTTCGAGCGCGGCATCGAGGTGGCGATCCAGCAGGACGGGCTCCGGTTCGTGCCTGTCGACATCTCCGACCTGTGGGCCGTCGAGGTGGACTTCGACGAGGACCTCGAGCGCGCCAACGAGCACGTCTGAGCCGCGTGGTAGCTGACCTGGCGCGCGTGCGCCGACGTGTCCGCGGGTGGGGCGGCATCGCCCTGCGCCGCCTGGGATGGCTCCCCGCGGGCATGCCGGACGGGCTCGGCGAGGACGCCGCCCTGCTCGGGCGGACGTTCGAGCAGCGCGTGTTCGTCTACTTCGCGGGCACCTCGCAGAACCTCTACCAGCTCCGCCAGTGGTACGCGCCGCTGCGCGCGCTCGACGCGGCGCACGGCGTGCTCGTCGTCTGCGCGGACTCGCGCGTGGCGCGCGCGGTCGCCCGCGAGCAGCGGCTGCCGGTGGTGACCGTGGGACGCAGCGCGACCCTGGACGCGATGGCCGAGCGTTCCGACACGGCTCTGTTCTGCTACGTCGGCCACGACGTCGGCAACTTCACCGCGCTGCGCATCCCGAGCGCGCTGCACGTCTACGTCTCGCACGGCGAGAGCGACAAGCGCGTCGCCGCGTCGAACCTGGTCAAGGCCTACGACTACGCGTTCGTGGCCGGACAGGGTGCGGTGGACCGGTTCGCCGGGCAGCTCATGCGGTTCGACGCGCCGACGCACGTCGTCCCCATCGGTCGTCCGCAGCTCGACGCGATCGCCACCGGCCCGCGCGCGCGCAGCGAGGGTGCGCCGATCGTCGTGCTGTACGCGCCCACGTGGGAGGGCGGCCAGGGGTCGAGCGCCTACTCGTCGGTGGTCAGCCACGGCGAACGGCTCGTCGCGGCGCTGGTCGCCGACCCGCGGCTGAGGGTCGTCTACCGGCCCCACCCGCGCACGGGAGTCTCCGACGCGAGCTACGCGGCCGCCGACGAACGCATCCGCGCGTCGCTGGCCGCGGCGGGGCCGGGCAACCGCGTCGACGCCGGCTCGGACCCGTACCGCACCTTCGAAGGTGCGGACGTGCTGGTCACCGACGTCTCGGCCATCGCCTTCGACTGGCTCGCGACGGGCCGACCGATGATCGTCACGGTTCCGCCGGGCGCCGCCGACGTGGCGTCCACGCGCCTGCTCGACACGGTGCCCCGCCTGCGGGCGAGGCACGTGGCGAACGCCCCCGCGCTCGCGGTCGAGCACGTCGAGCAGGACCCGACCGCCGCTCGACGCGTCGAGCTGATCGAGTACTACTTCGGCACCGTCGGTGGTGCCACCGCGAGGTTCGTCGCCGAGTGCGACCGTGTCGTGCGCGAGCGCGACGCCCTGCGCGCCGAACGAGGACAGGAATGACCCAGGAGACACCCCACGCGCGACCGACGGTCGCGGACATCCGCCGCGTCGGCCAGCCCGACTCGATCCGCAAGCGACGCAACGCCGAGCACTGGACGGCAGACGTCTACGGCCGACGGATCTCGCCCTACCTGACGCTCGCCGCGCTGCGGCTCGGCATGAGCGCCAACGCGGTGACGTGGCTGATGCTCGCCATCGGCTGGGTGGCCGCGGTCGCGGTCGCCGTCCCTGGCTGGGGCTTCGCCGTGCTCGCCGTCGTGCTCACCCACCTCCAGATGGTCGTCGACTCGTCCGACGGCGAGGTCGCGCGCTGGCGGCGTACGACAGGCCCCGTCGGCATCTTCATCGACAAGCTCGCGCACTACACGACCGAGGCGCTGATCGCTCTCGCCCTCGGGGTCCGTGCCGCGGGCGGCTTCGACGCGATCGGCGACAACCTCGTGTGGACCACGTGGGGCGGCCTGTTCGCGACGCTGCTGCTGCTCAACAAGGTCGTGAACGACCTCGTCGTGTCGTCGCGCGCGCAGGGCGGCCTGCCGCCCGCGAAGGACGCAGCCGAGGTCGCCGCTCCCCGGGTCGGGGGAGTGGCCCGCCTGCGCCGTGCGGCGCGGTTCGTGCCGTTCCACCGCCTGTTCCACGCGGTCGAGCTCGCGACGGTCATCGCGGTGGCGGCGATCGCCGACGCGATCGTCGGGGGCGACGACGTGACCCGGTGGACGCTGATCGGGCTGATCGTGGCGGTCGTGGTGACGGGCCTCGGCCACGTCACCGCGATCCTGACGTCCGCGAGGCTCCGCCCGTGAGCCGCGCGGTCACGCTGCCGTCGATCGGCGTCGTCGTGCTGTCGATGGGCAACCGGCCCGTCGAGCTGGCCGAGGCGGTCGGCTCGGCGCTCGCGCAGGAGGGCGTCGAGCTCGACGTCCTCGTGGTCGGCAACGGCTGGGACCCGGTGGGGCTGCCCGACGGCGCCCGTGGCATCGGCCTGCCGGACAACCTGGGCATCCCCGAGGGACGCAACGTCGGCGCCGCGCGCGTGCACGGCGACGTGATCTTCTTCCTCGACGACGACGCGGTGATCCCGTCCACGACGGCGCTGCGGACGATGGCGGAGCGCTTCGCGCGGCGCCCGTCGCTCGGCATGGCGCAGGCGCTGCTCACGACCACCGACGGCTCGGAGCCGCCGGGCCGGTGGGTGCGTCGGCTGCGCAAGGGGGACCCGACGCGTTCGAGCCGCATCTTCTCGGTCACCGAAGGCGTCACCGCGGTGCGCCGCGACGCGTTCGAGGCCGCCGGCGGCTGGGCGGGGGAGTTCTTCTACGCGCACGAGGGGATCGAGCTCGCGTGGCGCGTGTGGGACCAGGGCCTCGAGGTCTGGCACATGGGTGACGTCGAGATGCACCACCCGGCGACCGACCCGTCGCGGCACGCCGTGTCGCAGCGGCTCAACGGCCGCAACCGCGTGTGGCTGGCGCGGCGCAACCTGCCGGTCGTCCTGCGGCCCCTCTACCTCGGGACCTGGACGGCGGTGCAGGTGCTGCGCGACAGGTCCGACCTGCCCGCGCTGCGGATCTGGTTCGCGGGCGTACGTGAGGGCTTCGCCAACGACCCCGGCGACGTCCGCATCATCTCGTGGCGGACCGTCGTGCGGATGACGGCGTACGGACGGCCGCCCGTTATCTGACCGGCGGCTACTGGGTCGGGATGTACCGGCTCACGAGTCGCCAGATGTAGGGCGCGAGCGTCTCTGTGTAGGTCACCGAGACGTGGTGCTCGTCGCGGTAGACGTTCGCGCCGCCGATGACCACAGGGCAGGTCTTCGACGTGCAGAAGCGCCACGTCAGATCGACGAGATGAGCCCCCTTCGGCGCCTGGGCCACGGCGCCGGGCAGCGGGTCGTAGGTCTTGGTGCCGAACGCCTTGGTGAAGGCGCACTTGCGGGGGTCCGACTTGCCCTTGCCCAGCAAGCAGTCCGCCGTCGGCTTGCCCGGCACCGGGTTGTCGCGGATGACGAAGACGGGCACGCCTCGCTTGAGCACCGGCTTCCACGCGGCGACGGCGCCGGCGCGCCGGTAGGCGTTCCGCTGCGCCTGGGTCTTGACGCTCGACGGATAGAGAAAGCGCGTGTTGTGGTACGCACCCGTGATGATCCCGTCGTACTCGCCGGGTGTGCGGATCAGGCGTGCGGCGAGCTTCTTGCGCCAGGTCGCGCAGCTCGCGGTGAACTCACGCTGGTACGTCGTCCCGATGACGCCGCGCACGGGCGGTGTGGTCGACCAGGCGCACGAGCCCTTGAGGTAGGTGTCGAACGTGAGCTCGCCGCGGTCCGCGAGCCAGCGCAGCGCGGGCAGGTACATGCGCGCGTGCGAGTCGCCCACCAGGGCCAGGTGCGGCACCCCCTTGCGGGGTCCGGTCGAGGGGAAGGTGCAGCGCCGCAGCGTGGTCGTGTCGTTGTCGGCCCAGCAGTTGCTCAGGCCGCCGTAGTCCCTGCCGACGTCCTGCGGCGCAGGCACGAGCATCTTCGCGAGGTCGGGCGTCGGGCAGCCGGCGAGCGCCGGAGTCATCGAGCCCGCGCCGAAGCAGGAGACAGCGAACACGGTCGCGACGCGGCTGCGCACCGTGCCGCCCGCGTTCGAGACCGTGACGCGGTACTCACGAAGCGGGGCCGACGCGAGCGCCGTCGGCGAGTACCGGCGCGACGTCGCACCGCGCACGGTTGACCACGCGTGCCCGGGGTCGCGCCGCTGCCAGGAGTACCGCAGGCCCGACCCGGTGGCAGTCACGACGATCGCCGCGTGACGCCCCGGAACCGCGAGGCTGGACTGAGGTTGGCTCGTGATGCGCGGCTTGGCGGGCGCCGCGGCGACGACGCCGCTCGATGACGGCGCTGCCGTGGCCGGCAGGATCGCGGTCAAGGCGACAGCGAACGCGATCGCGATCGATGCGGCGAGCCGACGTGGTCTCGTGATCACAGCATTCCTCCGGGGCCGGTCGCTCTGGCAACCGACATCATGCGTCACTGCGCAGCGATCGTCCATGCGAGTATCGCCGCGCCTTCGCCGCCGCGGCCGTCCGTGCGTCGATGATGTCGCGGGCGACGAGAAGCTCGCGGGTGTTGGAAGCAGGACAAGGAGCGTGTCACAGTGGCATCCATGCGCCACCGGAGTCGTCAGCAGTTCACTCGTGCCACACGGATGCTCACGTCCGTCGTCGTCGCGGTCCTCGCCCTGACCGGGCTGGCTGTCGCCGCGCCCACCGTGGCGCAGGCGGCGACGACGGCCTACACGCTGACGGCTCCCGCATCCGTGCACCTCGGGTCGAGCGCGACGATGAAGGCGACGTGGTTCACCAAGGGCACGGGAGCGACGGGCAGCGTCTCGCTCCAGCGCAGGTCGGGCACGTCCTGGATCAAGGTCGCGACCGTCAAGCTCGTCAAGGGCAAGGGTTCGGTCACGATCAAGCCGTCCGCGTCGACGACGTACCGGCTGCGCAGCTCCGCCCACACGAGCGCCTCGAAGCGCGTCACCGTGGTGCGCAGCTGGATCACGTTCGGACCGACGTCGGCGTCGATCAAGGTGGGCTCGTCCGCGACCATGTCCGCATCGGTCGTCATCGGCGGCGCGAAGGTGGCCCGTCCCTTGGTCCTCCAGCGTCGCTCGGGCAGTTCGTGGGTGACGGTCAAGACCGTGGCCGTCGCCGCTGCCGGCTCCACGTTCACGGTGGCGCCGACGTCGACGACGACCTACCGCCTCGTGCGCTACTCCGTCGTGAGCCCGAGCCGCACGGTCACCGTCGACCGTGACTGGGCGTCGCTGAAGTTCTCCGCGACCTCGCTGCCAAGCTCGGGCACGAGCACGACGGCGTCGGTCGTCTGGTACGCGGCGGGCAAGAAGGCGAACGGCACGATCACCCTCCAGCAGCGGAGCGGCTCGGGGGCCTGGAGCACCGCGGCGAGCGTCAAGGTCGCCGACGGCGTGGGCTCCGTGGCCATCAAGCCCGCGGCCACGCGGACGTACCGACTGCTGGCCGGCTCGACGTCGAGCCCGTCGGTGACCGTGACGGTCAAGGTCGTGATCCCCACGGCGTTCACGATCAAGGGCTCGGGGTGGGGCCACGGCATCGGGATGTCGCAGTACGGCGCGTACGGCATGGCGCTCGACGGGTACTCGGCGACCGAGATCGTCAAGCACTACTACACGGGCGTCGCAGTGACGCCGACCGTGATGCCCACCAGCCCGCTGCAGGTCCAGGTGTTCGGGCCGGGCAAGACCTCGTCCGCCGGTGACCGCAAGACCTCGGTCGCGATCGACGTGCACGACGGCGGCTGGCGCGTCCGCAACAACCAGATCGATCCCGCGACGGGGACCGCCGGCATGACCACTGCGTACGGCACCTCGGACCAGGAGGTCGTCTTCTCGGTCGTCGGTGAGAACGTCCGGGCATCGATCGACGGCAAGGCGGTCGCCGAGGACTCGGTCCTGCGCCTGCACTGGGACTCGACCACCTACTACCACCCGAAGTCGACCACGCAGACCTACGCCACCGTCGCGGGCGCGCAGGGCTCCTACCGGCACGGTCGCCTGACGGTGCGGTCGGTCGGCGGCAAGATCAACGTCGTCAACGACCTCCTGCTCAACACCGAGTACCTCTACGGCATCGGCGAGATGCCGTCGTCGTGGGGAGTGAAGGGGCCCGCTGCTCTCGCGGCCCAGGCGATCACCGCCCGCTCGTACGCCAAGCTGAAGTACGACGCGGGCACGCAGTCGTGGTGCTCGTGCAACCTCGTCGACGACACGCGCGACCAGAACTTCGTCGGCTGGAAGAAGGAGAACGAGGGCAGCAAGGGCTACTACGGCAAGATCTGGCAGGCCGCGGTCAACTCGACGGTCTCCGGCACGTCTGCCACGTCGGGCCTGCTGGTGACCTACGACGGCAAGCCGATCGCGACCCACTACGCGTCGTCGTCGGGCGGCGCGACGATCTCGGCCAAGGACGCGTGGGGCGGCAGCGGCGTCCCCTACGAGCAGTCGGTCGACGACCACTGGTCGCTCGACCCGGCGACCGGGAACACCTACCGCTCGTGGACCGCGACGCTGACGCAGGCGCAGGCGCGCGCCTACTTCGGGCTCGCGAACGTCGCCTCCGTGAAGGTGTCGGCCCGCTACAAGGGCGGCGCCGCGAAGACCCTCACGGCGGTCGCGGCCGATGGCACGACCGTGAACTACACCGACGTCGCCGACGACATCCGGACGTCGCTCAACGACACCGCGACCGGGTACGTGCGCTCGGCGTACGTCGACTTCACGCCGGTGCTGCCGTAGTAGTCCGACCGGCGTCGGCGCCGACTACTTCAGGACGAACCGCGGGACCGTCCGGGTGCTCCCCACGACGGCGGTGACCAGTGCATCGGCGTTGTGGAACCCGCCGGTCCACGGGTCGCGGACGTGCACCCAGTGCTTGCCGCTCGTCACGCCGCGGATCGTGAAGCGGCCCTTCGAGTCAGTCGTCGGGACGTCACCGTAGCCAGCACCCACGTAGACGTACGCGTCTCGGACCGGCTTGCCCGCGGAGTCGACCACCGTGCCCGTCAGCACGGCGCCCCGCGTCTTGTGGATCGTCGCGACCCTGATCGGCGTGCCCGCGCGGACCGTGATGTGCCGGCCCGCGTCGAGCACGTTGGTGGTCGACGAGTCGAAGGACTGCGTGCGCACGGCGTACTGCCCGCTCACGACGATCGAGCTCGAGCGGAACCGGCCGTGGCTGTCCGTGGTGAGAACCGCGACCTCGACGCCGAACCGGTTCCGGATGCTGACCTGCTGGCGGGCCACGGGCTTGCCCGTCGGCCCGACGACCGTCCCGCTCAGCGTCGTCGACCTGCCGCGCTTGGGCGCGACGAGGGACGTCGTCTTCCCGGCCGAGACCTTGACCGTGCGGTAGCTGTTCGTGGTGCCGAAGCTGACGCGGTACGTGCCCGGAGGCACGGACCCGACCGTCACCTTGCCGGCCGAGCTCACGCGCTGGCAGCCCTTGCGGTTGACGGCGGGCACGAAGTAGACGCACCCGTATCCCTTGGCCGTGATCCGGACCGTACCTACGCCGGGCGAGCGCGGGAGCGTGAGGGTGGCAGCCGCCACCGTTGTGCCCTGGGTGAGAGTCACCGTCCTTGACGCGGTTGCCCCCGCCTTGTCCACGCTGAGTCGCACGGGGCCGGTCGCCAGGCCGGTGAGCCGGTACCGTCCGGCGCTGTCGGTGTAGACGGAGTCACGGCCGGCGCGGGTGGTGTTCGTCGCGGTCACGGACGCCCGCTCGACCGGACGGCCGCCGCTGTCGACCACGAGGCCGGTGACCACGGCGGCGGGCACGAGGTTCACCGTCGTCGCGCTCGTCCCCCTGGACGTCACGCGAACCGTGCGCACCTGGCTCGGGCGCACCACGTCGCCGTTGTAGGTGACGAGCGTGTCCGCGGACGGTCCTGCGGTCCTGCGGGCGTCGACGTCGACCTGGAGGGACGTCGGTGAGACGGGGGCGGAGAACGCACCACTCGCGTCCGTCGACACCTCGAGCGGGAAGTGCCCGCCGAAGATCTGGACGGTGGCACCACGGACGGGCGCACCGGCGAGCAGGACCTTGCCGGTGATCGTGCCGACGTGCGGGACCGCGATGTCGACGCCCGTGCGGTCGTGCCCGCGCGAGACCGTGAGCCAGGGCGAGCGCTCGAAGCTGAAGGTCTGGCCCCAGAAGGTGTCCGCGTAGGCCGAATCGGTGGGCGATGCGACGACCTGGTACTTCTGGGCGACGACGAGCACCAGGTAACGCCCGTCGGCGCGGCTCGTGCTCCATCCGCCGTAGACCTCGTCGTCCGTCGACTCGAGGGCGACGTAGGCGCCGGAGACGCCTGTTCCCGTCTCCGCGTCGGTGATGCGACCGGTCACGCCCTGCACGTCGGTGAACTTCAGCGTGGCGGTCGCCTTCGACGCGACGTCGAACGAGGTGCTCGTCGTGCTCACCTTGTCGGGCGCGCCGCTCACCGCGGCGCTGGCCTTGACCTTCTTGGCGGGGACGTCGCTGAACCGGGCGACACCGTCGGTGCCGGTGCGCAGGATCACGTCCCACGAGCCGTCGGTCGCGCGCAGGTGGACCTTGACCGCGGGGATCGCCGTGCCGCCCGACGTGCGGACGGTCACGGCGACCGTGCGGGTCTTGGCCGCCTCGGCCGTGGTGACACCGACCAGGGTCAGCGCCGCTGCCAGCAGGAGTGCGCCGATCGCGCGGGCCGCGTCGTGCCTGTTCCGTCGCATCGGCCCAGGCTAGCGGCAGCCGCCGAGCCGCGTCTGTCGTGTGGGAGCTCAGCGTCCCAGCGTCGCGTACTTGGCCTCGGTGGCGTCCTTGCGCGGGCGCCACCAGGACTCGTTGGCGCGGTACCAGTCGATCGTCGCCGCGAGCCCGTCGCGGAACGAGCCGTACTGCGGCGCCCAACCGAGCTCGGTGCGCAGCCGGGTCGCGTCGATCGCGTAGCGCAGGTCGTGGCCCGGACGGTCGCTGACCAGGTCGTATGCGTCGCGGTCCTGGCCCATGAGCTCGAGCAGCGTCTCGACGACGCTCTTGTTGTCGACCTCGCCGTCGGCGCCGATGAGGTACGTCTGGCCGATCTCGCCGCCCTCGACGATCGCCCACACCGCGGTGTTGTGGTCCTCGACGTGGATCCAGTCGCGCACGTTCTGGCCCGTGCCGTAGAGCTTGGGGCGCACACCGTCGATCAGGTTGGTGATCTGGCGCGGGATGAACTTCTCGACGTGCTGGTACGGGCCGTAGTTGTTCGAGCAGTTGGAGATCGTCGCCTGCACCCCGAACGAGCGGACCCACGCGCGCACGAGCAGGTCGGAGGACGCCTTCGTCGAGGAGTACGGGCTCGACGGGTTGTACGGCGTGTCGGCGGTGAACTTGGCCGGGTCGTCGAGCTCGAGGTCGCCGTAGACCTCGTCGGTCGAGATGTGGTGGTAGCGCACGCCGTGCCGGCGGACGGCCTCGAGCAGCGTGAACGTGCCGATCACGTTCGTCTGCACGAACGGCCAGGGGTCGTGCAGCGAGTTGTCGTTGTGCGACTCGGCGGCGAAGTGCACGACCAGGTCGGCGTCGGCGACGAGTCGGTCGACGAGCGGCGCGTCGGTGATGTCGCCGCGCACGAACGTGATCGCGTCAGCCACGTCGGCCAGGCTCGCCTCGTCGCCCGCGTACGTCAGCGCGTCGAGCACGGTGACCCGCACGTCGGGGCGCTCGCGCACGGTCTGGTGGACGAAGTTGGCGCCGATGAAACCGGCGCCGCCGGTGACGAGGACTCGCACGTGTGCTCCCGCGGGATCGGGTGTGCGCCGCCGCCGAGATCGAACACGCGGGGCGCGGGGTCGGCCCCAGCCTATCGACGCACGTACCCTGGGCGGCGTCTGCGGCCATCCGCGCGGGCGCTCGACGGGGAGGTACACCCATGGTCCGACGACTTGCGGCGGCGCTGATCGCGCCCGTTCTCCTGGCGGCGGGGCTGGCGGTCCCAGCCGTCGCGCACGCCGAGCCCCGCACCGACCCGGTGGTCTCACCGTCGTCCCTGACGGTCGCGGACGGCGCCGGCGAGGAGCTCGCGAGCGTGCCGGTCGACGGGGTCGACCCCGCTGCCGTCCGCGAGCGGAGTGCCTTCGCGGATGCCCAGGGAGAGTCGGCCTCGGCGGCCGACCCGGGCACGGAACCGGTCGATCCCGACGACGTCGTCGCGCTCGGCGCGCGGACCTTCACCGGTCCCTTCCTGGTCGCGGGTGTCACCTGGGATGCCGGGCAGGACGTGGACGTGACCCAGGTCGCCGTCCGCGTGCGCGAGGCCGGCACCTGGACCACGTGGCAGGCGCTCGACGTCGTGGAGACGGGCGTCAAGGGCGAACGGCCCGGGACCGAGCCGCTGATCACCGCAGGTGCGGACGCCGCGCAGGTGCGGGTCGCGACAGCCGACGGCGTCGTCGTGCCCGCGGGGCTGCGGCTCGACGTCGTCGAGACCGGCGAACCGCCCGCGTCGACGCCGGCGGCCAGCCCGACCGCGACGCCCACCCCGACGCCCACGGTGAACCCGACGCCGAAGGCGACCCCACCCACCACGGGCACGACGGCGACGAAGCGCTACACCGGCGACGTCCTGCGCCCGACGATCGTGACGCGCGCGCAGTGGGGCGCGAACGAGAAGCGGGGGAGCGCCTGGCCCGAGGTCTCGGGATCCCTCGCGGCGATGTACCTGCACCACACGGCCGGCACCAACAGCTACACCAAGGCGCAGTCGGCGGCGATCGTGCGCGGCATCTACGCGTTCCACACCGGCAGCCGCGGCTGGCCCGACATCGGCTACCAGTTCCTCGTCGACCGGTTCGGCACCATCTACCAGGGCCGCCGCGACGCGATCCTCGACCTGCCGGTCGGTGCTCAGGCGGGCGGGTACAACACGGGGACGATCGGCGTCTCGGCCATGGGCAACTTCCAGGACGGCAATCCGCCCGCCGCCATGGTCGCGTCGATCGAGAAGGTGTTCGCGTGGGAGGCGTACGCCCACGGCCTGAACCCGACCGGCAAGACCACGCTCACGACGGGCACGAGCACCGGCAGCGGCACGCGGGCCAAGGGCGGCACGAAGGTCACCGTGCCGGTGATCCTCGGCCACCGTGACACCAACTACACCGCCTGCCCGGGCTGGCGGCTGTGGGAGAAGCTGCCTGCGATCCGCAAGGAGGTCAAGAAGCAGGTCGACGCGGCCATCGCGAAGTACGGCGAGCCGGTCGACGCGCTCGCCGCGCCCAAGCCGACCGCGCCGAGCTCCGTCCAGGCGCCGGTGCAGTGGTCGGCGTCGTCGACCTTCCGTTGGGCGCCCGTCAAGGGGGCGGTCAAGTACCAGGTGCTGTCCCGCTCGTCGGGCCTGACGTACGCGATGGACGACCCGCGCTCGTGGCGGGTGATCAAGACGGTGAAGTCGACCTCGGTCGCCCTCGAGACCGACTCCGGTCGCACCCGCGTCGTCGGGGTCCGCGGCATCGACGCGTCCGGCCGGCGGGGGAGCATCGCGATCGTGGGTCAGGTGACGCGCCCGGTCGACTGGTCGCTCGTCTCGCGATCGGCGTCGTGGAAGCGGAGCACGTCGCTCGGCTTCGCCACCTACCGCACGACGGCGGTCCACGCGATGCTCGCCGTCGCCGCCGTGAAGCAGGCCAAGGCCGTGGTGCTCGAGGTCGTTCCCGGCACGACGCCCGGCAAGGTCGAGGTCCGGCAGGGGTCGACGACGCTGCGGACCATCGCGGTGCCCGCCGCGACGACGACGGGCCGCGTGGTCGTCCGCGCCGACCTGCCGCGCTCGACGTCCGGTCGGATCACGCTGCGCACCGCGTCGGGCTCCGGCCCGGTGCGCGTCGCGGCCGTCGCGTTCCCGCGCGTGGCGGTCGGCACCCGCGCGATCGGCGTCGGGACGTTGCCGCCCGCGGCCCCCGTGCGCGTCGCGCTGACGTCGTCCCAGGCGCCGTTCCGCGAGGCGACGAGCTCGACGTACCGGTGGAAGCCGAACGCGATCGCGACGAAGTACGAGGTCCTCGTGCGCACGGCTGCGCACGGCTCGGCGCTGCCGAGCGGCTGGACGAAGGTCGCCAGCACGACCGGCACGTCCTACACCCAGTCGATGGTGCCCACGGGCCGGACGTGGGTCGTGGGGGTGCGCACGGTCGGCAAGGGCGGCACGAGCGCGATCTCGGCGTTCCCCGCCGCGACCCGACCCGTCGCCAGCGCGAAGGTCGCCCACACGGGGTGGGTGACGCGCTACGACGACAAGTGGTTCCGCGGCCAGGTCTGGAGCACCGCGTCGAAGGGGCGTGCGCTGAGCGTGACGAACGCGAAGAGCGTGCGTGCCGTCCGACTGATCCTCGACGCCGCGCCCGGGCGCGGGCGGGTCAAGCTCACCATCGGCTCGACGACGATCGCCACGGTCTCGACGGCGGCCGGCGTCGCGACCGCCCACCGCCACGTCGACGTCAAGCTGCCCCGCGCGATGAGCGGCACGCTGAAGGTCACGACCGTCGACCACAAGCCGGTTCGCATCTCGGCCCTGGTTCTCGCCCGCTGACGAGGCACGAGCGGGAAGACGGCGGTCAGCTGAGCTTGACCGTCGGGACGGTTCCCCTCTTGCCGGCCTTCGCCTTGATCGACTTCGTGGCGTCGCGGTAGCCGCCGGTGTACGGGTCGTGGAAGCT
>JBCECL010000028.1:39443-40635 GCA_039207135.1 Brevundimonas sp.
CCTTGATCGACTTCGTGGCGTCGCGGTAGCCGCCGGTGTACGGGTCGTGGAAGCTGACCTGCACCGTGCCGGCCGCAGCCCCCGTGACGACGTAGGCGCCCTCGGCGTTCGTCTCCACGTACCTGCCGTTCTCACTGATGCTGACCCTGATGCCGGCGACGGGCTCGCCCTTCGAGTTCCGCACGAAGCCCTTGAGGGTGGCGCCGGCCGTGAGCTTGATCGTCTTCGTGGCGCCCTTGCCGGCCTTGACCGTGAAGGACGTCGTGCCGATCGCGTCCGTGCCGGCCACGATCGGTTCCGCCTGGAGGGTGTACTTGCCCTTGACCAGGCCCTTGATCGAGTAGGCACCCGTGTCGTCCGTCGAGGTGGTGTCGGCTTCCGTGCCGTAGCTGTCCACGAGCGTGACCCGGACGTTCTTTGCGGCCTTGCCGCTCGGCGTGCGGACGTAGCCCTTGACCGTGGACTGCTTGCCGCGGACGAGCTTGCCGAAGCTCGCGGTCTTGCCGGACTTCACGGTGACCTTCGTCGTCGTGTTCGCGCCGCCGATCGCCACGGTGTACGTCCCTGCCGGCACGTGCGCGAAGGTGACCTTGCCGCTCTTCGTCACCAGGCCGTACCCGACTTCGACGTTCTTGGAGTTGGTGAGCGTCATGTCGACCATCCGCACCCTGCCGTTCTTGACGGCGATGGTTCCGGTGATGGTGGCCGTGCCCAGGTAGTGCGGGACGAGTGTCTTGGCTGTCCGCGTCTTGCCCTGGATCGCCGAGACCGTTGTCGTGGCCACCGCGCCGTCCGAGTTGTCGGCCGTGACCTTCACCTTGCCCGTAGCCAGGCCGTGCAGGACGTAGGCCCCCTTGGCGTTGGTCGTGGTGTGGCCCTTGCCAGCGCGGTTCAGGTTGCTGGCATAGACCGAGGCGCCCTTCATGGGCTTGCCCTTGCTGTCCTTGACCACGCCCTTGATCGTCGCGTCAGCCTTTGCCGAGATGTTCACGCCCCTGACGGGCCTGCCGTTGGTGGTCTTGATGATCTTCGCGTCGGGCTCGCGCACCGTGCCACCGAAGAAGGTTGTCAGGAACGGATCATCCGAGTGTCGACTGATCGATGCGGTGTAGAAGCCAGCAGGCACCGGGGACATGAAGGTGCCGTTCGCGGTCGTCTCGACGGACGTGTAGATCGCCTCGTTCGCGACGTG
>JBCECL010000029.1:0-40093 GCA_039207135.1 Brevundimonas sp.
TCGGTCGAGCGCCCCGACGCGCTCGTGCTGTGGGAGGCGCAGTTCGGCGACTTCGTCAACGGCGCGCAGACGATCATCGACGAGTTCATCTCGTCGGCCGAGCAGAAGTGGGCCCAGCGCTCGTCGGTCGTGCTGCTGCTCCCCCACGGGTACGAGGGCCAGGGACCGGACCACTCGTCGGGTCGCATCGAGCGGTTCCTGCAGCTGTGCGCGCAGGACAACATGTTCGTCGCGCAGCCGTCGACGCCCGCGTCGCACTTCCACCTGCTGCGCCGCCAGGCCTACCAGCGTCCGCGCAAGCCGCTCGTGGTGTTCACGCCCAAGTCGATGCTGCGCCTCAAGGCCGCGTCGTCGGCGGTGGAGGACTTCACGACGGGCACGTTCGAGCCGGTCATCGGCGACGAGCTCGCCGCGGCCAAGGCCAGCCAGGTCGACCGCGTCCTGCTCTGCTCGGGCAAGGTCTACTGGGACCTGCTCGCGCAGCGCGTGAAGTCGGGCGACGAGCGGACGGCGATCGTCCGCTTCGAGCAGCTCTACCCGCTGGACGCCGACGCGGCCCGTGCCGCGCTCGCGCCGTTCGACGGCGCCGAGCTGGTGTGGGTGCAGGACGAGCCGCGCAACCAGGGCCCCTGGTCGTTCGTCTCGATGCACCTGCCGCAGCTGCTGGGCCGCACGCTGCGCGTGGTCTCGCGCGACGAGTCGGCCTCGCCGGCCGCGGGGTCCGCGAAGAAGCACCAGGTGCAGCAGGCCACGCTGATCGAGCAGGCCTTCGTCCGCTGAGCCGAACGACGCCCGAGGGCCGCCTCCGCACCACGCGGATGGCGGCCCTCGGCCGTTCGGGCACCAGCACGGCGACACGCACCCCGCCCGCGCACCCAGCCGCCGCGCCCCTGAGAGACTTGGCGCGTTCGGCTAAGCGAAGGAGTGGTGCAGGTGGGTGAGCTGCGGCTCGTGGTGATCGGCGACGAGCTCGTCGCCGGAGCCGGGGACCCCAAGGCGCTCGGCTGGGTGGGTCGCGTCGCCGCACGCACCTCCGCCCCTGATCGGCTGACCACCGTCACGCTCGCCGTGCCCGGTGAGACGACGACGGCACTCGGCTCGCGCTGGGAGGACGAGGTGCGTCGCCGCCTCGCCCCGGACGCCGACAACCGACTCGTCGTGGGGCTCGGCCGGGCCGACCTCGGCGCGGGGCTCTCGCTCGCCCGCAGCCGGCTCAACCTCGCCAACGTGCTCGACGTGGCCGACCAGTGGAAGCTGCCCGCGTTCGTCGTCGGCCCCCCACCCGGTGGCGCCGCCGACGGCGATCGCCTCGCCGAGCTGTCCGCGGCGTTCGGGGACGTCGCCAGCCGGCGCCGCGTCCCGTACGTCGAGACCTACGCCCCGCTCGCCGCGCACGAGCAGTGGCTCGGCGACATGGCCGCCGGCGACGGCGACCTGCCGAGCCAGGCCGGCTACGGGCTCATGGCGTGGCTCGTGCTGCACACGGGCTGGCACGCCTGGCTCGGTCAGCCCGACGACGGCGCGTAGCGCGAGCCACACCAGCACGGGTCGGTACATCGGCTCAGCGCAGGGCGTCCCGCAGGACTCGGCGCGCCTCGTCGAGCGTGAGTCGCACCGTCTCCAGCATCTGCGTGTCCACCCGGTTCTGCGCCGACGCGCGGCGCAGGTCGGCGCGGATCTCGTCGCGGAACCTCGTGACGAGCCCGTCGGCCTCGGCCCAGCGCGCGTGCGAGTCACGCCTCGACTGATCGGCCGGCACCTTGGCGCGGGTCGCGGTCGCCCGGGCGACACGGGCTTGCGCCTCGAGGTCGGCACGCAGGCCGAGCATCGAGCCGCGCACGTCGTCGCGCACCTGGAACGCGCGGTCCCGCACGGTCTCCGAGATCCCGGCCTCGAGGTCGGTGAGCTCGTCGCGCCGCTGCTCGAGCTCGGCGCGCCCGGCCTCGGTGAGCGCGTAGGTGCTCTTGCGCTCCTCGTCGGAGCGCGTGACGAGGCCCTCGTCCTCGAGCCGGGACAGCCGCGGGTAGATCGTGCCGGCACTCGGACGGTAGGTGCCGTCGAAGCGCGCGGACAGCGCGGTCATGAGCTCGTAGCCGTGCTTCGGGCCCGACTCCAGGAGCGCCAGCAGGTACAGGCGGAGCTGGCCGTGCGCGAAGACCGGCGCCATCACGGCGTGCTCCGCAGCACGGTGACGTGACCCGAGACGGTGTTCGCCGACACGAAGCAGATGCCGTCGCCCGTGGTCACGTTGACCTTGCGCGACCCGGGCTTGCCGTCCTTGAACTCCTGCCCGTCGACGACGAGGCGACCGGACACGGACTGGGCCTGGACCCGCAGGCCGTGCTCGTCGGGCAGCCGCACCGTCACGTCGCCCGACACCGTCGACGCCGTGATCGACGACGCGCCCGTCGTGATGTCGAGCGTCAGCGCGCCCGAGACGGAGTTGGCCTGGACGAGGCTGATCTCGCCCGATGCCGCCATGTCGCCCGAGACCGTGTGCAGGCTGAGGGCCCCCTCGTGGGCCCGCACGACCACCTCGCCCGAGACGGTGTTCGCGGACAGGCGGCCGCGGGTCCCGTCCGTGATGAGCGTGCCGGAGACGGTGGACACCGACGCGTCCTCGTCGACCCCCGCGAGCAGCCCCTCCGCGCTGACCGTGCCGAGCTTGGCCTGCACCCCGCGCGGGATGGCGATGTGCACGTCGGCGCGGTCCTTGTCGCGGAAGTTGCGGAACTTCTCGACGAACGACTCCCAGCCACCGAGCGTGAACGAGTAGCCGACGCGCAGCTCCCCGTCGCTCAGGGTGACCTCGAGCGGGCGGCCGTCGACGGCGTGCACCTCGATGCGCGTGGTCGGCTCGTCGTGCGCGACGACGTCGACGCGACCGCCGACGAGCTGCACGCGCAGCGCGTCGACCTGCTCGACCTCGATGATCTGCGGGCCGCCGACGACCCAGGACTCGGTAGGCATCCTCTGCTCCATTCGCGATATATCTCGTCTCCAGATTCAAGATATATCGCGTTCGTCGTCCTGGCAACCCCCGTGCCGGAGACCCGCGAGCGCGCCCGGAAAGCACGTCGGGTGCGTCCCCCGAGAGGGACGCACCCGACGTGCGTGCGAGCGGTGGTGGGGACTAGGAGACGAGTCCCGCCTGACGGAGCTCGACCAGGAGGTCGTGCGGGTTGGACGACGCGCTGACGGCCTCGTCCTGCGTGATGATGTCGTCGCGCACGAGCTGGAACAGGTGCTGGTCGAAGGTCTGCATCTTGTAGTAGTCGCCCTCGCGGATGAGGTCGATGAGCGGCGGCGCCTCGGCCGGGTCGAGGATCGCCTCGGCGGTGCGACCGGTGTTGACCATGACCTCGATCGCGGGGCGACGCCCGTTGCCGTCCGCGCGGCGCACGAGGCGCTGCGAGACGATGCCGCGCAGCGCCTGGGCGAGCGCGACGCGCACCTGCTTCTGCTCGTGCAGCGGGAAGAAGTCGACGATGCGGTTGATCGTCTCGGGCGCGTCGATCGTGTGCAGCGTCGAGAGCACGAGGTGACCCGTCTCGGCGGCGGACAGGGCAGCACGCACGGTCTCGATGTCACGCATCTCGCCGACGAGGATCACGTCCGGGTCCTGGCGCATCGCGGCGCGCAGGGCCGCCGTGAAGTCGGCCGTGTCCTGGCGGATCTCGCGCTGGGAGACGATCGCCTTCTTGTCGTGGTGCAGGATCTCGATCGGGTCCTCGATCGTGACGATGTTGACCTCGCGGTACGTGTTGATCAGGTCGACCATCGACGCGAGCGTCGTCGTCTTGCCCGACCCGGTCGGGCCCGTGACGAGCACGAGGCCGCGCGGCTCGAGCGCGAGCTCGCCCACCACCTCGGGCACGTGCAGGTCGCCGAGCGACTGCGCGCCCACCGCGACGCGACGGAACACGAGGCCGTACGTCCCGCGCGCCTGGTAGGCGTTGACGCGGAAACGCCCGACGCCGGGCAGCGAGTACGCGAAGTCCGCCTCGTGCGACTCGCGGAACTGCGCGACGAGGTCGTCGGGCAGGACCTCCTCGAGCATCCGCTCGGTGTCGGCGGGCTTGAGCTCGGGCACCTGGAGCTTGCGCAGCCGGCCGTCGACGCGCACGCGGGGCGACGAGCCCACCTTGCAGTGCAGGTCGGAGCCGCCCGTGCTCGCAAGGGCGTGCAGGAACGGGATCACGGACTGGGTCGGCTGCGTCACGTCCCCTGCATCGGCGCGACGGCCGTCCGACTTGAGCGCCACACGGGCACCCCGGCGGACGATTCTCGCCCGCGCCCCGGTGTGTGGGAGGATGCAGGGTCGTCGTGCACGCCGTGCAACCGACCCTTGCACCTGGCGAGCAGCCGGCAAGATGCACAACCCAGAGGAGATCCGATGAGCAAGCGTGGCCGCAAGCGCCGCTCCCGCGCCGGGAGTGCAGCGAACCACGGCAAGCGTCCCAACGCCTGAGGCGATGGAACGCGGCCGGTCCGCGAACTGGTGAAGGCCCCGGATGCGCTGATGCGCACCGGGGCCTTCGTCGTCAGTTGTCCGTGACGATCGTCGCGCGGACGCGCAGCTCGACGAGGTGGGCGTGGATCTTCGTCCGCAGCTCGTCAGGCGCCGCCTCTTCCTGGGCGTAGCACCGCTGCACGAGCTTCTTCACCACGACCTCGACCTCGTGCTCCTGCAGGCAGCCGTGGCACGCCTGCAGGTGCGCACGCACCCGCTCGGCCTCGTCCGCCTGCAGCTCCGAGTCCAGGTAGGCCCACAGCTCGCTGACCGCCTCGTCGCAGCCGCAGTCCCCCGCCGGGGCCGTCGTGGTCCCGGGTTCGGTCCATTCACTCATCGTTCACCCTCCGCGCCGCCCGCGGGAGCCGCCGCGACGAGGCCTCGTCCCCGCGCGTAGTCGGCGAGCATCTCCCGCAGCTGTCCACGCCCTCGGTGCAACCGCGACATCACGGTGCCGATGGGCGTGCCCATGATCTCGGCGATCTCCTTGTAAGCGAAACCCTCGACGTCCGCGAGGTAGACCGCGATGCGGAACTCCTCGGGGATGCGCTGCAGCGCGTCCTTGACGTCGGAGTCCGGCAGGTGGTCGAGCGCCTCCGCCTCGGCCGAGCGCAAGCCCGACGACGTGTGCGACTCGGCGCGCGCCAGCTGCCAGTCCTCGATCTCCTCCGCGTGCGACTGCTGCGGCTCGCGCTGCTTCTTGCGGTAGGAGTTGATGTAGGTGTTGGTCAGGATGCGGTACAGCCACGCCTTGAGGTTCGTGCCCGGACGGTACTGGTGGAACGCCGCGAAGGCCTTCGCGAACGTCTCCTGGACCAGGTCCTCGGCATCGGCGGGGTTGCGCGTCATGCGCAGGGCAGCGCCGTAGAGCTGGTCAAGGTAGACCAGCGCCTCGGTCTCGAACCGCTCGTTGCGGGTACGTGTGTCCTCGGACGCGGGCGCCCGGGTCGTGGTCCCGTCGAAGTCCTCGCTCATCGCCCATGAGCCTATGTCGGAAACCTGGACGTCACCGCGCGGGGCCACCTTCCGGATCTCCTTGACGTAGGCCAGGGGCGAAGGGCCGGCGGAGACGGTCGACTCACGCGCCAGGGGGCGGGTCGCGGCGGCACAGGGCATAAGCGGCTCAACCGCGTCCGGGGCGTCGGCATTCCCCGCACCGACGGTGTTCGGTGCAAGTTCCCTCGTGCGCCGGTCCAGATCGGCGTCGCGTCACCCGCCCAGGCGCACTAGCGTGGCAGCAGAGCCGCGATCCAGCGGCCGTCGACACGTCGCCCACCAGGACCGACGACGAGGAGAACCGCCCGTGCTGCTGCGTCGCATCGCCCGTCCCCTGTTCGCCAGCTGGTTCGTCGCCGAGGGCCTCGACGTGGTCCGCCACCCCTCGACCCACGCGAGCGACGCGCGCGGAGCCTTCGCGATGGTCAAGCGCCGGTTCGGCCTCGACCTGCCCGAGCTCAGCGACCGGCAGCTCGCCACGGCCGTGCAGGTGCACGGTGCCGCGCTCGCCGGTGCCGGGGCGCTCCTGGCGGCCGGGCGCGCGCCGCGCACGGCAGCCGTCGCGCTCGCCGCGCTGACCGCTCCTCTGATCGTCGTGAACCTGCCGGACAAGGAGGCCGACCGCGACCGCACCCTGCGACGCGCACGTCGCGAGCGCCTGGTGCGGGCCCTGGCCTTCACGGGCGGCGCGATCCTCGCCGCCGCGGACCTCGAGGGCCGACCCGGCCTGTCGTGGCGCGCGCACGACGCGTGGCAGCGGCACAAGGCCGAGGCGGACGACTGACCGGCTCGTCCGCACCTCGGGCGTGTCGCGGGACGAGCCGGACCGACGACTAGCCTGATCGGCATGACGACCGCGACCGCTCCCCTCTGGCCGGCCCCTCTCGCGAGCGGGCCGCTGAGCTCGGTGGTCGCCGTCCCCGGCTCGAAGTCGCTGAGCAACCGCTACCTCGTGCTCGCGGCGATCGCCGAGGGTGCGAGCACGCTGCGCAGCGTGCTCGCGTCGCGGGACACCAACCTCATGGCGAACGCGCTCGAGACGCTGGGCGTCACCGTGGACCGCGGGACGGACTGGCACGTCGAGCCCGGGCACCTTCGCGGGTCCGTCACGATCGACTGCGGGCTCGCGGGCACCGTGATGCGGTTCCTGCCGGCGGTCGCCGCGCTGGCCGACGGTCCCGTGCACTTCAAGGGGGACGTCGAGGCGCTGGCCCGGCCGATGGGCCCGGTCATCCGCGCGCTCCAGGCGCTGGGAGTGCGGGTCGACGAGGAGGGCGAGACCGGTCGCCTGCCGTTCACGGTCCACGGACGCGGCGCCGTCCGCGGCGGACAGGTCGACATCGACGCGTCGGCCTCGAGCCAGTTCGTGTCGGGCCTGCTGCTCGCCGCGCCGCGGTTCGAGCAGGGGCTCATCGTGCGCCACACGGGCCCGACGCTGCCGAGCCTGCCCCACATCGAGATGACGGTCGCCGTGCTGCGGGCCGCCGGCGTGCAGGTGAACGACTCGCGCCCGGCGATCTGGGAGGTCGCACCGGGCCCGATCGCGGGCCGCGACGTGCGGGTCGAGCCGGACCTGTCGAACGCCGCGCCCTTCCTGTGCGCCGCGATGGTCACGGGCGGGACCGTGACGGTCCCGGGGTGGCCCGCCGACACGACGCAGCCCGGCGGGCTGCTGCCCGGCTTCCTCGAGCGGATGGGTGCGCGCACGTCGCTCGACGGCGACCTGCTGTCCGTCACGGGCACGGGCGCCATCCACGGCGTCGACCTCGACCTGCACGCGGCCGGCGAGATCGCCCCGACGCTCGCCGCGCTCGCCGTCCTGGCCGACTCCCCCACGCGGCTGCGCGGCATCGCGCACCTGCGTGGCCACGAGACGGACCGCCTCGCCGCCCTCGCGGCCGAGATCACGTCGCTCGGCGGGCAGGCGGAGCAGACGTCGGACGGGCTGGTCATCACGCCCCGGCCGCTGACCGGTGGCGTCTGGCGCACGTACGCGGACCACCGGATGGCGACCGCGGGCGCGCTCATCGGCCTGCGCGTCCCCGGGGTCGAGGTCGAGGACGTCGCGACGACGGCCAAGACGATCCCCGACTTCGTCGGGCTGTGGAACGCGATGCTGAGCAGCTGATGGCACAGCGCCGGTACGACGAGCGCGACGTCCGGGTCCGCCCGGGCCGTGGCTCGCGCCCGCGCACCAAGCAGCGCCCTGAGCACGCGGACGCGGTGTCTGCGCTGGTCACGGGCGTCGACCGTGGCCGGTACACCGTCCTCGTCGACCCCGACGGGCCGACCGAGCGTCGCACGGTGGCGATGAAGGCGCGCGAGCTCGGCCGGGACCGCGTCGTCCCCGGCGACCGCGTCGACCTCGTGGGTGACACCTCGGGCGACGAGGGGTCGCTGTCCCGGATCGTGCGCATCACCGACCGGCGCACGGTGCTGAGGCGCACCGCCGACGACACCGACCCGGTCGAGCGCATCATCGTCGCGAACGCCGACCAGCTCGTGATCGTCACGGCGCTGGCCGACCCCGAGCCGCGCACGCGCATGATCGACCGCTGCGTCGCCGCCGCCTACGACGCGCGGATGGACGTCCTGCTCGCGCTCACCAAGGCGGACCTCGCCGATCCGGCCGAGCTCGTCGCGATGTACGCGCCGATCGGCGTCCAGGTCGTCGTGACCCAGACGTCGGGCGCGCGCGACGAGCGCGTCATCCACGGCCTCGACGACCTGCGCGCCGCGCTGGACGGGCGCACGTCCGTTCTCGTCGGGCACTCGGGCGTCGGCAAGTCGACCCTGGTCAACGCGCTCGTGCCCGACGCGCTGCGCGCGACCGGCGTGGTCAACGACGTGACGGGCCGCGGCCGGCACACGTCCACGTCGGCCGTCGCGCTGCGCGTGCCGGGCACCGAGGGGCCGACGTGGGTCATCGACACCCCCGGCGTGCGCAGCTTCGGCCTCGCGCACGTGGACCCGCAGCACCTGCTCGGCGCGTTCGCCGACCTCGCGGAGGTCGCCGAGGAGTGCCCGCGCGGGTGCACCCACGCCGACAACGCCCCCGACTGCCTGCTCGACGAGTGGGTCGCGGCCGGTGCCGACGGCGAGGAGACCGCCGCACGCGGCGCGCGCGTCGAGTCGTTCCGCCGCCTCCTGGCGAGCCGACTGGGCGACGTCGACCGGACCTGATCGGCGGGCGGTCACGTCGCGCGGCGGCGGCGACCACTAGCGTGGGCGCCATGAGCCTGCGCCCCGGGTACGACGACGACCTGCGCCTCGCGCACGTGATGGCCGACCAGGTGGACGGGCTGACGATGTCGCGCTTCAAGGCGCTCGACCTGCGGGTAGAGACCAAGCCCGACCTGACGCCGGTGTCCGACGCGGACCGCGCGGCCGAGGACCTGATCCGCGGGCAGCTCGCACGAGCCCGCCCGCGCGACGCGGTGCACGGCGAGGAGGGCGCTGACACGGGCCACGGGCCGAGGCGCTGGGTGGTCGACCCGATCGACGGGACCAAGAACTTCGTGCGCGGCGTGCCGGTGTGGGCCACGCTCATCGCGCTCATGGAGGGCGACGAGGTCGTCGTCGGGCTCGTCTCCGCCCCGGCCCTCGGACGACGGTGGTGGGCCGCGAAGGGCGCGGGTGCGTGGACGGGCAAGTCGCTCGCCGCCGCGTCGCGCCTGCGGGTCTCCGCGGTCGACACGCTCGCACACGCGTCGCTGTCCTACTCGAGCCTGTCCGGCTGGGAGGAGCGGGGCAAGCTCGACGCGTTCCTCGACCTGACCCGCTCGGTCTGGCGCACGCGCGCCTACGGCGACTTCTGGTCGCACGTGCTGGTCGCCGAGGGCGCCGTGGACCTGTCCGCCGAGCCCGAGCTCGCTTTGCACGACATGGCCGCGCTCGTGCCGATCGTCACCGAGGCCGGCGGGACGTTCACCTCGATCCGCGGCGTGCCCGGACCGCTCGGCGGGTCCGCTCTCGTCAGCAACGGCCTGCTGCACGACCAGGTCCTCGCGCTGCTGGATCCGCTGCCGGCGCTGTGATCCGCGACGAGCGGGCGGGATCCTTCGAGCGCGGCGCGTCGCAGTACGCGGCGTCGCGACCGACGTATCCCGACGAGGCGGTGGCCTGGTCGGTCCCGACGGGTGCGCGCGACGTGCTCGACCTCGCGGCGGGCACGGGCAAGCTCACCGGCTCGCTCGTCGCGCGCGGGCTCGAGGTCGTGGCCGTCGAGCCGTCCGACGCGATGCGCGCCGAGCTGGTGCGCTCGCTGCCCGGCGTGCGGGCCGTGGCCGGTACCGCCGAGGCGACGGGGCTCCCGGACGCCTCGGTCGACGCCGTCACCGTCGGTCAGGCGTGGCACTGGTTCGACGCGCCAGCGGCGTCGGCCGAGATCGCCCGGGTGCTGCGGCCCGGCGGGCGCGTCACCGTGCTGTGGAACGTGCGCGACGAGGACGAGCCGTGGGTCGCCGCGTTCACCGAGCTCGTGCACCGCGGCGACCCGCTGCCCACGCACTTCGTCGAACCCGACCTCGGGCCCAGGTTCACGACGCCCGAGGCGGGCCGGTTCCGATGGGCTCAGCCCGCGCGTCCCGCCGACCTGCGCACCCTCGCCGCCAGCCGCTCGTTCCTGCTCATGATGCAGCCCGACGAGCGCGAGGCCCGGCTCGCCGAGGTCGACGACCTGGCGGCCACGCACGCCGCGCTGGCGGGACGCGACACGATCGAGATCCCGTACGTCACCTACGCCTGGCGCGCGACGCGCCTGTGACGGCGGTCAGATCCCGAGCAGGGCGGGCAGGTCCCGCAGCGAGGTGATCGTGGCGATGTCCGCCGCCGCGACCGTGGCGTCGCTGATCGGGTGCCGACGACCGTTCGGGCGGTCGAGCCACACGCCGACGAGCCCCGCCGCGCGCGCGGCGACCGCGTCGACGTCCAGCTCGTCACCCACGTAGGCCGTCCGCGCCGGGTCGGTGCCCAGGCGACGGCACCCCTCGAGGAAGACGTCCGGGTGCGGCTTGCCGTAGCCGAGGGTGTCGACGCCGACGAGCATCGGGACCGTACCGAGCAGGCCGGTGCGCTCGAGCTTGTCGGTCTGGAACGCGGTCCCCGCGTTCGACAGGGCACCGACCGCGACGCCGGCGGCGAGCAGCTCGTCGACCAGGTCGTGCGCGTCGTCGTGCGGGGCCCACGCGTCCCGGAACCCTTCGCTGAAGACCTCGTCCCACGCGGCGAAGCCCGCGTCGTCCAGCACCGGGCCGCCGAACGCGGCGTGCAGCTCGTTCGCGCGTGCCATCCGCTGCTCGACGAAGCCCGCCTCGCCGCGCGTGTACGCCGCGTAGTGACCGTTGACGTCCTCGCGCCACATCGCGACCAGCTCGCCGTCCCGCTCCGGCGCGAGGGACGGCAGGTAGCGGCGCGCGATCACCGACAGCGCGACGCCGAACGCCTCGCGCGTGGCGACGAGCGTGTCGTCGATGTCGAAGAGGACCCCGTCGATCCCCCGCGCGCTCACAGGGTTGCGCGAAGCGCCGCGATGCGGGCGAGCGTCGACTCGCGCCCGAGGAGCTCCATGGACTCGAACAGCGGCGGCGAGACGCGCCGGCCGCTGACCGCCACGCGCAGCGGCGTGTACGCAAACCGCGGCTTGATCCCGAGCCCGCCCTCGTCGACGAGCGCGGCCTGCAGCGCCTCCTGGGTGGCCGCGGTGGTGAACTCCGGCACCTCGGCAAGAACGGCGGCCGCCGCGTCGAGCACCGCGGCCGACTCCTCGCGCAGGGCGCCGCGTGCGTCGTCCTCGATGTGCAGCTCGTCGTCCGCCGTGAACAGGAAGCCCAGCATCCCGACGGCCTCGCCCAGCAGGGTCATCCGCTCCTGGACCAGGGGCGCCGACGCCGTGAGCAGGTCCTGCTGCTGCGCCGAGAGGTCCGCGAACGAGTCGGCCGGGACCAGGCCCGCTGCGTGCAGGTACGGCACGAGGCGGTTGCGGAAGTCCTCGGCACCGAGCAGGCGCACGTGCTGGGCGTTGATCGCCTCGGCCTTCTTCAGGTCGAAGCGCGCGGGGTTGGGGTTCACGTCGGCGACGTCGAACGCCGCGATCAGCTCGTCGACCGAGAACACGTCGCGGTCCGCCGACAGGCCCCAGCCCAGCAGCGAGAGGTAGTTGAGCAGGCCCTCGGGCGTGAAGCCCCGCTCGCGGTGCAGGAAGAGGTTGGACTCCGGGTCGCGCTTCGAGAGCTTCTTGTTGCCCTCGCCCATCACGTACGGCAGGTGGCCGAACTCCGGCACGACGCTCGAGACGCCGACCTCGACCAGCGCGCGGTGCAGCACCACCTGACGCGGCGTCGACGAGAGCAGGTCCTCGCCGCGCAGGACGTGCGTGATGCCCATCAGGGCGTCGTCGACGGGGTTGACCAGCGTGTACAGGGGGTGCCCGTTGCCGCGCACGATGACGAAGTCCGGCACGGACCCCGCCTTGAACGTGACGTCGCCGCGCACGAGGTCGGCGAACGTGATGTCCTCGTCGGGCATCCGCACGCGGAGCACGGGCTCGCGGCCGGCCTCGCGGAACGCCAGCTTCTGCTCGTCGCTCAGGTCGCGGTCGAAGCCGTCGTAGCCGAGCTTCGGGTCGCGGCCGGCCGCGCGGTGCCGCTCCTCGATCTCCTCGGGCGTGGAGTACGACTCGTACGCGTACCCGCCCTCCACGAGCCGTCGCACGACGTCCTGGTACAGGTCGTAGCGCTGCGACTGGCGGTACGGTGCGTGCGGGCCGCCGACCTCGACGCCCTCGTCCCAGTCCAGGCCCAGCCACCGCAGCGCGTCGAGCAGCTGGTGGTAGCTCTCCTCCGAGTCGCGCGCCGCGTCGGTGTCCTCGATGCGGAAGACGAACGTGCCGCCCGTGTGGCGGGCGTAGGCCCAGTTGAACAGCGCGGTACGGATCATGCCGACGTGCGGCAGGCCCGTCGGGGACGGGCAGAAGCGCACGCGCACGGGCGAGGAGGCGGTGGTGGTCACCGGTCAAGGGTAGGCGGTCAGGACACCGCGCGTTCCCGGTTGAGACCCTGCGCGGGCCGCAGCGCGAGCACGCTCGAGAGGTGCTCGCGCACGTCGGGCGCAGCGTTGCCCGTCCACCAGTCGTCGGGCACCGGGCGGACCTGCACGCGGACGCCGGTCGACCCGTGCAGCGCGTCGAGCAGCACGTACGCCGTGGACGGCAGGCAGACGACGCGCTGCGGCGCGCGCAGGCCCCGCAGCCTCATCTCGACCGGCAGCCCGGCCTCGTCGACACGCACCCCGGGCAGCGCGGCCAGCCGCGCGACCACGGCGGGGTCGCTGCGCCGGTGCGGCAGGTACGCGACCGCACCGAACTCGGCGAGCCGCTCGATCCACTCCACGTACGGATCCGCGCGCACCCAGCCGTCCGCGACCAGGCCGGAGCCGACGATGACCGTCGGCTCGGCGGGCGCGATCGGCGGCTGCTGGGTGGCGAGCCACTCGAACCGGTGGCTGACCACCTCGACTCCGATGCCGTGCAGGTGCGTCATGAGCGGGATGTCGAGCGGCATCGCGGTGAAGAGCGTGACGCGACCCTCGCGCGCCAGCCGCCGCAACTTGCCGGTGACCAGCGCGCCGAGGCGCGTGCGCGCGAAGCCCACGACGCCGCCGGCGCGGCGGCTGGCGCGGACGGCGGGCTCAGCGGCCACGAGCGCACGGGCCAGCGTGACGGTGGCCAGGCCGTCGTCGAGCAGCACGACGCGGCCGCGCACGCGGTGCCGCACGAACGCCGCCTGCCACTGGCCGGAGAACGCGTCGCCGACCAGCCAGGTGCCCCGCGGGCTCGACGACGCGTCGTCGGCCGTGGCGCCCAGGTGGATGACCGCGCCCGCGGGCAGGCCCGCGGCGTCGAGCGTGGTCGCCGACGCGTCCAGGGCGGGTACGCCGGAACGCACCCGGATCTCGGTCCGCGGGCCAGCCAGGCCGGCTGCGTGCGCCTCGAGCGCCCCCAGCAGCTGCAGGGGCGACTCGACGACGGCGACCGAGACCGGGGCGCCCGACGTGGCGGCCATGGTCAGGCGCCCACGCGGCGCAGGCGGGACATCGGCGCGAGCTCGCCGGGCATGACCCGCTTGACGCCGTCGCCCAGCGCGTCCTGCAGGATCCGGATGTCGCGCACGAGGTGCTCGAGGCCGGCCGGCTCGAGCGACGACGCCTGGTCGGAGCCCCACATCGTGCGGTCGAGCGTGATGTGCCGCTCGACGGCGACCGCCCCGAGCGCGACCGCCGCGATCGAGATCTGCAGCCCGCGCTCGTGGCCCGAGTAGCCGACGGGCACGCCGTAGCGCTGGCGCAGGGTGTCGATCGTGCGCAGGTTGGCCTCCTCCGGCGGCAGCGGGTACGTCGAGGTCGCGTGCAGGATCACGAGCTTGTCGGTGCCCAGGATCTCCACCGCAGCGTCGATCTGCTCGAGCGACGACATGCCCGTCGACAGGATGATCGGCTTGCCGGTGCGCGCGAGCTCGCCGAGCAGCTCGGTGTCGGTCAGCGACGCCGAGGCCACCTTGTGGGTCGGCACGTCGAGGTCCTCGAGGAACTCGACCGACGGCACGTCCCACGGCGAGGCGAACCACTGCAGACCGCGCTCGGCGGCGTGCTGGGCGACCTTCTGGTACTGCTCGCGGTCGAACTCGACCCTGTAGCGGTACTCGAGGTAGGTCATCTCGCCCCACGGCGTCTGCCGGAGCTTGTCGCGCATGTCGGCGGGCGTGCTGATCTCCGGCGTGCGCTTCTGGAACTTGACCGCCTGAGCGCCGGCGTCCGCCGCGACGTCGATGAGCCTGCGCGCGATGTCGACGTCACCGTTGTGGTTCAGGCCGATCTCGCCGATCACGTAAACGGGCTGGCCGTCGCCGACCAGGTGGTGGCCGATGCTGACGGGGGCGATGTCGGTGCGGGCGTCGATGGAGGTCATGCGGGTGTTCCCTTCGCGGGGCGTCGTCACGGCCGGGCGGCTGCGACGGGTGGTGCTGGGGGTGCGGGCGGCGACGATGCGGTCGCACGCCTCGCGGACGGCGCCGTCCCCGCCACGCCGGTCGAGGACCAGGCGGGCGGCGGATCGGACACGTGGGTGGGCGTCGGCCACGGCGATGGGCCAGCCGACGCGAGCCATGGCGCCGAGGTCGTTGACGTCGTTGCCGACGTAGGCGACCCGGTCGGGGTCCAGGCGGTTCACAGCCATCCACTCGTCGAGCGCGGCGGCCTTGTCGGCGATGCCGTGCAGCACGTCGACGCCGAGCTTGTCGGCGCGCGCCCGGACCACCGGGTTGCGCTCGGTGGACAGGATCAGCAGCGGGACCTGGGCGCGGCGCAGCAGGTCCACGCCCATGCCGTCACCGCGGTGGACGCGCACCGACTCGACGCCCGCGGCGTCGACGTACGCGTGGTCGTCGGTGTGCACGCCGTCGAAGTCGGTGACGAGCGCGTCGACGTCGAGCTCGTCGGTCGCGGCCGGGCCGACGAGGGCGCGGGCGGCCTCCAGGTCGGCGGGCTCGTCGATCTCGAGCGACGTGCTCTCGTCGACCTGCTGGAGCGCGACCCGGCCGAAGAACCTCGTGCCGGACTCGCGCAGGCCGGCCGTGCGCATGGCGTAGAAGGCGCCCGTCTCGCGGAAGTGCGGGGCGCGGTCCTGGCGGCGCGGGCGGTGCTCCAGCGTGTGCCCGACGGGGCTCACGACGCCGTCGGCGACGACCCACTGGAAGTCGTGCGTCGGCGCCGCCGCGACCACGACGTCGGCCTCGCCGGCCAGCACCCGCACGACCGCCTCGCCCAGGGCCGTCGGGTCCACGAACGGCGAGGTGCACTGCAGGAGCACCGTGACCGGGTAGTCGTCACCGAGCACGTCGAGCGCGTGCAGGACCGCGGACTCCGACGACGCGGTCGCACCCGCGATCGAAGCGGGACGCTCGACGACGTCGGCGCCGTGACGGCGGGCCTCCTCGGCGATGCCGGGGTGGTCGGTCGAGACCACGACGTGGGCCACGCCGGGTGCTGCGAGCGCGCTGCGCACCGCGCGGCCGACGAGCGACGTGCCGCCCACCTGCGCGAGGTTCTTCAGCGGCACGCCCTGCGAGCCACCCCGCGCGGGGATGACGACGAGCGCGCCGAGGGCCGCATCATGCAGCCGGGTACCTGACATGCGGCGAACGTAACTTCGGGCGATGACCCCTGGTCGACGCCCGAGGGCCGCCCGGACGAACGCTCGGTACTACGGGTGAACGATGGCTGAACGACGCGCCCGACCGCGGGGCGGGGGCTACGCGCGGCGCAGCACCGCGTTCCGCAGCACGCTCGTCTTCCCGCGGCCTCGTGGTCCTCGCGTCAGGCGCGGCGCAGCACGGGGTTCCGCAGAATCCCGATCTCCTCCACCTCGACCTCCACGACGTCCCGGTCCACGATCGGCCCGACGCCCGCGGGCGTGCCGGTGAGGATCACGTCGCCGGGGAGCAGCGTGAAGACCTCGGACACGTACGAGACCAGGAAGGCGACGTCGAACACCATCTGCGAGGTGCGACCGTCCTGGCGGGTCTCGCCGTTGACGCGAGCGCGCACGGCGAGGTCGTCCACGTCGAGGCCGGGAACGATCCACGGACCGATCGGGCACGAGCCGTCGAAGCCCTTGGCGCGCGTCCACTGGTCGTCGCTGCGCTGGATGTCGCGGGCCGTGACGTCGTTGGCGACCGTGTACCCGAACACGTGGTCGAGCGCCTTGTCGACCGGCACGTCCTTGGTGACCTTGCCGATCACGACCGCGAGCTCGGCCTCGTGGTGCACGTCCTCGGTCCAGTACGGCAGGACGATCGGGTCGTCGGGGCCGATCACCGAGGTGTTGGGCTTGAGGAACAGCAGCGGCGCCACGGGCAGCTCGTTGCCGAGCTCGGCGGCGTGCGCGGCGTAGTTGCGGCCGACGCCGATGACCTTCGACCGCGGGATCACGGGGGCCAGCAGCCGCACGTCGTCCTGGTCGAGGCGGATCCGCTCGCCCGTGGGCTGCACGGGCATGTAGAGCGGGTCGCCCGTCAGCACGACGAGCTCCTCGCGGCCTGGGTCGCCGTCGACCAGGGCGTAGCGGGGGTCGTTTCCGGTGGAGAATCTCGCGATGCGCACGCCAGGAGCCTAGTGCGGTGGACGAGCCTAGTGCGGCTCGCGCGGGTCAGGCGCGGGCGAGGACCTCGCCGTGCAGCACGGCGAACCAGCCGTCGGGCTGCTGACCCCACTCGCGCCACGCGTCGGCGAGCAGCTCGAGGCCCACCTCGTCGGCCAGTCCGTGCTCGATCGCCTGCGCCGCGAAGTTGGACGCGACCGACCGGTCGGCCCACAGGCCGGCCCACCACGTGCGGTCCTCCGGCGTCGCGTAGCACCAGGTCGCCGCGCTCGGCGCGATGCCCGCGGGGTCGAAGCCCGCCTCGCGCACCCACGACAGCAGGCGGCGCCCGGCGTCGGCCTCGGCGCCGTTGGCCTGGGTGACCTCCTGGTAGAGCGCGAGCCACTCGTCGAGCCCCGGCGACTGCGGGAACCAGGTCATGCCGGAGTAGTCGGCGTCCCGCACCGCGACGATGCCGCCGGGCTTGGCGACGCGGCGCATCTCGCGCAGCGCGGCCACGGGGTCGGTCAGGTGCTGCAGCACCTGGTGGGCGTGCACGACGTCGAACGAGTCGTCCGCGAACGGCAGCCGGTAGGCGTCGGCGACGTCGAACGTCACGTTGGCCTGCGAGTCCTTCGCGGCGGCGCGCGCGATCTCGATGACGGCCGACGACGTGTCGACGCCGACGACCTCGCCGGGCGCGAGCCGCTGCGCGAGGTCGATGGTCACGGTGCCCGGGCCGCAGCCGACGTCGAGGAGCGACTGGCCGGCCTCGAGCGCGGGCAGGAGGTACGCAGCCGAGTTCTCGGCGGTCCGCCAGCGGTGCGAGCGCAGCACGGACTCGTGGTGCCCGTGGGTGTAGACGTCCTGCTTGCCGGGGGCTGCTTCGGTGCTCACACGTGACTGTAGGCCGTCACCGGGGGTGCGGTTCAAGGCCCGGGACGGAATCGTCCGGGATGCGAGATCAGGCGAGCTCGATCACGGCGAGGACGACCGCGATCGCCGGGAGCAGCCCCTGCACGGCAGCTGCGCGTGCCATCTGGGGCTGCGGGACGACGAGCACGAGCGCCGCGGCCACCATCGAGCCGCACCCGAACAGGACGAGCGCGAGCCCCGTCGTCGGGTCGTCCGCCGTCGCGAGCGCGACGCCGACGAGCGTGCCGACGGCGAGGAACAGGTTGTAGAAGCCCTGGTTGAACGCCCACGGCCGGGTGGCCTCGACGTCCTCGCTGCGGGTGCCGAACCGCGTGTGCACGGCCGGCCGCGAGTACAGCAGCGACTCCATCGCGAAGAACGCCACGTGCAGCAGCGCGGCGAGCGAGGCCAGGACCAGGCAGAGCGTGAGCATCGTCGCAGTCTGTCGGCGCAGGGCCGCCGCGACAAGGCCACCTACCCTGGTGCGGTGACCGTCGCGCCCGCCTCCCCCGCAGTCGTGCGCCTGCCCGCGCGCGAGTGGGCGCGTTCAGCCGGCGAGCACGCGGCCCGCGCCGACGAGCTGACCGCCGCACACCGGGCTCGCCGCGCGCGCGGCGAGCGGCACGCGGTCGAGGACTTCCTCTTCGAGTACTACCCCACCAAGCCCGCGGCGCTGCGCGTGTGGCACCCGGGCGCGGGGATCGCGCTCGAACCCGGTGCAGACGGCCCGTCCCCGCTCGGGACCAAGCGCTGGTACCGCACGGACGACGACGTCGTCACGCTCGATGTCGAGGCGTTCCTCGCCGACCGCGCGGACACGGTCGGCTTCGCCGCACGGCTGCTCGCCGCCACCGCGTCGCGCCCCGCGTTCACCGGCTGCTTCGGGCTGCACGAGTGGGCGATGGTCTACCGCGAGCGCGACGACGAGCACCGGCACACGCTCCCCCTGCGGCTGGGCGGCGCGGGCACCGACGCGGTCGTCGAGGCGCACAAGATCCGCTGCTCCCACTTCGACGCGTTCCGGTTCTTCACGCCCGACGCGGTCGCCCGCAACACGCTCCAGCCGCGCCAGGACACCCGCGTCGAGCTCGAGCAGCCGGGCTGCCTGCACGCGGCGATGGACGTCTACAAGTGGGCGACGAAGCTGGGCCCGCTCGTCCCGGGCGACGTGCTGCTCGACGCGTTCGAGCTCGCGCGCGAGATCCGCTACACCGACATGGCCGCGTCGCCGTACGACTTCTCGTCCTACGGCCTCGCACCGGTGGCGATCGAGACACCCGAGGGCAAGGCGGAGTACGCGCGCCGGCAGCGCGACTACGCGAGCCGGTCGAACGTGCTGCGCGAGCGCCTGCTCGACGCGTGTGCGGCGGCAGCCCGGCTCGCGGCGTGACGAGGCGTCCTCCATGTGGTTCCTGACGGCCGTGCTCGGCGCTGCCGCCTGGGGCACGGCGGACTTCGTCGGAGGTATCGCCGCCCGGCGGACCCACGCGCTGTCGGTCCTCGCGCTGAGCACGCCGGTCGGGCTGCTCGTCGTCCTCGCGGCCGTCGCGCTCGACGGCTGGACGACGGACGGGCTCGTCGTCGCGCTGGTCGCGGGCGCCTGCGCGGGCCTCGGGCTGTTCTGCCTGTACGCCGCGCTCGGGATCGGCCCGATGAGCGTCGTCGCGCCCGTCTCGGCTGTCGTCGGCGCACTCATCCCCGTCGGCGCCGGGCTCGCGGCCGGCGAGCGTCCCGGAGCGCTCTCGCTCGTGGGGACGGCCGTGGCCCTCGGCGCGGTCGTCCTGGTGAGCCGCGAGCCTGCGCCGGCCGACGGTGGGCGCAGTGACCCGAAGAGCCGGGCCGGACTCGTGCTGGCACTCGTCGCCGGGGTGGGCATCGGCCTGTCGCTCGTGCTCCTGGAGCACGCCGCGGGCGACGAGTCCCGGCTCGCACCGCTGCTGCCCGCCAGGCTCGCCGCGTGGGCGGCGGTCGCGATCGCGATCCTCGTCGCGAAGGCTCCGTTCGTCGCGACGACGAGTGCCCGGTGGCTGGCTGCGGGCGCCGGACTGCTCGACGCGTCCGCCTACGTCTGCTACCTGCTCGCCCTGCGGGGCGGGCTGCTCTCGGTCGTCGGCGTGCTGGTCTCGCTGTACCCCGCCGGGACCGTCCTGCTCGCCCGCGTCGTCCTGGGCGAGCGCACGTCGGCGGTGCAGAACGCCGGACTCGGGCTCGCCGCGGTCGGGGTCACGTTGATGGTGATCGGCTGACGGCGCGGCACGCCCCTGAGCTCACCGCACGGCGGCGCTCTTCGCCTTCACCGTCTTGCCGGCCTTCGGCGTCACGCCGACCGCACCGTCGCGGTAGCCACCGACGTACGACGGGTCGTGGATCCACAAGGTCGTCTTGCCCGCGCGCAAGCCCGTGAGCGTGTACTTCCCGGACTTGTCGGTCGTCGCCTTGTGACCGTCGAACGACTCGACGCGCACGCCGATCGCGGGCTTGCCCTTGGAGTTCAGCACGACGCCGGTGACCGTGGCGCCCTTGGCGAACCGCAGGTTCTTGGTGAGCGCCTTGCCCTTCTTCACCGTCACGCGCGCGACCGTCGCCGCATCCGTGCCGGACTTCGGCGACGCACTGATCGTGTACCGGCCCGAGACGGCCGCCTTGATCGAGTAGGCGCCGTGGCTGTTGGTGCGGGTCTTGGCGTAGACCATCCCGTAGGAGTCGGCCACGATCACGAGGGCAGACTTCGCGGGCGTTCCCGCGGCCGTCTTCACGACGCCCTTGACCGTGACCTGCTTGCCGCGCGTGATCGTCCCGAACGAGACCGCCTTGTGCGCCTTGACGACGACCTTCTTGCGGATGTTCGACCCGTCCACGTGCACGTAGAACGTGCCGGCCCGCACTCCGGCGAACCCGACCCAGCCTTGAGCGTCCGGCCGGAACGTGCCCCGCCACTGACCGTCCGCCGTCGTGAGCGTCACGTCCTGCTTGGTGACCTTCGAACCGCTGACCTTGATCTGCCCGTAGATGATCGCGTCGTCAGACAGCGTGACCTTGACGGCCTTCGTGGTCGTGCCCTGGGTCGCGGTGACGGTGCGCCGGCCGCTGGCCGGGAGCGCGTCGGTGCCGCCCCAGACGACCAGGTCGACCTTGCCCGAGGCCAGGCCGGTCAGCGTGTAGCGGCCTCGGCCGTCCGTGGTCGTCGAGGCCTTGCCGGTCCGGTCCCGGTTCTGCGCCTGGACCGTCACGTAGGCGGCGGCGTGACCCTTGCGGTCGACGACCGTCCCCGAGATGCGCGCTGCCGCGACGAGAGCGATGTTCGCCGTGGCGGAGCGGCCACGGGCGATGGTGATCTTCTTCGCATCCGGCTTGCGCGCCGTGCTGCCGTAGTACGTGGTGAAGTACATGCTGCCGTCGCCGGCGATGTACGGCGCATAGGTCCCGGGCTCGACATCCGTCTTGAAGAGACCCGACTCCGACGGGTACGACCACTGGTTGCCGACGACGACCGGGGCCGCGTAACCCTTGCCCCCGAGCGTGACTCGGCCGGCGATGAACTCGCGCGCATAGATGCGCAGCGAGATCCCCGAGAGGTCCACGCCGTCGTGCACCGCGAGGGCGGTGCCCGGGCCGTCCGCCCGGTAGCCCTCGGCGGAGGCCGAGGTCGTGTAGTCCCCCGCGTGCAGGAACGAGCTGAACCCGCCGGCGCCGTTCGTGGTGAAGGTGCTGGAGATCCCCACCGAGGTGTCGTAGGCCGTGACGGTGGCCGAGGGCACTGCCGCGCCGGTGAGCGCATCGCGCACCGTGCCCGTGACTCGGGCGAGGTGCTGCTCGGTGATCGTCACCGACACGGGCCCGTCGGAGACGCTGATGTCCTGCGAGTAGAACTCGCCCGTGCCGTAGAAGCTCGACAGCACGACGGTGTAGTCGCCGGGCGCGATTCCTTCGAGGGTCACCCGCCCGTCGGCCTGCGTGTAGCCGCTCGCGATCCACGAGCCGTCGGCATCGATGGAGGCGAGCTCGTTCGGCACCGGCCACCCCGAGCTCGTGAGCGCCGTCACCGTCACGTCGTAGGTGGCGACGGCGGTCGCCGACGGCGCTCCGACGAGCCCGATCAGCGCCGCGAGAGCGGCCACCACTGCGACTACACGCGCCTTCGTCACGACAGTTCCCCCTGCTCTGGCGTGCGGTCGTCGCACGCCAGCCGCACCGTCCCAGATATTCGTGCTCCCTGGCAACGACTGAACGAGTGACGCGAGGGGCAGACGAACGGCTACGCCCGCGCGAAGCGCCGGACGAACGCGGACAGGATGCCGTGGGCCGCGGAGACGTCGGCGCCCTGGACACCCGCGAGCACGTCGTCGGCCTCGGCGGGCTGGTAGTACCCGTAGTCGCGGTACACGCGGATGCGCGTGCTGATCCCCTCGACGTCCAGCTCCGGGTGGAACTGCGTCGCGTACAGGTTGGTGCCCACCCGGAACATCTCGACCGGGCACGTGGGCGACGACGCGAGCAGCGTGGCGCCCGCAGGCAGCACCCGGCAGGCCTCCTTGTGGCCGACGAACGCCTCGAACGAGTCCGGCATGCCGGCGAGGAGCGGATCGGCGCGTCCCTCGTCGGTCAGCGTGATCGTGACGGGACCGATGGGCTCGCCGTACGTGGTGTCGATGACCGCGCCCTGGTGCACGCCCAACGTCCCCACGCCGTAGCAGGCGCCCAGGAACGGGAAGTCCGCCGGCACCAGGCGGTCGAGCAGCGCCGCCATCTCGGCCTCGACGCGCACCTGCACGTCCGACTTGCTCGTCGAGCTCGCGTCGAACGGGCTTCCCCCGACGATCACTCCCGAGATCGCGTCGAGGTCGATGGGCGGCATCGGCCCGGCCTCGAGCCGGACCCGGACCAGCTCGGACGGCCGCAGCCCGGAGTAGCGCAGCATCGCCGCGTGCTCGCCGTCCGCGGCGGCGTCCTCGGCCCGCGTCGCCAGCAGGACGAACGGCAGCATCCCACGAGGCTAGCCACGCTGACCGATGACCACCCGTCGAGCGCTCAAGGCTCCTCGGCCTGGTGCCGATCCGCAGGTGGGAGCAGCCGACGGCGGCTGCGAAAGGGGGCTCACCGTGCTTCGAGGTCTGCGTACCGCCGCGACGATCGGCATCTCCGCGCTGGTCGGATCGGCCGTGACCGGGTACGTCCTCACGCACCAGTCCGAGCCCGTGCCCGAGATGCCGAAGCTCTTCACCCAGACCCTCACCGCCGACGCCGATGTGGACCTCCCGTTCACCTGGACCGTTCCGGCGGCCGGCGGGTGCGCCGCACACACGTTCCGCGCGCCCGTCGAGCAGGAGCCGGTCCTATCCGGGGATGGTCGGGTGACTGCGGTTCCGCTCCGTGCGGAGCAGGTCGCCTTCAACACCGTCTGCCTCCCGTCGGTCGAGGAGGCGGACGCGAACACGGACACACCCCTGGAGCTTGTCCGGACGATGACCAACAACCCACGAACCCTTGTCTCGCGAACGGTCGTCAGCCCGTACGGGACCGCGCTGCGCACCGAGAGAACAATGGGCAAGAACGTGCTCACGGAGTGGTGGACCACGCACGACGGGATGACGTGGATCTCGGGGTACCTCCACGAGCCCGACGATCTCTCGCTCCTGCCGACTGTCGAGTCGATGCTGGCCTCCTGGACGTGGTCCTGAGCTAGCGGGCAACGCACCACCACCCCGTCCTGACGGTCACTTCCCGCGAGCGCTGACCTGGGCCGCCGTCTCGGCGCATGATGGTCCGATGACCGCACCGCGCACCGTCGTCGTCACCGGCACGTCCTCCGGCATCGGCCTGTCCGCCGCTGTCCTGGCCGCCAAGAGCGGGTGGCAGGTGGTCGCGACGCTGCGCGACCCGTCGCGGGCCGAGGCGCTCCGGGCACGGGCGGACCAGGAGGGCGTCACGCTCGACGTCCGCGCGCTCGACGTCACCCGGACCGACGACGTCGACGCCCTCGTGGCGGACGTGGTCGAGACCTACGGCGGCCTCGACGCGGTGGTCAACAACGCGGGCGCCGGCCTGGTCGGCACCGCCGAGACGCTCACGCTGGACGACTTCCGCCGCTGCATGGAGGTCAACTTCTTCGCGGTGGTCGCGGTCAGCAAGGCCGCGCTCCCCCACCTGCGTGCCAGCAGGGGGCGGCTCGTCACGGTGTCGAGCGTGGGCGGCATCGTCGGGCAGCCCTTCAACGAGGCCTACTGCGCCGCGAAGTTCGCCGTGGAGGGCTTCCTCGAGAGCCTGCACCCGGTCGCCGCTGCCGCCGGGGTGGGTGTGGTCGTCGTCGAGCCCGGGGCGGTCGCGACCTCGTTCGCCGGAACGGCCGTGGGCGACACCGACGCCCTGATCGACGGCGCGGGGCCGTACGCGGACAGCCTGCGCGCCTACCTCGGGCGCACCGCGGGCGTGTTCGCCAACGCCCAGGAGGCCGACGGGGTCGGCGCGGTGATCCTCGACGCGCTCGAGAGCCCGGCACCGGCGTTCCGGGTGCAGACCTCGCCGACCGCGAGCGCGTTCGTCGGCCTCAAGCTCGCCGACCTCGACGGCTCGGCAGTCACGACAGCGACGCGGTCGTGGATCGACGCCTGACGCTCCGGCCGGCGACCGCAGCCGACGCGGACGCCTGCGCCCGGATCTACGCCCCCTTCGTCGTCGGCACCGCCGTCACGTTCGAGACAGAAGCCCCCTCACCCGACGAGATGGCCCGCCGGATCGACGCGGCCCACGACTGGCTCGTCGCCCTGCTCGACGGCGAGGTCGTCGGGTACGCCTACGCCGGCACCTTCCGCGCCCGACCCGCCTACCGCTGGACGTGCGAGGTCAGCGCCTACGTGGCCCAGGGGCACGAGGGCGCGGGCATCGGGCGCGGGCTGTACGAGTCGCTGCTCGCGCGCCTGACCGCGCGCGGCTTCCGCACGGCGGTGGCCGGAATGACGCTGCCCAACGACGCGAGCGCCGGGCTGCACCGCGCTCTCGGCTTCGAGCCCGTCGGGACCTACCGCGAGGTCGGCTGGAAGCTCGGGGCGTGGCACGACGTGCACTGGGTCCAGCGGACGCTCGACACGAGCGAGGGCGAGCCGCACGAGCCGCGCTGAGGGCGCCCGGCGCCCGGCGAGCCTCGTCGTGCGTGCGAGGATCGGGCCGTGCCCACCCTCGCCGACCTCGTCCCGGCCGACCCCAGCGACCCGGACGCGCTCTACGAGGCGTTCGTCGGCTGGGCCACCGACCGCGGGCTGTCGCTGTACCCGCACCAGGAGGAGTCGCTGCTCGCGCTCGTCAGCGGCGAGCACGTCATCGTCAGCACGCCCACCGGGTCGGGCAAGTCGCTCATCGCGACCGCGGCGCACTTCGTCGCGCTCGCGCAGGGCCGGCGCACGTACTACACGGCCCCCCTCAAGGCGCTGGTCAGCGAGAAGTTCTTCGCGCTCGTCGAGGCCTTTGGGTCGGCCAACGTCGGCATGATGACCGGCGACTCGTCGGTCAACAACGACGCGCCGATCATCTGCTGCACCGCCGAGATCCTGGCCAACCTCGCGCTGCGCGACGGGCCCGACGCGGACGTCGGTCAGGTCGTGATGGACGAGTTCCACTTCTACGCCGACCCGCAGCGCGGCTGGGCGTGGCAGGTGCCGCTGCTCGAGCTCCCGCGCGCGCAGTTCGTGCTGATGTCCGCGACGCTCGGTGACGTCACGTTCTTCGCCGACGACATCCAGCGCCGCACGGGAACCGAGGTCGCCGTCGTCGAGACCGCGGAGCGCCCGGTCCCGCTCAACTTCACCTATGCGATCGAGCCGCTGCACGAGCTGCTCGACGAGCTCGTCAAGACGCAGCGCTCCCCCGTCTACGTCGTGCACTTCACGCAGAAGGAGGCGGTCGAGCGCGCGCAGTCGCTGCTGTCGACGCCCCTGGCGAGCCGCGAGAAGCGCGACGCGATCGCCGACGAGCTCGGCGCGTTCCGCTTCGGGCCCGGCTTCGGCCGCACCCTGTCCCGCCTGCTGCGGCACGGCGTCGGCGTGCACCACGCCGGCATGCTGCCCAAGTACCGCCGGGTCGTCGAGCGCCTGACCCAGAAGGGGCTGCTGCCCGTCGTCTGCGGCACGGACACCCTCGGCGTCGGCATCAACGTGCCGATCCGCACCGTGCTCCTGACCAGCCTGGTCAAGTACGACGGCGTCCGGATGCGGCACCTGTCCGCGCGCGAGTTCCACCAGATCGCCGGCCGGGCGGGTCGCGCGGGGTTCGACACCGTGGGCGAGGTGATCGTGCTCGCGCCCGACCACGTCATCGAGAACCGCAAGCTGCTCGAGAAGGCCGGGGACGACCCGCGCAAGCTCAAGAAGATCGTCCGCAAGAAGGCTCCCGAGGGGCACGTGAACTGGACGGACAAGACGTTCGAGCGCCTGCGCGACGCACCGCCCGAGCCGCTGACCTCCAGCTTCGCGGTCTCGCACGCGATGGTGCTGCACGTGCTGGCGCGCAGCGTCGACGGCGGCGACCCGGTCGCGGCGATGACGAAGCTACTCACGGACAACCACGAGCCCGCCGGCGCGCAGGGGCGCCACGTGCGCCGTGCGATCGCGGTGTACCGCTCGCTGCGCGCGGCGGGCGTCGTCGAGCGGCCGTGGGTCGAGGACCCGAGCGCGCCGCACGGGCGTCGCCGCACGGTCCGGCTCACGCACGACCTTCCCGCCAACTTCGCGCTCAACCAGGCGCTGTCCCCGTTCGCGTACGCGGCGCTCGACCTGCTCGACCGCGACGATCACGCGTACGCGCACGACGTCGTCAGCGTGATCGAGGCGACGCTCGACGACCCCCGCCAGGTGCTCGCCGCACAGGAGAACCGCGCGCGCGGCGAGGCCGTGGCCGCGATGAAGGCAGAGGGCATCGAGTACGACCAGCGGATGGCGCTGCTCGAGGACGTCACGTACCCGCGCCCGCTCGCCGAGCTGCTGGAGGCCGCGTTCGCCACCTACCGGCAGACGAACCCGTGGGTCGCAGACCTGGCGCTGTCCCCCAAGTCGGTGGTCCGCGAGATGCACGAGCGCGCGTCGACCTTCGCCGAGTACGTCTCGCACTACCAGCTCGACCGCACCGAGGGCGTCCTGCTGCGCTACCTCGCCGACGCCTACCGCGCGCTGCGGCAGACCGTGCCGGAGGACGCGCGCACCGAGGAGCTGTGGGAGCTGATCGAGTGGCTCGGCGACCTCGTGCGCCGCACCGACTCGAGCCTGCTCGACGAGTGGGAGCGCCTGTCGAACCCCCTCGACGAGCACGGCGCCGACGCGGCGGGCGGGGTCGACGAGGACACGCCCGAACCGCTCACCGCGAACCCCCGGGTGCTGCGCGCGCACGTCCGCGGCGCGATGTTCCGGCGCGTCGAGCTCGCCGCGCGCGAGGCGTACGGCGCGCTGGCCGCGCTGGGCGACGTCGACGAGGACGGCGAGCCGTGGACCGCGCAGCGCTGGTCCGAGGCGCTCGACCCGTTCTACGACGACCACGACGAGATCCTCACGGGCCCGCCGGCGCGCGGACCTGCCCTCTTCCAGGTCACGCCGGGCGCCGGGACCTGGCGGGTACGGCAGGTGCTCGACGAGGCCGAGGGCGACCACGACTGGCGGATCGACGCCGTGGTCGACCTCGTGGCAACCGACGAGGCGGGCGAGATCCGGCTCGTGGTCACGGCCGTCGGAGCCCTCTAGGTAGGAGAGGCTTTCCTGCGTTTGTGCAGGTCAGGGCAGCCTTGGCTTCGGTGACATTCGCGGCAGACCGGCTTACGGTGACCGTATGAGCACGTTCTCGGCAGTCCTGCTCCGTCCCCGTCCGGCGCCTTCGTCGGACGTCTCGTCGACTCCCGCGCCGGTCTCCGCGAGCCGGCTCAACCAGCTGCGCGCCGGGGTTCTCGGTGCGAACGACGGCATCGTCTCGGTGGCCGCGATCGTGCTCGGCGTCGCTGGCGCTTCGTCGTCGACGTCCTCGATCGTCGCCGCGGGCATCGCCGGGCTCGTGGCCGGTGCGCTGTCGATGGCCGCCGGGGAGTACGTCTCGGTCAGCTCGCAGCGCGACGCCGAGCGCGCGGGGCTCGCGACGCCCGACGAGGACCTGACGAACCCGTGGCACGCCGCGTTCGCCTCGCTCGGCGCGTTCCTGCTCGGCGGCATCGTCCCGCTGCTCGTCGCTCTCGCGCCGTGGGGTGCCGCGATGGTGCCCGCCGTGTTCGTCGCGGTCGTCGTCGCGCTCGTCGTGACGGGCTTCGTGAGCGCCCGCATCGGCGGTTCGGACGCGCGGCCCGCGGTGGTGCGCAACGTCGCCGGTGGCTCGATCGCGATGGCCGTGACCTTCGCCGTCGGCTCGCTGGTGGGCTTGGCACTCTGAGCGCCCCCTGCACTCTGAGCGCCCCCTAGGCTGGTCGGGTGTCGAAGCAGCCGCATGCGGGGACCCCTGCCCTCGTCGCCCTGAGCAACGCGGGCGTCGCGCACACCGCGCACGCGTACGAGCACGACCCGCACTCCGACCTCGGGTACGGCCTCGAGGCCGCCCGCGCGTTGGGCGTGCCGCCCGAGCAGGTGTTCAAGACGCTCATGACCAGCGTCGACGGCGTGCTGACGGTCGCCGTGGTGCCGGTCACGGGGCAGCTCGACCTCAAGGCGCTCGCGCACGCGTGCGCCGCGAAGCGGGCGGTCCTGGCCGACCAGCACACCGCCGAGCGGGCGACCGGCTACGTCGTCGGCGGCATCTCCCCGCTCGGCCAGCGCGCGTCGCACCCCACGGTGCTCGACGAGACGATCTGGCTGTTCGACACGGTCCTCGTCTCCGGCGGGCGCCGCGGCCTCGACGTCGAGCTCGCGCCCGACGACCTCGTGCGCCTGACGTCCGCCACGGTCGCGGACATCGCCAAGGCGTGAACCGCGCGATGGACGACACCCGCACGAGGCTCGCTCAGGTGCGCCGACGAGTCGCCGAGGCCGCCGTCGCCGCAGGCCGCGCTCCCGCCGACGTGCAGGTGCTGCTCGCGAGCAAGACGATGCCCGCGTCGATGATCGCCGCCGCACTGACCGCGGACGACGACCGCGACGCCGGGCTCGCGCGCGTGCTGCTCGGTGAGAACCGCGTCCAGGAGCTCACCGCCAAGGCGCCCGAGCTCGCGCACCTGTCGCCGGTGTGGCACGTGATCGGCCCGCTGCAGTCCAACAAGGTCAACGCCGCGCTGCGCTGGGCGTCGTGCGTGCAGTCCGTGGCCTCGCTGGACCTCGCGCAGCGCCTCGCCCAGCGCCGACCGGGGCTCGACGTGATGGTCCAGGTCAACGTGTCGGGCGAGCCCACGAAGCACGGTGCCGCGCCCGAGCAGGCGGTGGACCTGGCGCTCGCGGTGGCGGCGGTCGACGGCCTGCGGCTCGTCGGGCTCATGACGATCGGCGCCAACTCGCAGGATGTCGGGCTCGTACGTGCGGGCTTCGCCCAGCTGCGCGAGCTGCGGGACACGATCGCCGTGGTCGTGCCGAGCGCCACGAGGCTCTCGATGGGCATGAGCCGGGATCTCGAGGCGGCGATCGCCGAGGGGGCGACGCTCGTCAGGATCGGCTCGGCGGTGTTCGGGGCGCGCTGATCGGCTAGCGCGAGGCGCGCGAACGGCCGCCGCGGAGCACCACGGCCTGCCGCGCGCGCACGGCACGACGCCGACGGACAGAGGATGCGCGGGCGTTGAGCACGACCATGCGGCGCAGGTCGCGGTCCAGCTCGGTGCTCATGGCCTCTCCTCGGCGCTCGGCGTTCGCTCGTCGCACTCAGGAGGCCGGCCGCCCCGCGCCAGATACCTCGACCCGGAGACCGCCATACTGGGCGCGTGGACTCCCCCGACACCCGCCGGCCGCACTGGGTCTACCGGGCCGGCAGCGAGCCCGACCCGCGGTTCACGCTCGCCAACGAGCGCACGTTCCTCGCCTGGATCCGCACGTCGCTCGCGCTGCTGGCCGGTGGTGTGGCCCTCGAGGCCCTCGACCTGCCGATCGCCGACCCGTGGGCCTCGATCTCGGCGATCCTGCTGGTGCTGCTCGGCACCCTGAGCCCCGTCTGGGCCTGGCTCGGGTGGGCCCGTTCCGAGCGCGCGGCCCGCACCGCGCAGCCCCTGCCGTCCCCGGCCGGTTCGACGGTGCTCGCGATCGGAGTGGTCGTCGCGGGCGTCTCGGCACTCGTCGGCGCGCTGGTCTGACGACGACGCCCATGACGACCGGCGAACCGTGGCCCGCCCGGCACGAGGGCGACGAGGGGTTGCAGCCTCAACGCACCGAGCTCGCCTGGCGGCGCACGAGCCTGGCGCTGTTCGGCCTGTCGCTCGCGTCGGCGAAGGTGCTCGAGCCGGCGATCGGCCTGGTGGCCATCGCGCTCGCCGTCGCCGGCATCGCGCTCGCCGGGTCACTGGCGTGGGGCGCGCACCGGCGCACGTCGCGCCCGACGTCGGGCGCGCGGCTCGTCTCCGTCTGCGCGCTCGTGTGCGTGCTGCTCGGGCTGGGGTCGCTCGCGTTCGTCGTGTCGCGCTAGGCGGTCACACGCGGTACGTGGCCGCCACGGCCTCGTTCGGCACGATCGTCTTGCCCAGCGGGAAGAGCGAGATCGGCACCATCTTGAAGTTCGCCAGGCCCAGTGGGATCCCGATGATCGTGATGCACAGCGCGATGCCCGAGACGATGTGCGTGAGCGCGAGCCACCACCCGGCGACGATCAGCCAGACGATGTTGCCGATCACCGACCACGCCCCCGACGTCGGCTTGTCGACGACGGTCCGGCCGAAGGGCCACAGCGCGTACCCGGCGATCCGGAACGACGCGATGCCGAACGGGATCGTGACGATGAGGATGCAGCAGACGATGCCCGCCGCGATGTAGCCGAGCGCCAGCCAGAAGCCCGCCAGGAACAGCCAGATGAGGTTCAGCAGGGTCTTCATGACCTCACGGTACGCGGGCTGTCCACGCGTCGTCGGAGAACTTGGTGCGCGCGAGCTCGGTCGCCCGGGCCAGCTCGTCGTCGCGCAGCGCGCCGTCGACCACCGTGTAGCGGGACCGGAAGTGCGCGGCGAAGGCCTCGACGACGACCTCGCGCGGGAGCTGGGTCTGCGAGCGCACCGGGTCGACGCGCTTGTTCGCCGACGCGGTCCCCTTGTCGGAGAGCTTCTCGCGCCCGATGCGCAGCACCTCGAGCATCTTGTCGGCGTCGATGTCGTAGCTCATGGTCACGTGGTGCAGCACGGCGCCGCCGACGATGCGCTTCTGCGCGGAACCCGCGAGCTTGCCGGCCGGTGAGGCGATGTCGTTGAGCCCCGTGAGGAACGCGTCCACGCCGACGTCCGCGAGCGCGCCGAGCACCCAGTCGTTGAGGAACGCGTAGGACTCCTCGAAGGTCATCGCGTCGACGAGCGACACCGGGACGACGAGCGAGAACGTGATGCAGTTGCCCGCCTCCATGAACATCGCGCCGCCGCCGGAGATCCTGCGCACCACCGTGATGCCGTAGCGCTGCGCGGCCTCCAGGTCGACCTCGTTCCGCAACGACTGGAACGAGCCGATGATGACCGCGGGGTCCTCCCACTCCCAGAACCGCAGCGTCGGCCCTCGCCGCCCCGCGGCCAGCTCCTCGGTGAGCACCTGGTCGAGCGCCGCGTGCACCGCGGGGGGAAGCGGGCCGGGGTGGATCAGCTCGAACGTGTGGTCCGACCAGGCGGTCGAGTAGCCGAGCGCGCGGCGAACCGCGATCGCCACGGCGCGCTCGTCGAACCCGATGAGCGCGACCGGGCCGGCGATCCGCCCGGCCCCCTCGGCAGCCGCCAGGCCGTCCGCCACGGCTTGAGCCAGCCGGGAGGGTGTCGAGTCCGCCGGCAGGCCGTCGAGCGACGCGCCCAGCACGCCGAGGGCCTCGTCGGGCTCGAGGAAGAAGTCGCCGCTGACCGCGACGTCGTGCAGCACGCCGTCGGTGACCTCGAGGTCGACCGTGACGAGCTTCCCGCCGGGCACCTTGTACTGACCGTGCACGCTCACTCCACCGTCTGGACGGCCTGCTGCGCGCGGGCCTGCACCATCGCGTTCAGCGTCGTCGGGCTTCCGAGCGTCGCGAGCGCGGCGTCGGGGTCGGTTCCGGTACCTGGGGCCGCGGCCGTCCACGTGACGATCGAGTTCCCGACGAGCATGTGCCCCTCGTACATCGGCGTCGAGCTGCCGTCGGCCGTACGGGTCACCACCTGGACGATCGACGGGTACGCCCCCGGGCCCTCGAGCGCGGGCTCGGCGTCCCAGCGGATCGGCCCGGGGTTCACCTGCGTGTACGTGGGGCACGCGTCGACCGTCGCCACGAGATCCGCGAACGCGCGCCCCGCCGCCGTACCGCTGCTCAGGAGCGTGACGCGCTGGTCCCAGGCGAAGTGGTCGGCGACGAGCGAGCGCGTCGTGAACGCGCGCGGCTGCTTCGGCACGACCGTGATCGCGGTCGTGCAGGACGCAGGGACGACGCTCGCCCCCTTGGGCAGGCCCCACGCGTGATCCTCGTAGACGAGCCCGGCCCGCACGCCGTCGGTCGCGGCCGGGACGGACGCCGCGAGGTCTGCCGGCGTGACGAAGAGTGCGTCCATGGAGTCCGCGTCGAAGATGGCTTCCTCCCCCGGCACGGGCGGCGGCGTCGGCGCGCCCGTCGGCGCGACCGGCACGTCCGCGGCCGAGGAGGACAGGCCGGCGTCGGTCGGCAGGGGCTCGGTCGGGTGGTCCGTCCACGGCTGGACGATCAGGAGGACCACCGCCGCGACCGCCGCGACGGCGAGCAACCACCACCACCGGCGACCGCGGACACGCTCCGGGCGCGGGCCTGACGCGAGCGGCGGCTGCGTGCCGACCAACGGCCCGCTCCCCTCGTCGTCGTCCGTCGTCCTGGCTCGAGGCTATGCCGCGCCCCGAGCCGATGCACGACACCTGTCAGCGTGGCGTCACACCGCGGTTGCGCAACCCCCAGATGGCGGAGTCGGTGAGCGCCTCCCACGACGCCTCGAGGAGGTTCGGGCCGACTCCGACCGTGCTCCAGACCGTCTGGCCGTCGGTCGTCTCGATCAGCACGCGCGTCACGGCGTCCGTGCCGTGCATCGAGTCGAGGATGCGGACCTTGAAGTCGATGAGCTCGAAGTCCTCGAGCTCGGGGTACACGCGGATGAGCGCCTGGCGCAGCGCGTGGTCGAGCGCGTTCACGGGGCCGTTGCCCTCGCCGGTGGTGACGTGTCGCTCGCCTCCCGCGTGCAGCTTGACGGTCGCCTCGGCGGTCGCGAGCGTCCCACGGCCGCCCGCACGCTCGACGATCGCGCGCCACGACTCGACGCGGAAGTACTGCGGGCGCGCACCGTCGATCTCCTCGACGAGCAGCAGCTCGAAGGAGGCGTCGGCGGCCTCGTACGTGTAGCCGCGAGCCTCGGCGTCCTTGACGCGATCGGTGACGCGCCCGAGCAGCTCGGCGCGCCCTGACAGGTCGAAACCCAGCTCTCGGCCCTTCAGCTCGATCGACGCGCGGCCGGCCATGTCGCTGACCAGCATGCGCATGTCGTTGCCCACCTGCGCGGGGTCGATGTGCTGGTAGAGGTCCGGGTCGACCTTGATCGCCGACGCGTGCAGGCCGGCCTTGTGGGCGAACGCGCTCGCGCCCACGTACGGCGAGCGGGCGAACGGCGAGATGTTGGTGATCTCGCTGATCGCGTGCGCGATCCGCGTCAGCTCGGACAGGCCCCCCGGGCGCTCGTCGTCCGTCGCCAGCACCGAGCGGCCGTACTTGAGCTCGAGGTTCGCGACGACGGCGAGCAGGTCGGCGTTGCCCGTGCGCTCGCCGTACCCGTTGACCGTGCCCTGGATGTGGCTGCACCCGGCCTCGACCGCCGCGAGCGTGTTGGCGACCGCGCAGCCCGAGTCGTTGTGGGCGTGCATCCCGAGGATCGCGTCCGGGCCGACGACGCCGCGCAGCTCGTGCACGATGTCGGCGACCCACGTGGGCACCATCCCGCCGTTGGTGTCGCACAGCGCGACGACCTCGGCGCCGGCCTCGAACCCGGCGAGCACCGCAGCCCGCGAGTAGTCGGCGTCGAACCGGTAGCCGTCGAAGAAGTGCTCCGCGTCGACCACCACGCGGCGGCCCTCGCGCACGAGGAACGCGACCGTGTCGGCGATCATCGCGAGGTTCTCCTCGCCCGTCGTCCGCAGCGCGCGCTCGGCGTGCCGCAGGTCGTGCTTGGCGACGAGCGCGACCACGGGCGCCTCGGAGTCCACCAGGGCGCGCACCTGCGGGTCGTCGACGGCCCGGACGCCGGGCTTGCGCGTCGAGCCGAAGGCCGCGAGCTCGGCGTTGCGAAGGTCGAGCTCCTTGGCCGCGCGCTTGAAGAACTCGGTGTCCTTCGGGACCGCGCCTGGCCAGCCGCCCTCGATGAAGCCGACACCGAGCTCGTCCAGGAGGGGGGCGATCGCGAGCTTGTCGGCGACCGACAGGTTCATCCCCTCCTGCTGCGCGCCGTCGCGCAGCGTCGTGTCGTAGACGTGGAACTGGTGTGCGGTCACGATCGGCTCTCTTCGGTGGGTGGCTGGCTCTTCGCGTCCCGGTTCCGCGGGGGTGGTGCGGAGGCGGGGACGCGACGTCGTGCTGCCGGCGGACGGTGGTGGTGCCCGACCAACAAAAAGACCCCCCGGGGTACGGGAGGTCTGCGCGTCGACTGGTGGGTCGACGCGCTACTCGATAATGAGCGCCAGTGCTGTCACGGTGGTCACCGGCCCATCGTGGCACACGCGGTGGGCAACAGTCACACGTTCCACGTCGTGGACATCGCCCGATCGGCGTTTCGCCCGCTTCGTCGGGCTCCGCCCCGTTCGGCTCGTTACCGTGTCAAGGGACGCCGGCGTCCTCAAGGCCCGGCCAGACCGAGGAGCCGCCATGACCGTCCCTCCCGATCAGCCGCCTGCCATCCCACCCCCGGGCTTCGCCGCCGTGCCGCAGCCCGCTCCGTCGCCGACGCCGGCCCCCGTTCCGCCGCCGGCGACGCCACGGCTGACCCTCGACGCCGGACGGTACTGGGCGGGCGTCGCCGCGACCGCGATCGTCGCCGCCCTCGTCGGCGTCGTCGGGGTCGTGATCTTCGACGGCATCCTCGACGTGACGCTCACGTACAAGGACCCGTTCGGGACGGACTCGGTCGTCGGTGCCTATGTGGCGGGCGCCGTCGTCGCGGCCGTGCTCGCGGGCGGGCTGCTGCACCTGCTCGTCATCTCGACGCCCCGCCCGCGCGCGTTCTTCGGCTGGATCGTCGGGCTCGTGACCCTCGTCGCCGCCATCCTGCCGTTCGCGTGGACGGACGACACGACCCGCGCGCTGTGCTCCGGCACCATCAACCTGTTCATCGGCATCGCGGTGTGGAGCCTGCTCGCGGGCGTGTACGCCCGTACCGTCCGACGGGTCTGAGGATCAGGCCAGCCGGTAGAGCCAGTTGTGCCGGTCGGCGGCGCGACCGTACTGGATGTCCGTGAGCTCGGCCCGGATCTGTGACGTCACGGCGCCGGCCTGCCCGTCACCCACCTGCAGGTCGAAGTCGTCGCTCGCGAGCCGGCCGATGGGCGTGATGACGGCCGCCGTCCCGCACGCGAACACCTCGGCGATGGAGCCGTCGGCGAGCCCGGCGCGGACCTCGGCGAGCGGCAGCTCGCGCTCGGACACGGCGTGGCCCGCGTCCGTGAGCAGCTGGATGATCGACGAGCGGGTCACGCCTTCGAGGATCGAGCCCGACACGGGCGGCGTCGCGACGCTGCCGTCGGCGTGCACGACGAACACGTTCATGCCGCCGAGCTCTTCGAGCATCGTGTTGGTCGACGCGTCGAGGAAGCAGACCTGCTCGAAGCCCTTGTCGTACGCGTTCTGCTGCGGGAGCAGGCTCGCGGCGTAGTTGCCTCCGCACTTGGCCGCACCCGTGCCGCCCGCGCCGGCGCGGTGGAACTCCTGGTCCACCCAGATCGCGACCGGCCGGACGCCGCCCGCGAAGTAGGGCCCGACGGGCGAGGCGATCACGAGGAACTCGGCCTCGAGCGAGGGCCGCACGCCGAGGAACGACTCCGAGGCGTACATGAACGGACGCAGGTAGAGGCTCGTCTCCTCGCCCGACGGCACCCACGCGAGATCCGTGCGCACGAGTGCCTCGATCGCGCCGAGGAAGTCGGCCTCGGACAGCTCGGGCAGCGCCAGCCGGCGCGCCGACCTCGCGAACCGCGCGGCGTTGGCCTGCGGGCGGAACGTCCACACGGTGCCGTCGGGGTGGCGGTAGGCCTTGAGGCCCTCGAAGATCTCCTGCGCGTAGTGCAGCACGGCCGTGGCCGGGTCGAGCTGGAGCGGGCCGTACTTCTCGACGCGACGGTCGGTCCAGCCCTGCTCGTGCGTGAAGGAGATGCGGGCCATGTGGTCCGTGAAGACGGTGCCGAACTTCGGGGCGGCGAGCGCAGCGTCGCGCTTCTCGTCGGAGACCGGGGCGTCGCTGCGGTGGACCTCGAACAGGTCGGCGGACGTGGGTGATGCGAGGGTGCTCATGTCGGGGGGCCTTTCACCAGGGTCGAGTTGACGGTACCGGTGACGACGGCCGTGTGGACAGGCGAACCGCGCGCACGCGGCGCGGTTCGCCGAGGAGGATCAGCCCGCGATGCGCGCGGCGAGGTCCTTGCCCACCTCGGCCGTCGACCGTACTCGGCCGGCGCGCTCGGCGATGTCGGCGGCGACGGCCGCCTCGACCGTGCGCGCCTGGTCCGCGAGGCCCAGGTGGTCGAGCAGGAGGGCGACCGAGAGCACGGTGGCGGTCGGGTCGGCCTTGCCCTGGCCGGCGATGTCGGGGGCCGAGCCGTGGACCGGCTCGAACATGCTCGGCGCGGTGCGGTCCGGGTTGATGTTCGCGGATGCGGCCAGGCCGATCCCGCCCGTGATCGCCGCGGCGAGGTCGGTGAGGATGTCGCCGAACAGGTTGTCCGTCACGATGACGTCGAACCGGGACGGGTTGGTCACCAGGAAGATGGTCGCGGCGTCGACGTGCAGGTAGTCGACCGTGACGTCCGGGAACTCCGCGTTGACGGCCTCGACGGTGCGGCGCCACAGGTGGCCGGCGTGCACGAGGACGTTGTGCTTGTGCACGAGGGTCAGCTTCTTGCGGGGACGAGCCGCCGCGCGGGCGAACGCGTCGCGGACCACGCGCTCGACGCCGAACGCCGTGTTGATGCTGACCTCGTTGGCGATCTCGTGCGGGGTGCCGACGCGGATCGCGCCACCGTTGCCCACGTACGGACCCTCGGTGCCCTCGCGGACCACCACGAAGTCGATCTCGCCCGGGTTGCCCAGCGGCGTCGGGACGCCGGGGAAGAGCTTGCTCGGGCGCAGGTTCACGTAGTGGTCGAGCGCGAAGCGCAGCTTGAGCAGCAGGCCACGCTCGAGCACGCCGCTGGGGACCGACGGGTCGCCGATGGCGCCGAGCAGGATCGCGTCGTGCGCGCGGATCGCCTCGAGGTCCGTGTCCGTGAGCGTCTCGCCGGTCGCGTGCCAGCGGCGGGCGCCCAGATCGAAGTCCGTCGTGCGCACGCTGACGCCCGTGCCGGTCAGCGCAGCCTCGAGCGCCAGCAGACCCTGCTCGACGACCTCGGTGCCGATGCCGTCACCGGCGACGACTGCGAGGTTGACCGTGCTGGAGTCCGTGTGGCTGCTCATGCCTCCACCCTAGCCGCGCGTCCCATCTCTCGGGACGCCCATCTCACCTACTGACCAGTACGGCCGCAGCCACCCCGCGCCCCTCCCCCTCGCCGCCGCTCCTCGCCGGTGAGACCGAAGGAATGGCGAGTGAGCCTCGCAGAATCTTCAGTCTCGGTGGGGTCAGCGGGGATCGGAGGTGGGGATCACGGTCAGTCGACGGCCGGGGTGGGGCCCGTCGTCGGGAAGACGACCTCGAAGCGCTCGGTGACCTCGTCGCCGACGACGACCTCGGTGGTCCGGATCAGCGCGACGGGCTCGTCGTTCGCGTCGAGCACGATCGCGAGGTCGCCGACTCGCGGCAGCTCCTCGAACTGCTCCCGCGGAGCGGACGTCTCGCCCCCGCCGCTCGCGAGGATGTCGCCCAGCAGGTCGTCCTCGTCGTCGCCGATGAAGAAGGACGGCGGCGGCACGACGTCGAGCGGGCTGCCTCCGACGATCGACTCCATCTTGCCGAAGCCGACGTGCGCTCGGGCCGACTGCCAGAACGCCGAGATGCGGTCGTCACCGTCGGTCGCGATGCCTGCGTCGGCGTACTGGTCGTCCGCCTGGGTCCCGGTCGTGTCGTCGCTCATGGCCAACCCCTTCGTCGTCGTCGGCTCCATCCTTGCCTACCTGGGCGAAGACGACGAACGGCGCCCCCGTCGAGGGACGCCGTTCGTCATAACACCAGGTGGATCAGCGCGCGGCCGAACCCTCCGTGTCTCTGGTCGGGAAGCGCCGCGCCCTGCCCTCCGGCAGGTGCTCGCTGCGCTCACCCCTACCTCCGGTCAGCGCGCGGCGCTTCCCTCCACATAGTCGCTGTCCGAGGGCTTCACCCACGCGAACAGCTTGCGGAGCTCGCGGCCGACGGGCTCGATCGGGTGGTTCTGGCCCTTCTCGCGCAGCTCCTTGAACTCCGGCGCGCCGGCGTCCTGGTCGTTGATGAACCGCTCGGCGAAGGCGCCGTTCTGGATGTCGGCGAGCACGGCCTGCATGTTCGTCTTGACGTCCGGCGTGATGACGCGGGGGCCCGAGACGTAGTCGCCGTACTCGGCCGTGTCGGACACCGACCAGCGCTGCTTGGTGATGCCGCCCTCGAAGATGAGGTCGACGATGAGCTTGAGCTCGTGCAGCACCTCGAAGTACGCGACCTCGGGCTGGTAGCCGGCCTCGGTCAGCGTCTCGAAGCCGTACTGGATCAGCTGCGACACGCCACCGCACAGGACGGCCTGCTCGCCGAACAGGTCGGTCTCGGTCTCCTCGGTGAAGGTCGTCTTGATGCCGGCGGCGCGCAGGCCACCGATCGCCTTCGCGTAGGACAGCGCGAGCGCCCAGGCGGAGCCCGAGGCGTCCTGCTCGACGGCGACGATCACGGGCACGCCGCGGCCGTCGACGTACTCGCGGCGCACGAGGTGGCCGGGGCCCTTCGGGGCGACCATGAAGACGTCGTGCTCGGCGGCCGGCTTGATGTAGCCGAAGCGGATGTTGAAGCCGTGGCCGAAGACCAGCGCGGCGCCGGGCTGCAGGTTGGGCTCGATCTCGTCGCGGTAGACGATCCGCTGCACCTGGTCGGGCGCGAGGATCACGACGACCTCGGCGCCGGCGACGGCCTCGGCGACCGTGGCGACCTTGAGGCCCGCGTTCTCGGCCTTGACGCGCGAGGCGGAGCCCTCACGCAGACCGACGGTGACATCGACGCCGGAGTCGCGCAGGTTCAGCGAGTGCGCGTGCCCCTGGCTGCCGTAGCCGATGACGGCGACCTTCTTGGACTGGATCAGCGACAGGTCGGCATCGTCGTCGTAGAACAGCTCAGCCACGGTGGAACTCCTTAGGTGATGTGGGTGTGCGAGACAAGTGGTATCAGGCCGAACGCGAGACGCGCTCGAGCGCCCGGTCCGTGATCGAGCGCGAGCCTCGACCGATGGCGACCGTGCCGGACTGCACGATCTCGCGGACGCCGAACGGCTCGAGCGCCGCGAGCAGCGCCTCGAGCTTGCCCGGCGAGCCGGTCGCCTCGATGACGACCGAGTCGGGCACCACGTCGACGACGTGGGCGCGGAACAGGTTGACGATCTCGAGCACGCCCGTGCGCTGCGACGCGTCGGCGCGCACCTTGACCAGCAGCAGCTCACGCTGCACGGAGGCGCTGTCCTCGAGCTCGACGATCTTGATGACGTTGATCAGCTTGTTGAGCTGCTTGGTGACCTGCTCGAGGGGCAGCTCGTCGACGTCCACGACGACGGTGATCCGGGAGATCTCGTCGTGCTCCGTCGGTCCGACGGCCAGGGAGTGGATGTTGAACGAGCGACGCGCGAACAGGCCGGCGACGCGCGTGAGCACACCGGGCTTGTTCTCGACGAGCACGGAGAGCGTGTGGCGGCTCATGGGTCAGTCCTCCCGGTCCCACGCCGGGCTGATGCCCCGGGCGTACTGGATCTTGTCGTTGCTGACGCCCGCGGCGACCATCGGCCACACCATCGCGTCACGCGAGACGGTGAAGTCCACGACGACCGGCTGGTCGTTGATCTCCAGCGCGCGCTTGATCGTCGCGTCCACGTCCGCGTTCGACTCGCAGCGCAGCCCGACCGCGCCGTACGCGTCGGCCAGCTTGACGAAGTCGGGGACCCGCTTCGTGCCGTGCCCGGTGTGCAGGTCGGTGTGCGAGTACCGCGACTCGTAGAACAGGGTCTGCCACTGGCGGACCATGCCGAGGGACGAGTTGTTGATGATCGCGACCTTGATCGGGATGTCGTTGATCGTGCAGGTCG
>JBCECL010000030.1:0-39879 GCA_039207135.1 Brevundimonas sp.
AGCCACCCGCGGAGCCCTTGCCCGTGTGCTCGAACTGCGAGTTCGGGTACAGGTTGAGGCGGTACAGGTTGCCGTAGAGCTCGGTGTTCTGCGCCGGGGTCGCGTTCGGGGCCTTGAGGACCGACAGGCGGTCGTTCCACTTCGCGGTGGCCGTCGCCTGCACGTCGGAGAACGACTTGCCGGTGACCTCCTCGTCGAGGTTGGCCTTCGCCTGCGCCGTCGAGATGAACGACGTCGCGATGCGCATCTCGACCGTCTTCGTCGCGCTCGTGTCGAACTTGACGCCGAGGCCCGTGGTGCGGCCCGTGGTCTTGATGCTCGTCGTCGGCGTCTGCGAGAACTCGGCCGTGAAGTACATCCGGGTCCGGCCGGCGGACAGGCCGCTGCCCTGCTCGACCCAGCCGGTGACCGTGTTGCCGGTCGCCGTGAACTTCGAGGCGTTGGCCGTGGTGCCGACCTGGTCGACGATCACGCTGCCGACGTTCGCGGTCTCGGGGAACGTGAACGAGTACACGGCGGAGTGGTCCGCGGGGGCCACCTTGACGATCGTGCCGTTGTCGAACGCGACCTGGTACAGGTCGGGACGCGCGATCTCGTTGTCGTGCGAGAAGGCCATCGCCCGGTTGGTCAGGTTCGCGTCGGGCGCGGCAGCCGTGCTCAGCGACGGCATGATCGCGAGCTGGTTGCGGTCACCCATCCACGGGCTGGGCTCGTGCGAGATCCCGATGCCGTTGAGGGTGGGGCGGTTCGCGCTGTTGTTCGCCGACGCGTAGTTGTAGAGCCAGCTCGACGAGTTGGCGTCCGTCATCGGCGTGTAGAAGTTGAAGCCGTTCGGCAGCGCGGTCGCCGGGATGTTGTTCCCGCGCGAGAAGCTCGAGTTGGCGTTCGTGCCGCGTCGGGTGTCGACCCAGTTCACGAGGCTCGAGCCGTCGACCACGGCGGCGGGCCGGATGGCGATGTCGTCGAGCCAGCCCGAGAACGCGCCGGGCTTGCCGTCCGGGCGGTGGTAGCTGAGCAGCACCTTCTTCACGGTCTTGCCGGCGAGCGAGCTCAGGTCGACGCGGACCGAGTTCCACTGGCTGCCGTAGAGCGCCTTCTGGGCACCCTGCGACGCGGCGTCCGCGCCGAAGCCGTACTGGTCGGTCAGACCGGCGTCGGACATGAGCGACGTGGTGGTCCCGTCGCTGAGCTCGAGGTCGACCGCGACGAACGTCGCGGGGTAGGTCAGGTCGTTCGTCTCGAGGACGGGGAAGACCTTGTACGCGAGCTCAGTGCCTGCGGTGATCGGCAGGTCGAGGTCGGAGTAGAGCACGTTCGACGCGCTCGCGTCGCCCGCGTCGGTCTGCGCTCCCACGTACTGCAGCGCCTTCGTCCCGGTGAAGCCGACGCTCGCCTTGATCGTCGGGCCCGAGATCGGACCGCTGCCGACCTTCGTGATCAGAGGGGTCGGGTCGCCCACGTCGGTCGTGCCGTCGAGGATCTCCCAGTCGCCGAGCTGCGTGATCGACGTGCTGCCGTTGTTCTGGGTGATGTTGAGGCGGTAGTACAGGTACGAGCCAGGCGTGGCGACGGTGTAGGACTGCGTCTGGAACCGGGACGCGAAGGTCTGGCCGGTCTGCGTGTCGATCGTCGTCCAGCTCTGGCCGTCTGCCGAGCCCTGGAGGTTCCACGACTTCGGGTCGCGCGTCGCGTCATCGTTGGCCGACGTGAGCGAGTAGACCTTGACCGTCTTCTCGGCGGAGAGCTGGTACTGCGCCCAAGCGGTCGTGGTCCGCACGAGCCACTTGGTGCTGGAGGCGGCGTCCGCAAGGTTCGCGACGACCTCGCCGGGGGGGTTCTCGCCCGAGGCGGTCACGGCGGCCACGGAGCCGAGCAGGCTGCCCGGGCCGAACTTCTTTCCGGTGATCTTCGTCGACGGCGCGTACTGGCTCGACTCGAGCGACACGGGGTCGCTCGCCTCGAAGGAGGACGTGAACAGTGGCGGAGCGTCGGCGTGCGCCGTGGTGGCCGCGGCGATCGGCAGCGCGGCGCCGGCGAGGGCAGCGGTGAGCGCCCCCGCTAGCAGTCGACTGCCTGGACTTCTGCGTTGTGTCTGATGAGCGAGGGCTGATCGCATCTCTTCCCCACGATTTCGGTCGTCATTGGCCTGTGTGCGAGACGGCGTCGCGGGGGCGTCGATGCCCGTGTCAACGTTGTCAAGCACATGGACCGTAGGTCGGGGTCGAGGCAGTGTCAAGGAAAACTGGGCGGCGTCGGACCGGGTCACCCGCACGGCTGTCCGTCGATTCCCGTCAAACCGGCACAAACCCACCCAGGCGGCACCGAATGGGCGGCGTCACGGGCGCGAGACGTAGAATCTGGCACCTCAGGCCCTGCGCGACGGCGCCATCCCGCACCCCCCGGGGCTGAGCGGTGGAGGGGATCGATCGGTGTCGACGACGGCGAGCACCAGCGAGTACGACCGGTTCGGCCCGTGGGTCGACGAGGTGCGCACCCCCGACGACGTGCCCCGGCTCTACCGCGACCACCCGATCGACTTCGCCGCCCATCGCCTCGTGCTCAAGGTGCCCCGCAACATCGCGCGGCGCGACGCGACCGCGGACATGGACCTGTACGACCAGCTCCTGCTGCTCGACTACGACCAGCTCACCGTCCTCAGCCGTCGCACGGGCGAGGACCCCGGCGCGACGGGCCGGCAGCGCCGCGGGTACGCCGAGCAGCACCTCCTGCTCGAGGACGTCGTCGCCGTCCAGAACATCGTGAACCTCCTCGACGCCCGGCTCGTCGTGCACGCGCGAGATGGTCAGACCGTGGCGGTGCGCTACAACGGTTCCGCTCAGCAGGGCATCGTCGGCATCGTGGAGGCCCTGCGCCGCTCGGTTGCGTGCGGGACGCCGAGCGCGACCGGGCAGGCACTGATCTCCGCGGCGCGCGCGATGGGCGAGCCGCGCCTCCCGGGCCCGAACGACCGCGACGTCGCACTCGCGAGCGACTTCCACCTGGCGGCACGCCACAACCCCCACCTCGTCCCGTGGGCCTGGCACGGGCGCCGGCGCGTCGCACCGAACGGCACGGGCATCGGTGGCGTCGTCACGCGCGTCCTGCACGCGTACTCGCCGATGACGCTGCACGGCGCGGTCGTCTCGAGCGACGGCCGGTCGCTGGAGATCTTCGGTCGCCACGCGTCGCTCATCCGCGGGGGCATGCCCGTCCTGTCGGCCGGGCGCACGATCGTCCCCCTCACGCTCGACCGCGTCGAGGTCGCCGCCCACCCCAGGTACCGCGAGGCCATGACCGTCGTCATGGGCTCGGGCCAGAGCGCCATCGAGGTCGTCGTACCGGCCGGGTCGCAGGCTCACGAGCTGTTCGCGTCCGTCTGACCGTCGGCGTCCTGCACCTGACGTCGATCAGCCGGGCAGCGCCGTCCCCGTGAGGTCCTGCGCCACGGCCCACAGCCGGGCGGCCGTGTCGTCGTCGCGCATCCGAGCGTTGAGCCGTGCCGGTCCCGTCGGGCCGACGAGGCCGAAGCGCCCGCTCGGGCCGTAGTAGCCGCCCTCGACCGCGGCGGGGTCGGCCGCGGCGAACAGCATCGGCTCGGCGCCCTCCGGCGGCAGCTGCGACGGCAGGAACGGGACGCTTCCGATGGGCGAGCGGTGCGTCGACTCCCGGCCCAGGGATGCGCCGGCGGTCTGCAGGTTGGTGCGCGTGAAGCCGGGATGTGCGGCGTTGCTGCGCAGGTCCCAGCCACGCTCGGTGGCGACCCGCGCGAGGTGCCGGGCGAGCATGAGGTCGGCGAGCTTCGACTGCGCGTACGAGCGGGTGGGGCTGTACCGGCGGCGCGTCCACTGCAGGTCGTCGAACCGGATGCGGCCGACGTTCGCCATGCCGCTGCTCATCGTCGTCACCCGCGGCTCGGGGGCCGCGAGCAGCAAGGGCAGCAGCCGGGTGGTCAGCGCGAACGGACCGAGGTAGTTGGTGCCCAGCTGCAGCTCGAAGCCGTCCTCGGTCTCGAACCGCGTCGGCGGAGCCATGACGCCCGCGTTGTTGATCAGGGTGTCCAGGCGCCCGAGGTCGCGCTCGAGGCCGTCGGCGAACGCGGCGACGGACGCCAGCGACGCGAGGTCGAGGATCCGCACCTCTGCCGACGCCTCCGGCAGCTTGGCCTTGATCTCCGCGAGCGCGGTCGCGCCCTTCTCGGCGTTCCGCACGGCCAGCACGACGTGGGCACCCGCTCCGGCGAGGCGCTCGGCGGCCTCGCGTCCCGTGCCGCTGTTGGCACCGGTCACGACGACCGTCCGGCCGGACTGGTCCGGGACCTCGTACATGTGGGCTCCTGATGTGGTCTCGGACGGTGGGCGGTCGTCGCCCGACCGCTTGCTGCCCGCCTCGCTCAGCGGAGCTCGGCTGTCGCCGAGCGAAGGTCTGCGAACGCGGCGCGGGTGTGGGTGACGAGCTCACCGGGGGCGTCGTCCCGCTCGGGGTCGACCCAGCGCCGGTACCCGATGCCGAAGGCCAGCACCCCGAGCTCGGCCGCCACGTGCGCGGCCGCTTCGGCGACGCCGCGCTGGCGGAGCGCATCGGTCATCGCCGCCGCCATGCCGATGCTCTTCATCGCGTCACGGCTCCTGAGCTCCTCGTTGGCCTCGATCGCCGCGTGCAGGCGGGGACCGAGGTCTCGGTTGAAGTCGGTCATGGAGCCCGAGGCGCGGTCCAGGCCGGCGGCGACCGCGTCCAGGGGGCTCGCGTCCTGCGGAGCCTCCGCGATGCCCTCGACGAGCAAGGCGCTCAGCATCTTCTGGCCCGCCGTCAGGATCTCGCGCTTGTCGGCGAAGTGGCGGAAGAAGGTGCTGCGGGTGAGACCCGCACGTTCGGCGATCTGGGCGACCGTGGTCTCGTCGTAGCCCTGCTCGGCGAAGAGATCGAAGGCAGCCGCCGCCAACCGCTGCGGCGCGTCCGGTTTCCATCTCGGCATGAGGCTCATGGTACGTGATGCGACAAGTGTCTCATCATGACCTACTCTGATGGGACACCTGTCGCATCACTCCAGGAGGATCCCCATGCGCGTCTTCGTCACCGGCGCAACGGGCCTGATCGGATCGGCCGTCACGGCCGAGCTGCTCTCGGCCGGCCACTCCGTCACCGCGCTCGTCCGCTCCGACGCCTCCGCCGCCAAGGCCGCGGCCAGCGGGCTCGACACCGTTCGAGGAGGGCTCGTCGACCTCGACGTCCTGCGCACGCAGGCCGCGAAGGCCGACGGCGTCATCCATCTCGCCTTCGGCAACGACTTCAGCTCGCCCGAGGCGCTCGCCCAGAACGTCGCCGACGAGTCCGCCGCTCTCGACGCTCTGGGCCTGGCCCTCGTCGGCACCGGCAAGCCGCTCGTCACCGTGTCGGGCACCCCGGTCGCCGCGGGCCGCCCGTCCACCGAGAGCGACCCCCTGCCGACCGACGGACCCGTCGGCGGTCGCAGCAGGTCCGTGAACCGCACCCTGGCCCTCGCCGATCAGGGTGTGCGCGCGACAGCCGTCCGCCTCCCGCGCACCGTGCACAACGACGGGACCGGGGGATTCGCCGGGCTCCTCACCCAGCTCGCTCGCCAGACGGGCGTCGCCGGCTATCCGGGCGACGGGACGCAGCGGTGGCCCGCCGTGCACGCGCTCGACGCCGCCGTCCTCTTCAGGCTCGCGCTCGAGAACGCGCCCGGCGGCACGGCCTGGCACGCGGTCGCGGACGAGGGCGATGCCGTTCGCGACATCGTCACCGTGGTGGGTCGACGACTCGGGCTGCCCGTCGAATCGCTGCCGGCCGAGGCGTTCGGCCCTCTCGCCGCCATCTTCGTGGTCGACCAGCCGGCGTCGAGCGCCCGCACCCGTGCCGAGCTCGGCTGGGAGCCGTCGCACCCGGGCCTCCTCGACGATCTCGAGAAGATCGAGCCCTGACGCGAGGACCCTGCTGGCGAGGTCGGACCGGCGACGGGTCGGGCCGCGTCACCGACCCGCCATCCGGAGGATGAAAGACGAAGGGCCGGGAACCCTGAGGTTCCCGGCCCTTCGTCTTCTTGGTGTTCCCAAGAACTTGTGCGCGAGGCGGGATTTGAACCCGCACGCCCTTTCGGACACTGGCACCTGAAGCCAGCGCGTCTGCCGTTCCGCCACTCGCGCGCGCCGAGAAGATTAGCACGGTCCGGACGAGGCCCCGAACCAGGTGGACAGACGGTGGAGAACTCGGTGCGGCGCGGTCGGTTCGGCACGTGTTCACCGGTCACGTGGATACGATCAAGGCGGATGGACCGCGGCCGGAGTCGCGCCGCATCCCACCGTGCGCACTTCGCGGCACGGGCGACGGCGTGAGAAGGAGGTGGGCGTGGGCTTCCTCGACAAGTTCGAGAACGGCGTGGAGCGGGTGGTCAACAACGCCTTCGCCAAGGCCTTCCGCGGCGAGCTCAAGCCAGTGGAGCTCGCCAGCGCGCTGCGCCGGGAGGTCGACGAGCGGGCCGCCGTGGTGGGGCGCGACAGAACTGTGGTGCCCAACGAGTTCACGATCGAGCTCTCGACTGCCGACTACGACCAGGTAGAGGCGTGGGGTGCCGAGGCGCTGGCGGACGAGTTCGCCGCGAACGTCACCGATCACGCCGCGAGCCAGCGTTACGCATTCGTGGGACCGGTGACCGTGAGCTTTTCCGAGGACGTCGAGCAGGAGGCTGGGCGCTTCAAGGTGCACAGCGCGACCGTGCGCGGCGCCGTGGCCCCCGCGGCGAACAACGCGCCGAGCGCGCGGCACCCCCTGGTGGACATCGACGGGCAGCGCTACCTGCTGACCGGGCCGGTGACCGTCATCGGGCGCGGCAGCGAGGCGGACATCATCGTCGACGACCCCGGTGTGTCCCGGAAGCACCTCGAGATCCGCGTGACGCCCGACGGGGTCGTCGCGAGCGACCTCGGCTCGACCAACGGCCTGTTCGTCGAGGGCCACCAGGTCCCCGCGGCGACGCTCCTGGACGGGAACACCCTCACCATCGGCCGCACCCGGATCCTTTTCTGGACGGGTGGCGAACCGGACACGGACGAGTGACGCCGACGCGATGAGCGAGCTGACGATCACCCTGCTGCGGCTGGGCTACCTGGCGCTGCTCTGGATCTTCGTGCTGTCCGCGATCGCCGTTCTCCGCCGCGACCTGTACGGGACGCGCATCGTCGCGCGCCGCGCCGCGCGTGCCCGCGTGGCATCCGGGGCTTCGGGCGCGCCCGAGGCGCCGCAGGCCAGCGAGCCGCGGCCCGTGCGCCAGCAGTCGCTCCGCCTCGTGGTGACCGAGGGCCCGCTCACCGGCACGATCGTCCCTCTCGGCTCGTCATCGGTGCTCATCGGGCGTGCGCCCGGCTGCACGCTCGTGCTCGACGACGACTACTCCTCGTCGCGGCACGCGCGGATCTTCCCGCAGGGTGGCGCCTGGTTCGTCGAGGACCTCGGCTCCACGAACGGCACGTTCGTGGGTGACCTGCGCGTCGAGGCTCCGACGCAGCTCGCGACCGGGACACCCGTGCGCGTGGGCCAGAGCGTGATCGAGCTGCAGAAGTGACCGTCGCGCTCCGCTACGCGGCCCGGTCCGACGTCGGGCTCGTCCGCAGCAACAACCAGGACTCCGGCTACGCCGGTCCGCACCTGCTCATGGTCGCCGACGGCATGGGCGGGCACGCGGGAGGTGACGTCGCCTCGAGCGTCGCCGTCGCCGCGTTCGCGCCGCTGGACGGCGAGTCGCACGGCCCCGACGGCGCTCTCGACGAGCTCGAGGCGGCGCTCGAGAACGCCCGCGACGAGATCATCGCGCGCAGCGAGGCCGAGCCCGAGCTCGCGGGCATGGGCACGACGGTCATCGCGATCCTGCGCGCCGGCAACAAGCTCGCGATGGTGCACCTGGGCGACTCGCGCGGCTACCTCATGCGCGACGGCGAGCTGACGCAGGTCACCACCGACCACACGTTCGTGCAGCACCTGGTCGACATCGGCCGCATCACGCCCGAGGAGGCCGAGCACCACCCGCAGCGTTCGGTCGTGATGCGCGTGCTGGGCGACTTCGACGCCGAGGTCACACCCGACATGTCGATGCGCGAGGCGCGCGTCGGCGACCGCTGGCTGCTCTGTTCCGACGGGCTGTCCGGGTTCGTCAGCGCCGACACGATCGCCGAGACGCTGCGCAGCATCGCCGACGTCGACCAGTGCGCCGACCGCCTGGTGCAGCTCGCGCTGCGCGCCGGCGGCGGCGACAACGTCACGGTCGTCCTGGCCGACGTCATCGAGCTCGACGACGTCGCCGACGGCGCAGGTCCGACCACCGCCGCGACCGTCGTCGGCTCCGCCGCAGCGACGTTCGACGCGCCGACGAGCGCCGCGGACGGACCCGCCGCGCGCGCCGCCAACCTGACCAAGGTCGAGGCCACCCCCGACGAGGACGACGAGGAGCCCGTCGAGGAGCCTCGTCGGCGCCGGCGCGGCTGGCTCGCGGCCGGCGTCGTCGTCGTGCTTCTCGTCGCCGTCGCGGTGGGCGCCTGGGCGTGGACCCAGACCCAGTACTACGTCGGTGTCTCCGAGGGCCACGTCGCGATCTACCGGGGGCTGCCGCAGTCGCTCGGGCCGATCGAGCTGTCCGAGGTCGTCGAGACGACGGACATCGCCGTCGACGACCTGCAGTCGGCCTACCTGCGTGAGCGCGTCAACGAGACGATCCACGCCGAGAGCCTCGCCGCCGCGCGCGCGCAGGTCGCCCTCCTCGGCGCAGACACGACGCCGGCGCCGACCCCCGCACCGACGCCGACCCCCACGCCCGCCCCGACCCTCACGCAGCAGCCCACGCCGACCGACTCGCCCACGCTGATCGCTCCGTGATGACCACGATCGAGCCGCACCGCGTCCGCGCAGGCCGAGGCACGGAGCTCGGCCTCCTGGTCATCGCCCTGGTCGTCGGCATCGGCGCCTACGCGCTCGTCGGGCTGGGCGTCGAGGGCGAGGTCCCGGCGGACGTCGTCGGCTACGGCCTCGGCCTGACCGGGCTCGCCCTCGTGCTGCACCTCGTGCTGCGCTGGCGCGCGCCCTACGCGGACCCGGTGATCCTGCCGCTCACGGTCGCGCTCAACGGCGTCGGCCTGGCGATGATCTACCGCCTCGATCTCGCCTACATCAGCAAGCCGGGCCACGACCACGGCTTCGCGGGCCGCCAGCTCGCCTGGACCGCGCTGTCGATCGCCCTGGCCGCGGCCGTGCTGGTGCTGCTGCGCGACCACCGCACCCTGCGCCGGTACACGTACACGGCGATGGTCGTCGGTCTCGCGCTCGTCGCGCTGCCGCTCGTGCCCGGGATCGGCCAGCAGATCAACGGCGCGCGCATCTGGGCGCACATCGGTCCCATCGGGATGCAGCCCGCCGAGTTCGCCAAGATCGCCCTGGCGATCTTCTTCGCCGGCTACCTGGTCACGCACCGCGACACCCTCGCGCTGGCGGGGCCGAAGGTCCTCGGCATGCAGATGCCGCGCGCGCGGGACCTCGGCCCGATCATCATCGTCTGGGCCGCGTCGCTGGCCGTCCTCGTCTTCGAGCGCGACCTCGGCACCTCGCTCCTGCTGTTCGGCATGTTCGTCGCGATGCTCTACCTCGCCACCGAACGGCTCAGCTGGGTCGTCATCGGCCTCGTGCTGTTCGTCGGCGGCGCGCTCGTCGCGGCGCGAGCGTTCTCCCACGTCGGGGCGCGATTCGACGCCTGGCTGCACGCGCTGGACCCGGCGGTCTACAACAAGACGCCCGGCGGCTCGGGCCAGCTCGTGCAGGGGCTGTTCGGCATGGCCGGCGGCGGCCTGTTCGGCACCGGGCTGGGCCAGGGGCGGCCGGACATGGTGCCGTACGCCGAGTCGGACTTCATCGTGGCCTCGCTGGGCGAGGAGCTCGGGCTCACGGGCCTGATGGCGCTGCTGATGATCTCGCTCGTCCTCGCCGAGCGGGGTCTGCGCACCGCGATCGGCGTGCGCGACGGGTTCGGCAAGCTCCTCGCGGGCGGGCTCGCGTTCGTCGTCGCGTTCCAGACCTTCGTCGTCGTCGGCGGGGTCACGCGGATCATCCCGCTGACCGGCCTGACCACGCCGTTCCTCGCCTACGGCGGCTCGTCGCTGCTCGCCAACTGGGTGATCGTCGCGCTCCTGCTGCGCATCTCGAACGATGCGCGCCGCCCCGCGCCCGCCCTGTCGGCGGTCACGCCCGCCGCGGGCATCCCCGTCGGGGACGACGACGTGACCGAGCGGATCGAGACGATCCGATGAACCAGCCGCTGCGCCGCCTCGCCTCGGTCGTGATCGCGATGTTCGTCGTGCTCATGGGGGGCGCGACCTGGGTCCAGTTCGTCCAGGCGAAGGACCTCAACGCCGACCCGCGCAACGCGCGAACGCTGTACCGGGAGTACGGCAACGCCCGCGGCCCGATCGTGGTCGACGGCAAGGCCGTCGCCGAGTCGGTCAAGGTCGACAGCCCGTTCAAGTACCAGCGCAAGTACACCGACGGCGAGCTGTACTCGGCGGTGACCGGCTTCTACTCGATCGTCAACGGCAAGACCGAGCTCGAGTATGCCGCGAACGACCAGCTCACCGGGCGCAGCGACCAGCTGTTCTTCACGCGAGTGCGCGACCTGCTCACGGGCCGCCAGCCCGAGGGTGCGGCGGTCGAGACGACCATCAACCCCGCCGCGCAGAAGGCCGCGTTCGACGGCCTCGGCAAGCAGGCGGGGGCCGTGGTCGCCATCGAGCCGTCGACGGGCAAGATCCTCGCGCTCGTCTCGACGCCGGGCTACGACCCGAACGACCTCGCCTCGCACAGCACCAAGAAGGCGTCCGCCGCGTACTCCAAGCTGCTGGACACCGAGGGCAACCCGCTGCGCAGCAACGCGACGCGCGAGATCTACCCCCCGGGCTCGACCTTCAAGCTCGTCACCGCCGCCGCAGCGCTCGAGAGCGGGCAGTACGAGGCGAGCACCGAGCTGCCCGCACCCGTTCGTCTCGACCTGCCGCTCAGCACGGCGAGCATCGGCAACTTCGGGGGCGGCGGCTGCGGCGCGAACCCGATCACGCTCGCCGACGCGCTCCGCGTCTCGTGCAACACGGCGTTCGCGCAGCTCGGCATGGACCTGGGCGACGACGCGCTGCGCGCGCAGGCCGAGCGGTTCGGGTTCAACGACGACAGCCTGACGATCCCGATGGGCACCTCGACGAGCGTGTTCCCGGCCGACGCGAACGCCCCGCAGACCGCACAGGCGGCGATCGGCCAGTTCGACGTGGCCGCGACGCCGCTGCAGATGGCGATGGTCTCCGCGGCGATCGCGAACGGGGGTCGCCTGATGACGCCGTACGTGGTCGACAAGGTGCGCGCGGCCGACCTCAGCGTCGTGTCCGAGACCAAGCCGACGCTGCTGTCGACCGCAGTCTCGCCCGGCACAGCCGCCACGCTCAAGGAGATGATGATCGGCGTCGTCGAGCACGGCTCCGGCACGTCGGCCCAGATCTCCGGCGTCCAGGTGGCCGGCAAGACCGGCACCGCGCAGAACGCCGAGGGCAAGGCGCCGCACGCCTGGTTCACCGCGTTCGCGCCCGCAGACAAGCCGCAGGTCGCCGTCGCGGTGCTCGTCGAGCACGGCGGCGACGCAGGCAACGAGGCGACCGGCGGCCGCGTCGCGGCGCCCATCGCGCGGGCCGTGATCGAGGCGGTGCTGAACTCATGAGGACCGCGATCGGCGTCGCGCTCGGTGACCGCTACCGCCTCGTGCGGCAGATCGCCGTCGGCGGCATGGGCGAGGTGTGGGAGGCGTACGACGAGTCGCTCGCACGGTCGGTCGCCGTCAAGGTGCTCAAGGCCGAGTTCGCGGGCGACCGCGGCTTCCTCGACCGGTTCCGCACCGAGGCCCGCAACTCCGCGGCCCTGTCGCACCCGAACATCGCCCAGCTCTTCGACTACGGCGAGCAGGACGGCTCGAGCTACCTCGTGATCGAGCTCGTCATCGGCGAGCCGCTGTCCGACCTGCTCGAGCGCGAGCCCGTGCTCCCCAGCCGCAAGCTGCTGCCGATCCTCGCCCAGACCGCTCGCGGCCTGCACCACGCGCACGAGATGGGTGTGGTGCACCGCGACGTGAAGCCCGGCAACATCCTGCTGGGGCGCGGTGGTCGCGTGAAGATCACCGACTTCGGGGTCTCGCTCGCGCAGAACCAGATGGTGATGACCGCCACAGGGATGGTCATGGGGACCGCGCAGTACCTCTCTCCCGAGCAGGCCGTCGGGCGACCGGCCACCCCGCTCTCCGACCTGTACTCGCTCGGGATCATCGCCTACGAGGCGCTCGTCGGGCACCGCCCCTTCACCGGCCCGACGGCCGTCGACATCGCCGTCGCGCACGTGAACAACCCGGTGCCCCCGCTGCCCGCTACCGTCGACCGCTCGCTGTCGGACCTGGTGATGCGGCTGCTGTCCAAGGACCCCGCGCAGCGCCCGCAGTCCGGGGCCGAACTGGCCGAGCAGTTCGACCGGCTCGTGCCGCGCACCCCGCCGAGCGGCGTCCCGGTGCTGGTCACGAGCGTGCCGGAGCGCGCCCCGGACCCGATCGTGCAGCCGACCCGCCGCAACCCTGGTGCGCCGCCGTCGTTCCCGCCGCCTGCGGACCGTCGCCCGCCGCCCCGCACGTCGGGCCACGGCGCGCACGTGCACCGCACGCAGCGCGGCGAGACCGGGGTCCAGGTGGGCACGCGCAGGTTCGGCTGGCCCCTCATCGCCCTCGTGCTGCTGCTCATCGGGCTGCTCGGGGCGGCGCTCGCCAACCGAGTTATTGGTGCATCCGGTGACGGTCCCGCAACGATGCTGCTGGTAGAGGCGCAGGTCGTGGCGGGGCCGACCAGCGATCAGTACCCTCGTGACGGTGCGTTCGATGCGATGATCCCTCAGGGTCTGCGTGACGCAGCCCCTCGATCGACGGAAGTGAAGGACGCCTAGTGGTGGACGACGGATCCCGGATCCTCGCCGGACGGTACGAGGTCGGCGAGCTCATCGGCCGTGGTGGCATGGCCGAGGTGCACATCGGCCACGACGCACGGCTCGGACGCACGGTCGCGATCAAGATCCTGCGCTCCGACCTTGCGCGCGACCCCTCGTTCCAGAACCGGTTCCGGCGCGAGGCCCAGGCCGCCGCGTCCCTGAACCACCCGGCGATCGTCGCCGTCTACGACACTGGTGAGGACGTCGTCACCGAGCCGACCGGCGTCGTCGGGCACGTGCCGTTCATCGTCATGGAGTACGTCGAGGGCCACACGGTCCGCGACATCCTGCGCGACGGGCACGCCGTGCCGATCGAGGAGGCCGTGGAGATCACGGCCGGCGTCCTCTCGGCGCTCGAGTACTCCCACCACGCGGGCATCGTGCACCGCGACATCAAGCCCGCCAACGTCATGCTCACGCCCACGGGCGCGGTCAAGGTCATGGACTTCGGCATCGCGCGCGCTGTCGCCGACTCCGCGGCCACCATGACGCAGACGCAGGCCGTGATCGGCACCGCGCAGTACCTCTCGCCGGAGCAGGCTCGCGGCGAGACGGTCGACGCGCGTTCCGACCTGTACTCCACCGGCTGCCTCCTGTTCGAGCTGCTGACCGGCCGCCCGCCGTTCGTCGGCGACTCGCCCGTGTCGGTCGCGTACCAGCACGTGCGCGAGCCCGCGCCGGTGCCCAGCTCGCTGGCGTCGGACGTGCCTGACTCGCTCGACCGCATCACGCTCAAGGCGCTGGCCAAGGAGCGCGACTCGCGCTACTCGACCGCGGCGGAGTTCCGCTCGGAGCTCGAGGCCGTGCTGCGCGGCGGTGCCGTCACGGCGCCGGCCGTCGGCGCTGCCGGTGCCGTCGTCCCCGCGGTGGCCGCGGCCGAGGCCACGCAGGTCCTCGCGCCGGCCGTCCCCGTGACGCAGGCCGTCGCGGCGACCCCGCCGCCGTGGGCGACGACCGGGCTCGGCGAGGTCACCACGATCCCGGAGGACGAGGAGCGCAAGCGCCCGTGGCTGATCTGGCTGCTGGTCGCGATCGCCGTGCTCGCCGTCGCGGGCATCGCGGGCCTGCTCATCGCGAACGCGAACAAGAACGCGGAGCCGACGACCGTCTCGGTGCCGGACGTCGTCGGCAAGCCAGCGGCTGACGCCGCCAACGCGATCACAGCCGCACACCTGACACCGGTCAGCGCCGAAGCCCCCTCGACCACAGTCGAGAAGGGCAACGTCATCAGCACGGACCCGAAGGCCGGCGAGTCGGTCGAGGAGAAGACGGAGGTCACCTACACGGTCTCCACCGGGCCCGCCGACGTCGAGATCCCGGACGTCACGGGGCGGACCGAGGCCGAGGCGACGCAGATGCTCACGGACGCGGGCCTCACGGTCGACCCGACGCGCAAGGACGACGACAACCCCGAGTTCCCGAAGGGGCAGGTCACCAAGACCGACCCCGCGGCGGGGCAGAGCGTCGAGGGTGGCAGCTCCGTGCAGCTCTCCGTCTCGACCGGCAACGTCGACGTCCCGAACTTCGAGGGCAAGGACCAGAAGGAAGCCGTCGACAAGCTCAACGAGCTCAAGATGCAGCCCAACACCCAGGAGGTTGAGACGGCCGACGAGAAGCCCGGCACCGTCGTCAACCAGGACCGCGACGGGCTGCTCAAGCAGGGGACCGTCGTCACGCTCAAGATCGCGATCGCACCCACGAGCGCCACGGTGCCGGACATCACCAGCGAGATGACCTACGACCAGGCCGTCCAGGCGATCAAGGACGTGGGGATCACCGCCACGCCGAAGCGGATCGACGAGCCGTCCGACGTCGTGCCCGCCGGCAACGTCATCTACACGAACCCCAGCTCGGGCTCGCAGGTCTCGCTCGACAAGGTCATCGAGATCCACGTCTCGACCGGCCCGCCCGCCCCACCGACGCAAGACCCGACCGGAGACCCGACGCAGGACACGGGCGACGGCACGAATCCCTGACGCATGACGAGAGGGCCGGTGAATCTCACCGGCCCTCTCGTCATGTCTGCGTCAGAGGCGAACGAGCGGGTGCAGCCCCTCGGAGCGGGCGACCGCGTCGGTCGACCCGCACAGCTCGAGCCAGTTGGCCAGCAGCCGGTGCCCGCCCTCGGTCAGCACCGACTCGGGGTGGAACTGCACCCCGTGCAGCGGCAGCGTGCGGTGCTGCAGGCCCATGATGATGCCGTTCGCGGTCGCGGTGACCTCGAGCTCGTCGGACACCGTCCCGTCGACGACGGCCAGGGAGTGGTAACGCGTGGCGGTGAAGGGCTGCGGGAGCCCCGCCAGCACTCCAGCGCCATCGTGCGCGACCTCGCTCGTCTTGCCGTGCATGAGCTCCGGCGCGTGCGTGACCGTGCCGCCGAACACCTCGCCGAGCGCCTGGTGGCCGAGGCACACGCCGAGCATCGGCGTCCCGGTCGCGGCGCAGTCGCGGATCACGTCCATGCTCGCGCCCGCCTCGGCCGGCGTCCCGGGGCCGGGCGAGACAAGGATGCCGTCGTAGCCGGCGCGCTCGTCGAGCGGCGGGACGGCGTCGTTGCGCACGACGACCGTCTCGGCACCCAGCTGGTCCAGGTAGCCGACGATCGTGTAGACGAACGAGTCGTAGTTGTCGATCACGAGGATCCGGGTCATCACTCACCCACCGTGGTCTCGTTGAAGGGCATGTACGGCGCGATGGCGGGGTAGAGCCAGGTGAAGCACGCCACCACCACCAGGGCGACCAGGATCGCAGATATCAGCACGCGCACCGCCGTCGGTCCGGGAAGGTGCCGCCACAGCCAGCCGTACATCAGGAGTCCTTCGCGCTCGGGGTGGACGTCGGGTCCGCGGACGGGGTCTTCGCGCCCGGCACCAGCTCGGCGGGCGTGCCGCTCGACACCGGCGCCCAGTAGTCGAGCTCGAGGTGCACGATGAACCGCTCGCGTGCCGAGAACATCGGGTGGCACGTCGTCATCGTCATCATGCGCTTGGTCGGCTTCGCCGACGGGTCGTTCGGCACCGGCGCGATGACGTCCACCTGCGTCGGGGCGACGACCTGCGTCGACACCACCCTGTAGACGTACCAGGTGTCTGTGCCAGGGCCGCCGTCGAGCGTCACCGTGCGAACGACGACCGGGTCGCCCTTCTTGAGCTCGAGGATCCGGTTGAACGGCTTGGCGTACGTGGTGCGGTGACCCGCGACGGCGAAGTTGCCGATGTCGCCCGGCATCGCGGTGCCCTCGTAGTGCCCCACGCCGAGGACGTCCAGCACGGTCGCCTTGTCGGTGCCTTCGCTGATCGGCCGCTCGGGCTCGCCGTCCCAGCGCGGCACCTGCATGGTCGCGAACGTCGTGGCGTGCTTGGGCTCGGCGAGCACGGGCGGCGCGTCGTGCCTCGGCTTGGCGATCTTGACGGCCGGCTCGGTGGCTCCCGCGCTCGGGCTCGCGGCCGGAGGCGTCTCGCGGACCACCTCGCGCACGATCTCGGCCTGCGCGCGGTTGCCCTGCACGTCGGTCCACCACAGCTGCCAGACGAGGAAGCCGAACAGGAGCAGCCCGAGCGTGATCAGCAGCTCGCCGATGACGCCGACGGTGCCGTACACGACGCCGTGGCGGCGTCTACGGGCGTGGTGCTGCGGCGTCGCTGCGGTCGGTTCGGTCACTCGGTCACCGTGCCCGGGATCTTGGTGGGAGCGTCGAGCGCAGGCGTCGGGTCACCGGCCGCCGGGAGTCCCGGCAGGATCGGCGTGCCGTCGGGCACCTGGGCGGACGTGAGGTCGGTCGCGCCGGCGTAGCCGGGCAGGTTCAGGTGCCCGGAGCTGACGCTCCACCCGAGGCCCACGGTCGCGGCGTCGCGGCGGTAGAGGGTGACGTCCGGGGACGCGTCGAGCGCAGCTCGCATGAGGTCCGGGTCGCCGATCGCCCGCACCTCGTAGGGCGGGGAGTAGAGCACGCCCTGCAGCCGGAGCACGTTCCCGACGCAACGGAACGCGCTGGTCGAGATGACGCGCTGGTCCATCAGGCCCATCGCCTCGGCACCGCCCTGCCACAGCGCGTTGATGACGGCCTGGAGGTCTTGCTGGTGGACGACGAGGACGTCGGCCTCGACGTCCTCGCGCAACCGGGAGTCGGCCGGCGCGTCGTCGAGCCGAACCGTCAGACCCTCGCCCGAGACCGGCGTCGCCCCCGACTCGACGACGTACGCGGCCGAGGGCGTGCCGACGGTCGTCCCGCTCGCCCGGTTGGCGGACGCCGCCAGGTCGTCGACCGCGGTGTGCAGCTCGTCGACCTCTCCCGTGAGCGTGTCGACGCGCGCGAGCTCGACGCGCGCGAGGTCGTCGATGTCCTGCGGGTGCCGCTCACCCGAGGCCTGCGCGAACTTGGCGTTCGCCGCGAACAGCGCACCGGACAGCGCGAGGACGACCGCGACAGAGACCGTTCCTCGCGCGACGACGCGGCGCGCGCGGTGCGGGTGGTCGCTCACGTAGTCTCCGGGGTGCTCAGGCGGGTGTTCCCGCGCACTACGCTAGGCCATGGTCCGCGCGCGACGATGCGCCTGACCATTACGCCCCACGGCCGACCGCAGCACCCGCGGTCCGGCCGCCGTCGGACAGGAGTAACCGGACGTGCCCGAGTCGAGGTCCCGCAAGAAGGCCGCGTACACGCCGCCGCCCGTGAAGTCGGCGCCCAAGGTCAACCCGCCGTGGTTCGTCCCCGTGATGCTCGGGCTCATGCTGCTCGGGCTCGTGTGGATCGTCGTGACCTACCTGTCGCAGTCCCAGTACCCGATCCCGGGCATCGAGCAGTGGAACCTCGCGATCGGCGCCGTGCTGATCGTCGCCGGTTTCGCCATGACGACCCGCTGGCGCTGACCCACAGGTTTCGCGAGTCCATGCACAGGACTTACGCACACTGTGGATAACTACACCGGTGTAATTCCACAGGTGTGAGCAACTCTGGGGACGAGGTCGGGAGGCCGTTCTCGTGCTTCAGAAGACGCTCAGATTGAGGCTCGCGTAGGCGGCCTGCACGGCGATCACCATGACCACCGCCAGGACGACCGGCGCGAGCCACGCGACGAGGCGCCGGTAGCCCTTCGGGGCGAACGCGTACGCGGCGCCCAGCAGGGCGCCCGTGACCAGGCCGCCCGCGTGCGCCTGCCACGCGATGCCCGGCACCACGAAGCCGATCACCACGTTGAGCACGATGACGCCGATGATCCCCGAGGCGTTGCCGGCGAGCCGGCGCATCACGAAGAAGATCGCGCCGAACAGTCCGAAGACGGCGCCCGAGGCACCGACCACCCACGTGGTCCAGCTGTGGGTCGGCCCGGCCAGGAGGACGACGCCGACCTGGCCGCCGACGGCGCTCATCAGGTAGAGCGTCGTGAAGCGGATGCGGCCCAGCGCCTGCTCCAGGTACGGACCGACGAACCACAGCGCGATCATGTTGGCCGCGATGTGCACGAGCGAGGCGTGCAGGAACGCCGCCGTCACGAACCGGTACTGGTCCACCGTGCCGTACAGCGGGTTGAACGCCAGGTCGTTGACCCAGCTCGGGTGCACCACGCCGATGATGTAGCTGACGACGCTCAGCCCGATCAGCGTGAGCGTGACGACCGGCGGTCCCTGACGCACCTGCCCGCCGAACACGGTGCGACGCGCCGGGACGGCTGCTGCTGCCTCGGCGACGCAGTCGACGCACTGGATGCCGACGGGTGCCGGGCGCTGGCAATCAGCGCAGACCGGCCGACCACACCTCTGGCAGCGCACGTACGACACCCTGTCGGGGTGCCGCGGGCATACCGGAGGCGCGGCCGGCCGGCTGGCGGCGACGTCCTCGGTGATGTCAGTCCTCGATGTCGATCGACTCGATGGTGATGTCCTCGACGGGACGGTCACCGGGGCGCGTGCGCGTGGTCGCGATCGCGTCGACGACGGCACGGCTCGCGTCGTCGGCGACCTTGCCGAAGATCGTGTGCTTGCCGGTGAGCCACTCGGTCGGTGCGACGGAGATGAAGAACTGCGAACCGTTGGTGCCACCCGGGCGACCCGTCACCGGGTCGAGCTGCTTGCCGGCGTTGGCCATGGCCAGCAGGTAGGGCTGGTCGAAGCGCAGCTCGGGGTGGATCTCGTCGTCGAACCGGTAGCCCGGGCCGCCGCGGCCGGTGCCCTGGGGGTCACCGCCCTGGATCATGAAGTCGGGGATGACGCGGTGGAAGATGACGCCGTTGTACAGCGGGTCCGTGCGCTTCTCACCGGTCGTGGGGTCGGTCCACGGCTTGGTGCCCGTGGCGAGGCCGACGAAGTTCTCGACGGTCGTCGGCGCGTGGTTCGGGTAGAGCTCGATCCGGATGTCTCCGGCGGACGTGTGCAGGGTCGCGAACATGGCGCCCAGTCTGTCACGCACGGTCGATCGTCGTGGGTGTGGGTTGTGTGCGGATGAGGGGATTCCGCCCTGCAACCGCCGCTGCAAGATGGCAGAGTGGGTGGCCAGTGCAGCCGACTGACCTGGGAGTGGACATGCCATTGACCCGCCCGAACATCGACGCGGATGCCGCGAAGCTCAAGGAGCAGGCTGCTGACCTGGGCGCGACCCTCAGCGGTGCAGCCAGCTCGGCCGCCGCTGGCGCGAAGGTTGCCGCCGAGAAGGCGCAGACCGCAGCCGGTACCGCCAAGGAATGGACGGTGCCCAAGGTCGAGGCCTTCGTCGACTGGCTCGTACCGCACGTGGAGCACTACTACCGCGAGAGCGTGAAGGCTGCCGCCCCCAAGGTGCAGACGGCCGCCGAGAAGGCGAGCCCTGCGATCGACACCGCGCACGACAAGCTCGTCGACGAGGTCATCCCGCGCCTGGTCCAGGCGATGAACGATGCCGCGGTCCGCGCGGGTGCCGCCGTCGAGAAGGCTGCCGACGTCGCGGCCGAGAAGGCGAGCGCACAGTCGGCCGCCATCGCGGCGGCCGCAGCGGCGAAGTCGAAGTCGAGCCACCGAGGCCTGCGGATCTTCGTGCTCCTCGTCGGGCTGCTCGGCATCGGCGCCGCTTTCGCCGCGTGGCGTCGGTCGCAGTCGACGATCGACCCGTGGGCCGAGCCCTGGGAGCCCACCGACACGTTCGGCACCTCGAGCACGTCGTCGGCCGTCCGGGGCGACCTGGAGGACGCCGCTGACGCGCTCGGTGAAGCGGCTGGGACCGCCGTCGCCGGCGTTCGCGACGCAGCCCACAAGGCCGCCGACAAGGTGACCGCGGCGACCGAGACTCTGGGGGGGAAGGCGAGCGAGGTCAAGGACGCCGCGGTCGAGAAGGCCGCTGAGGTCAAGGACGCCGCCACCGAGACCGCCAAGAAGGTCACGCGGCGCGCCGCCCCGAAGCGTCCGACGACGACCGAGGGCACCACGGACGCCGAGTCCTGACGCGCGGGGCGACGTCCGCGCTCGGTCGTCGAGGCACGCCCGGTCGTCCGGACGCGCCCGCTAGTCGAGGAACAGGGCGCGCAACCGCTTGGTGGTGAACGTCAGCCCGATCGCGATCATCGCGACGAAGTACAGGACGTGGATCCCCGCCGCGCCCGTGAGCTCGCCTGTCGTCAGGCCGCGCACGAGCTCGACCGCGTGCCACAGCGGCAACGCCTGGATGAGCCACTGGATCGCCTGCGGGTACACCGACAGCGGGTAGAAGGTGGCGGAGAACAGGAACATCGGCAGCATCACGATGTTGATCCAGTCCATGTGCTGGAAGGTCTTCATGTAGCTCGTGATCGCCATGCCGATGCTCGCGAACCCGAACGCGATCAGCAGCACGGCGGGCAGAGCGAGCACCGCGGTCCACGACAGGTTCAGCCCCAGCACCTGCATCACGGTCAGGAACCCGAAGGCATAGACGGCCCCGCGCAGGAGCGCGTACAGGATCTCGCCGAGCGCCACGTCGAGCGGGCCCATCGACGTCGAGAGCATCGCGTCGTAGAGCTTGCCGAAGTGCATCTTGAAGAACACGTTCCAGGTCGAGTCGTACACGGCTCCGTTCATCGCCGAGACCGCGAGCAGCCCGGGCGCGATGTACGCGGCGTAGGAGACCGTGGTTCCCGAGGGGAGCGTCACGTCGCCGATGAACGAGCCGAGACCCCAGCCCATCGCGAGCAGGTAGAACACCGGCTCGAAGAAGCCGGAGAACACGACCACCCAGTTCGTGCTCTTCGTGGCGAGCAGCCCGCGTGCGACGACCACGCGTGAGTTGCCCGAGTACAGGGCGCGCACGCCCGCCGGTGACCTCGTGCCTTCGACGGTGCTCATCCGCGCAGCCGCCTGACGAACGTCCTGCGCGCGAGCACGCCGCCCACGCCGGCCATCGCGAGCAGCACCAGCAGGTGCGACCACCACGGCCATCCGCCGCTCGTGCCGTAGGACAGGTCGCGCCCGAGCTCGCTCGCGTGCCACAGCGGCGAGATCCAGCCGATCCACTGCAGCCCCACCGGGACGCTGTCGAGCGGGTAGAACGTGCCGGAGAAGAGGAACAAGGGCGTGAAGATGAATCGCTGCACCACCGCGAACTGCCCGCCGTCCTCGGTCAGCGTCGCGGAGTAGGCCAGCAGCGGCAGCCCGAACGCGAGCCCCGCGAGCAGACCCACCAGCGGCATCGCCGCGCCGGCCCACGGGTTGCCGACCGCGCCGAACGCCAGCATGAGCACGTAGTAGACGACCGTGGTGAACAGGATCCGTGCGGCGACCGACAGGATCAGCCCCGTGCAGATCTGCTCGGGGGAGACCGGCGACGCATTCATGCCCCAGAAGATCCGGCGCCACTTGAACCCCGCCATGACGACGTACGTGAACTCCTCGGTCGCGACGCCGACGGCCGCGCTCGCCAGCAGCGCCGGCGCCACGAACAGCACGTAGTCGACCGGCCCGTCGGCCCCGTTGGCGACCGGCTGGTCGATGAAGGCCGCGAGCCCCAGCCCGATGCCGAGCAGGTACACGAGCGGGTTGCCCACGCTCGAGATGACGATGGTCCAGCCGTACGCGCGCATCGCGCGCACCTGGTGCTCCGCGATGTAGAGCGCGCCGAACCTCCTGGGGCGCTCGGCGCCTTGCAGGGCCGCCTGCGTCATCGGCTCCGTCGTCGTCATTCGATCAGGCTCCTTCCGGTCAGCCGGAGGAACACGTCCTCGAGCGACGACCGGCGCACCAGGCTCGTCGTCGGGTGCAGCCCGATCTCGGCGACGTGCTCGAGGAGCCGCTCACCGTCGTCGGTGTAGAGCAGCACACGGTCGGGCAGGACCTCGACCCGTTGTGCGGCGCCCTCGAGACGCTGCGCCGCCCCGGCGTTGTGGTCCGAGCCGAACCGCAGCTCGACCACCTCTCGCGTCGAGTACTGCCGGATGAGCGCGGACGGGCTGCCCTCGGCCATGATCCGTCCGTGGTCGACCACCACGAGGCGGTCGCACAGCTGCTCGGCCTCGTCCATGTAGTGCGTGGTGAGCACGAGCGTGGTGCCGCGCTCCTTGAGTCGGAACAGTCGGTCCCACAGCACGTGGCGGGCCTGCGGGTCGAGGCCGGTCGTCGGCTCGTCGAGCATGAGGATGCGCGGCTCGTTGATGAGCGCCCGCGCGATCGTCAGCCGGCGCTTCATGCCGCCGGACAGGTCGTCCACCTTCGAGCGCGCCTTGTCTTCGAGCTGGGCGAACGCGAGCAGCTCGTCCGCCCGGGTCGCGCACGTGCGCCGCGGGATGCCGAAGTAGCGCCCGTAGACGATGAGGTTGTCGCGCACCCGCAGCTCGGTGTCGAGGTTGTCGTCCTGAGGCACGACGCCGAGCTGGGACCGGATCTCGGGCCCGTGCGTGTCCGGGTCGAGGCCGAGCACGCGCAGCGTCCCCGCCGAGCGCGACGACACGGCGCCGACCATCCGCATGGTCGTCGACTTCCCGGCGCCGTTGGGACCCAGCAGTCCGAACGACTCTCCTGCGGGAACCTCGAAGTCGATGCCGTCCACGGCGTTGAGGGTGCCGAAGGTCTTGGTCAGGCCCTGCGCGACGATGACGGGAGAACTCACCCGAACAACCTAGAGGTCGCCACCCACGCGCGCGGCCGCACCTCGCGGGGGCAATCCGGTTGCGCACCACGAGCCGCCTGGTCGAGGCTCCCAGCATGACGAACCTCGCCGACCTGTGGCCTCCCGCCGCTCTGCGCGTCACGAGCGGCGACCTCGAGCTGCGGATGCCCGACGAGCCGACCCTCATCGCACTGGCCGAGCTCGCAACCCGCGGCGTGCACCCCGAGGCGGAGATGCCGTTCTACATCCCGTGGACCCGGGGGACCCCGGAGCAGGTCGCGCTGGCGGTGCTCCGGTACCAGTGGTCGGTCCAGGCGCGCATGGCACCGGACGACTGGAGCCTGGAGCTGGCCGTCGTCAGCGACGGCGTCGTGGTCGGCAAGCAGAGCATCTTCGCCAAGCGCTTCCCGCTGCTGCGCACGGCCGAGTCCGGCTCGTGGCTCGGCCAGGAGTTCCAGGGCCGCGGCATCGGCGTCCGCATGCGCCTGCTGATCCTGCACCTGCTGTTCGACGGCCTCGGCGCCGAGCGCGCGACGACGGGCGCGTTCACCGACAACCCTGCGTCGAACGCGGTGACACGGCGCATCGGGTACGAGCCGAACGGCCACGACTGGCTCGAGCGCGAAGGCCGCGCCGTGCAGAACCTGCACTACGTGCTGACGCGCGAGGCGTGGGAGCGCCGGCCCGACGAGCACCGGCTGGACGTGCAGTACGTGGGTCTCGAGCGGCTGAGAGGGTTCTTGCAGGTCAGCTGACGACGAGAGCACGGAGGTAGCGCCGGCGGTAGACCCGTTGCGCCACGAGCAGTGCGGGAAATGCCAGCCGCCACCAGCCGGTACCGGGTCGCGTCAGAGATCGCAGCGTCAGGAAGACCGTCCCGTCGCTGTCGCGGTGCACGACGAACGCCTCCTCACCGCTGACCGGGTGGCCAGGAAGGGTGCCGTACGCGAAGCCGCAGCGCGCAGCCTGCTCGACGACGGCGACCACCGTCACCGGTTCGGTGACGACGATCGGTCCCACGCGAGCCTTGAGCTGGTGCTTGGCGCCGACCACCACGCGGCCGCCTGGTTCCACGTGAAACCCGCTCCGCGTCTTGACGCCCCACTCGAGGACGGCCGCGGAGGCACGGGTCCACGCGTACTCGCCCCGACCGAGCACGACGGACCGCTCGTACGCTCGCCACCGGGTGGGAGGCGCCCATGACGCAGACTCGGGTGCAGTCGCCCCGACCTCGTCGCACGTCGTCGTCATGTCGGCCAATCATCACGCGGGTACCTGGCGGGCCATCCGCCCAGCTCGACCGACGAAAAAGCCCGGCCGGTGGCCGGGCTCTTGCGGCGACACGCCACATGGTGGAGCCAAGGGGACTCGAACCCCTAACCCCCTGCTTGCAAAGCAGGTGCGCTACCAATTGCGCCATGGCCCCGTGGTGGTTCTCACCACCGGGCGGATCACTCGAACGTGTCGGTGACCTCGGCCCACAGGTCCCGCTCATCACGGTCCTGGACGAACTTGGTGTAGATGACATAGCCAACGGCAGCCACGGCTGCCAGGAGCAGGATCTTCTTCACGTGTCCCCCACGGTGGGTCGGGAGTGGGCCTAACAGGACTTGAACCTGTGACCTCTTCCTTATCAGGGAAGCGCTCTAACCGTCTGAGCTATAGGCCCGAGTGCGCTGCGCGCCGGTCGAGACTACCCCAGCGGCGGGGTAGCGCCCAAACCGGCGGCCGCGCAGATCACGAGACCCTGGTCACTCGTCGGTCATCGTGACATGAATGCCGCCGACGAGCGCGGCAACGATGTTGTAGAGGAACGCTCCGATCGTCGCGAGCGCGGTCAGCAGGAAGACGTCGATGACGGCGATCAGCGTTGCCGCGGAGATCACCTTCTGGAACTCGACGTACTGCAGGATGTCGACCCCGCCGGTCTCCTGACCGGTCACCTGCGTGATCAGGTCGTCGACCTTGGTGAAGACGTGCAGCTCGTTGAGCGTGAACCAGCCGACGGCGACGCCGACCACGATCATGATGCCGATCGCGACCGAGATCAGGAACGACAGCTTCATGACCGACCACGGGTCCACGCGCGAGATCGCCAGACGCACGCGCCGCGGGCCGGAGCTCGCCTGCACCGTCGGGATCCGACCCGTGCTGGGTCGCGCAGCCGGACCTGCGGGATTCGCGCCGGCGACCGGGCGAGGGGCGCTCGCCGGAGCGGGCGGGGTCGCGACCGGGATGCTGGTCATGGGCGTGTCCTCGGGACGGGGCCGGGCGGCCGTGGTGATCGCAGCGGTCGTAGCGCCGGCGACCTTCTTGAGCCATGACGTCGTCGAGTCGACGGCCATCATCAGGGGGGAGGGCTGCACTTCGTCGTCGGAGACGTCCGGGGCGGAGTTCTCCTTGGCGTCCTTCGACTCGGCCTTCGACTCGTCACGAGTCGTCGTGGCGGCCGCGGCAGCGGCGGTCGCCGACGAGCGGACGGGCGGCTTGGGACGGTCCGTCGGCGGCTTCGCACCCGAACCGTTCGACGAGGCCGGGGGCTTGGTCACCGTGCGCGTCGTCTCGTCGCTGGACGACGATCCGTTCGACGACGAGCCGTTGGACGACGAGCCGTTGGACGAACCGTTCGAGGACGAGCTCGTGGACGTCGACGACGTGGAGGTCGACGACGTGGAGGTCGACGACGTCGCCGTCGAGCCCTTCGCCGACGAGCCCGACGAGATGGTCCGGCCCGACTTCACGGGCGCCGACTCAGGAGCCGTCGCCGGCTCGGTCGGGGCGATGGTCCACGCGCTGGCACTCGTCGGGTTGGCGCGCGACGAAGTCGTCGACCGCCCGGACGGGGCCGGGGTGCTGGTCGGGCGCTGGCGCGGGGGGATCGACGGTGGCGTGGACTCGGTCATGCATCCTCCGCTGACGGGTCGGCGTCGGTGGTCTCAGATGCCGGTTCTGCCCCGGCAGCATCGACCACGGTACCTGCATCGTCGGCCAGGTGGCGTTCTGTGTTCCGCGCCACAGCGATGATCTTGTCCCCGGAGTCGGGCTTGGCGAAGATGACGCCCTGCGTCGTGCGGCCCGTCGCGTTCACCTCGGTGACGGCCGAACGCACGATCTTGCCGCGCTCCATGATGACGAGCACCTCGTCTTCGACGTCCACCACGAGCGCGCCGACGAGGTCGCCGTTCGCCTCGGGGAGGTTCGCGACGCGCACGCCGAGGATGCCGCGGCCCTTGACCGCGTAGTTCTCGACGGAGAGCTCGGTGCGCTTGGCGATGCCGCCCTGCGTCACCGTGAACAGGAACGAGCCGTCGCGCACGACGTCGGCGGCCAGCAGCTCGTCGTCGTCGCGGAACCGCATGCCGGTGACGCCCGAGGTCGCACGGCCCATCGGACGAAGTGCCTCGTCAGAGGCCGTGAACCGCACCGACTGCCCCTTGCGCGAGACCAGCACCAGGTCCTGGTCGGAGTTGACGAGCCGGGCCGAGACCAGCTCGTCGGCGCGCCCCTCCTCGTCCTCGCGCAGGTTGATCGCGATGACGCCGCCGGACCGGTTGGAGTCGTACTCCGCCAGGCGCGTCTTCTTCACCAGGCCGCGCTTGGTGGCGAGCACCAGGTGCTCGGCCTGCTCGTAGTCGCGGATGTCGAGCACCTGGGCGATCTTCTCGCCGGGCTGGAACGCGAGCAGGTTCGCCACGTGCTGACCCTTGGCGTCGCGACCGCCCTCCGGAAGCTCGTACGCCTTCGCGCGGTAGACGCGGCCGAGGTTCGTGAAGAACAGCAGCCAGTGGTGCGTCGTCGTGACGAAGAAGTGGTCGACGATGTCGTCCTCGCGCAGCTGCGCGCCGCGCACGCCCTTGCCGCCGCGGCGCTGCGCCCGGTAGTTGTCCGACCGGGTGCGCTTGGCGTAGCCGCCGCGCGTGATCGTGACGACCATCTCCTCCTCGGCGATGAGGTCCTCGATGGAGACCTCACCGTCGAAGGGCAGGATCTGGGTGCGGCGGTCGTCACCGTACTTGTCGACGATCTCCGCGAGCTCGGTCGAGACGATCTCCCGCTGCCGCTGCTCCGACGCGAGGATCGAGTTGTACTCCGTGATCTGCGCCTCGAGCTCGGCGTGGTGGTCCATGATCTCCTGGCGCTGCAGCGCGGCCAGGCGGCGGAGCTGCAGGTTCAGGATCGCACTCGCCTGGATCTCGTCGATCTCCAGGAACTCCATGAGCGCGGTGCGCGCCTCGTCGGAGTTGGGCGAGCGCCGGATCAGCGCGATGACCTCGTCGAGCGCGTCGAGCGCCTTGAGGTAGCCGCGGTAGATGTGGATCTGCTCCTCGGCCTTGCGCAGGCGGAAGCGCGTGCGGCGCTGGATCACGTCGAGCTGGTGCGCGGTCCAGTGCCGGATGAACGCGTCGATCGACAGGGTGCGCGGCACGCCGTCGACGAGCGCGAGCATGTTCGCGCCGAACGTGTCCTGCAGCTGCGTGTGCTTGTAGAGGTTGTTGAGCACGACCTTCGCGACGGCGTCGCGCTTGAGCACGATGACCAGGCGCTGGCCCGTGCGGCCCGAGGTCTCGTCGCGGATGTCGGCGATGCCCGTGACGCGGTTCTCGCGAACCAGGTCGGCGATCTTCTTCGCGAGCGTGTCGGGGTTCACCTGGTAGGGCAGCTCGGTGACCACGAGGCAGATGCGGCCCTGGATCTCCTCGACCTCGACGATCGCGCGCATCGTGATCGAGCCGCGACCCGTGCGGTAGGCGTCCTCGATGCCGCGGTGGCCAAGGATCGTGGCGCCCGTCGGGAAGTCCGGTCCCTTGATCCGCTCGAGCAGCGCGGCGAGCAGCTCCTCGGCGCTCGCGTCGGGGTGGCTCAGGTGCCACTGGACGCCGTCCGCCACCTCGCGCAGGTTGTGCGGCGGGATGTTGGTGGCCATGCCGACGGCGATGCCCGACGAGCCGTTGACCAGCAGGTTCGGGAAGCGGGACGGCAGGACGGTCGGTTCCTGCGTGCGCCCGTCGTAGTTGTCCTGGAAGTCGACGGTGTCCTCGTCGATGTCGCGGACCATCTCCATGGCGAGCGGCGCCATCTTGCACTCGGTGTACCGCGGCGCGGCAGCCGGGTCGTCGCCGGGCGAGCCGAAGTTGCCCTGCCCGGACACCAGCGGGTACCGCATCGACCAGTCCTGCACCAGGCGGACGAGGGCGTCATAGATGGCCGTGTCACCGTGCGGGTGGAACTTGCCCATGACGTCGCCGACCACGCGGCTGCACTTGGAGAACTGCCGGTCGGGCCGGTAGCCGCCGTCGTACATCGCGTACAGCACGCGCTTGTGCACCGGCTTGAGGCCGTCACGCACGTCGGGCAGGGCGCGCCCGACGATCACCGACATCGCGTAGTCCAGGTAGGACCGCTGCATCTCGAGCTGCAGGTCCACCTGGTCGATGCGGCCGTGGTCGATGCCGTCGGTGCCGGTCGTCTCAGTCACAGATTTCCTCTATCTCGCTGCGGGGGCGGGGCGGCGCGTTCCTCAGATATCGAGGAAGCGCACGTCCTTCGCGTTCCGCTGGATGAACGAACGGCGGGACTCCACGTCCTCGCCCATGAGCACGGAGAAGATCTCGTCGGCCGCGGCGGCCTCGTCGAGCGTGATCTGCAGCAACGTGCGGTGCTCGGGCGACATCGTCGTCTCCCACAGCTCGGAGTAGTCCATCTCACCGAGACCCTTGTACCGCTGGATGCCGTTCTCCTTGGGCAGCCGCTTGCCGGCGGCGGTGCCGTCCTTGATGTACGCGTCCCGCTCACGGTCGGAGTACACGTAGTCGTGCGCCGAGTTCGACCACTTGATCCGGTACAGCGGGGGCTGCGCGAGGTACACGTGCCCCTGCGTGATGAGGTCGGGCATGTAGCGGAACAGCAGCGTGAGCAGCAGCGTCGTGATGTGCTGGCCGTCGACGTCGGCATCGGCCATCAGCACGATCTTGTGGTACCGCAGCTTCGAGATGTCGAAGTCCTCGCCGATCCCGGTGCCGAACGCGGTGATGAGCGCCTGGACCTCCTGGTTGCCGAGCGCCTTGTCCAGACGGGCCCGCTCGACGTTGAGGATCTTGCCTCGGATCGGGAGGATCGCCTGCGTGCGCGGGTTGCGGCCGCGGACGGCCGAGCCGCCGGCGGAGTCACCCTCGACGATGAACACCTCGCACTCGGCGGGGTTGTTGCTCTGGCAGTCCTTGAGCTTGCCGGGCATGCCACCCGACTCGAGCAAGCCCTTGCGGCGCGTGGCCTCACGGGCCTTGCGGGCGGCCATGCGGGCGGCGGACGCCTGGATCGACTTGCGGATGACCTCGCGCGCGTCGTTCGGGTGCGAGTCCAGCCAGTCGCCGAGACGTTCCCGGACGACCTTCTGCACGAACGTCTTCGCGATCGTGTTGCCGAGCTTGGTCTTCGTCTGCCCCTCGAACTGGGGCTCGCCGAGCTTGACCGAGATGACGGCCGTGAGGCCCTCGCGGATGTCGTCGCCCGTGAGGTTGTCGTCCTTGTCCTTGAGCAGACCCTTGCCGCGCGCGTACTCGTTGACGAGCGTCGTCATCGCCGCACGGAAGCCTTCTTCGTGCGTGCCGCCCTCGGTCGTGGAGATCGTGTTCGCGTACGTGTGCACCGACTCGGAGTACGCGCTCGTCCACTGCAGCGCGATCTCGACCGAGATCCGCAGCGTCGTGTCCTCTGCCTCGAACGCGATGACGTCCGGGTGCACGAGCTCGACCTTCTTGGCCGAGTTGAGGTGCTTGACGTAGTCGAGCAGGCCGTCGTCGTACTTGTACGTCACGACGCGGGCGACGGGCTGCTCGTCGTCGCCGGCGACCTCGTTGTCCGTGCCGAGGTGCGACGGGCGCTCGTCGGTCAGCGTGATCTGCAGTCCCTTGTTCAGGAACGCCATCTGCTGGAACCGCGAACGCAGCGTCTCGAAGTCGTACTCGACCGTCTCGAAGATCGTGTCGTCGGCCCAGAACGTCTGCTGGGTGCCCGTCTCCTCGGTCGCCTCGCGCTGCTGCAGCTGGCCGACGGGCTTGCCGCCGTCGGCGAAGTCCATCTCCCAGACGTGACCGTCGCGCTTGACGACCGTCTCCACGCGCTTGCTCAGCGCGTTCACCACCGAGATGCCGACGCCGTGCAGACCACCCGAGACCGCGTAGCCGCCGCCACCGAACTTGCCGCCGGCGTGCAGGATCGTCATGACGACCTCGACGGTCGGCTTGCCCTCGGTGGGGTGGATCGCGACGGGGATGCCACGGCCGTTGTCGACGACGCGCACGCCACCATCGGCGAGCAGGCTCACCTCGATGTGGTCGCAGTAGCCGGCGAGGGCCTCGTCGACCGAGTTGTCCACCACCTCATAGACGAGGTGGTGGAGGCCGCGCTCACCGGTCGAACCGATGTACATGCCGGGACGCTTGCGGACCGCTTCCAGTCCCTCGAGGACGGTGATGTCCTGGGCGTCGTATCCGCCGTTGTCGCTAGGCTTCGGGGCGCTCTGCTCTGCCACGGGCGGTGGTACTCCTCAAAGAGATCGCACGCCGTCGAGCGCGCCGCCGAACCGGTGGAAGGGCGGATCACTCCATGACGCTGGACTTCCGGGCACCACGGCGCCAGGAATGACCTTGTCAGTCTACCTGGCGGAACGTCCTAGGCCCCTCGTTTGGGCCCTGATCTGGACATGGTGTTCACATCATCCGAACGTGTCCCGCTCACCGCGTCCCTTCACCCGCTTGGGACCTCGCCCGAAGCCCGGCCCGCCGGGACCCAGCACGACGATCTCGGCGACCGCGCCCTCACCGAGCTCTTCGGCGAAGTTGCGCAGCATCGCCGGCACGCTCCACGTCAGGTTCTGCGCCCAGGCCGTCGACGACGCGCGCATCGTCAGCACGCCGTTCTCGAACGACACGTAGGTGGCGTGCTCGGCGACCTGCTCGCCGAGGATCTGCGACCAGCGGGCCTGCATGGTGCCGCCCGTGACGCCGGCCGCCCACCCGAACTGGCCGACCACCCCGCCGAGCATCGCCGACAACGTCTGTGGGTCGCGCGAGCTCGCGCCCGCCCCGCTGAGCTGAGTCTCGAGCGGCTTGCGCGCCCGGACGGGATCGCCGGGACGGATGCCGCGCCGCTTCGCTGCCTCGCGGGCACGGCTCAGCGCGGCCGCCGCAACCTGTCGTTCCGGCACGAGCTCGACGAAGTCTCGCAACGGAGCTCCGTCGCGGGGCCGGGCGGGCGGCAGGCCGTCAAAGGACACGGGCCACCTCGCCGCCCATCACGTCGACGCGCGCGCCGCTGAGCGGTTCCGGGACGTCACCGGCCACCGCCGCCGTGATCAGCACCTGCCGAGCGGGCGCCACGAGCTCGGCCAGCCGCTCGCGCCGGCGCGCGTCGAGCTCGGCGAACACGTCGTCCAGGATCAGCACGGGCTCGCCGTCCGGACCCCAGTCGGCGGCGTCGCCTCCGTCGGTGAGCACGGTGTACGACGCGAGCCGCAGCGCCAGCGCGAACGACCAGGACTCGCCGTGACTCGCGTAGCCCTTGGCCGGCAGCCCACCGAGCGTGAGCACCAGGTCGTCCCGGTGCGGACCGACGAGGCACACGCCGCGGTCCAGCTCCTTGCCGCGCAACCGGCCCATGGCCTCGAGCAGCTGCGCCTCGACGAGGTCGACAGGATCGTGCGCGTTCCCCTCGATGTCCAGCGCCGCGTCGAGCGACGACTTGTAGGTCACCGTCGCCGCCCCTTGACCGGCGCTGACCTCCTCGTACGCGCGCGCGACATGCGGTGCGATGGTCTCGACGAGGCGACGGCGCTCGACGACGAGCCGCGCGCCGACCTGCGCGAGCTTCGCGTCCCAGACGTCGAGCGTGCGCAGGTCCGAACCGCCGCCGCGCCGGGCAGCACCCGCCGACTTCAGCAGCGCGGACCGCTGCCGCAGCACGCGGTCGTAGTCCTGGATCACCGCGGCGATCCGGGGGGTGAGCTGCACCAGGAGCTCGTCGAGGAACCGGCGCCGCCCGTCCGGGTCGCCCTTGACGAGCGCCAGGTCCTCCGGGGCGAAGAGCACCGTGCGCAGGATCCCCAGCACGTCGCGCGCCCGCACCGGGCTACCCCCGTTGACGCGCGCACGGTTGGCCTTGCCGGGCGTGACCTCGATCTCGACGAGCGTTGCACGCGGGTTGCCTGCCTCGAGCTCGCGCACCACCCGCGCCCGGACGACGGCCCGCGTCGAACCGGCACGGACGAGTGCGGCATCGCTCGGGACCCGGTGACTGCCGAGCGTCGCGACGTACCCGATCGCCTCGACGAGGTTCGTCTTGCCCTGACCGTTCGGACCGACCAGGGCGGTGATCCCCGGGTCGAGCGCGAGGTCGACCTGCGCGTACGAGCGGAAGTCGGTGACGTTCAGGTGCGCGACGTACATCGACGGATCAGGCGGTCCCGGCCGGCTTGACCGCGTGACCGCCGAACTGCTGGCGCAGCGCGGCGACCGCCTTCATCGCCGGCGACTCACCCTGCCGGCTCGCGAACCGTGCGAACAGCGCGGCCGAGATGACGGGTGCGGGCACCGCGAGGTCGATCGCCTCGTCGACGGTCCAGCGCCCCTCGCCCGAGTCTTCGACCCAGTCGTCGATCGCCGCGAGGCCCGGGTCCTGCTGCAGCGCCTGGACCAGCAGCTCGAGCAGCCAGGAGCGCACGACGGTGCCGTTGGTCCAGGCCCGCATCGTGCCGTGCACGTCCGTGACCAGGTCCTTCGCGGCAAGAAGCTCGTAACCCTCGGCGTAGGCCTGCATGAGGCCGTACTCGATGCCGTTGTGCACCATCTTCGCGAAGTGCCCCGCCCCGACGGCCCCCGCGTGCACGAATCCGTCCTCGCGGTCGCCCTCGGGCCGCAGCGCGTCGAACACGGGCAGCACCTTGGCGACGAGCGCCGGATCGCCACCGACCATGAGGCCGTAGCCGTTCTTGAGGCCCCACACACCACCCGAGACACCGGCGTCGATGAAGCCGATGCCCTTAGCGGCGAGCAGGTCGGCGTGCGGCTGGTCGTCCTGGTAGTACGAGTTTCCGCCGTCGATGACGATGTCGTTCTCGTCGAGCAGCTCGGCGAGCTCGTGGATCACGCCGTCGGTGATGTCCCCTGAGGGCACCATGACCCACACGATCCGCTCGCCCGCGGGGAGCTTGTCCACCAGGTCCGCGAGGCTCTCGGAGTCGCTCACGTCCTGGTTGCGGTCGTATCCCGTGACCTCGATGCCGGCCGCGCGGATGCGCTCGCGCATGTTGGCGCCCATCTTGCCGAGCCCGACCAGACCGATGTGCATCGCGTTCGCCTCTTCCGTTCGATTCAGCGCCGCGGGGGCGCTTCTGCAGGACTCACTGTGCCTTCGAACTCACTGTGCCGTGCCGCTCCCGCGGACGCATGCGGTCGCCGGCGGGTCAGCTCGCGAAGCGGATCGGGACGAGCAGGTAGCGGTAGTTCTTCTCGTCCTCGCCCTCGAGCGACCCCTGGCCCGTGAACTCCACCGGCTTGTTGGGGTGCGTGAACGACAGCCGCACGAAAGGCGTGTCCAGCGCGCCGAGGCCGTCGAGGAGGAACTGCGGGTTGAACGCCACCGAGATGTCCTCGCCGACGAGCGTCGACTCGAGCGCCTCCGAGGCCTGCGCGTCGTCGCCCTGACCTGCGTCGAGGACGACCTGGCCCTCGGTGAACGACAGGCGGATGGGCGTGTTGCGCTCGGCCACGAGCGCGACGCGCTTGGCCGCGTCGGCGAGCTGCTGCGTGCCGACGACGGCGTGGATCGGCGTCTCGTCGGGGAAGAGCCGGCGCACGGCCGGGTAGTCACCGTCGACCAGGAGGCTCGTGGTGTGGCGGCCGGCCGCCTCGAACCCGATCAGGTCGACGCCACCGCCCGTGGACAGCGCGACGGTCACCGCACCAGCGCTGCCGAGCGACTTCGCGGCGTCGGAGAGGGTGCGCGCCCGGACGAGCGCGACCGTGGAGATGTCGGGGCTGGCCGGGTTCCAGGTCAGCTCGCGCAGCGCGAGCCGGTACCGGTCGGTGGCGAGCAGGGTGACCTTCTCGCCCTCGATCTCGACGCGAACTCCCGTGAGGAGCGGCAACGTGTCGTCCCGGCTTGCGGCGACCGACACCTGGGCGACGGCGTGCGTGAGCTCCTCACCGTCGACCGTGCCGCTGACGGGGGGCATCACAGGAAGCGTCGGGTAGTCCTCGACGGGCATGGTGAGCAGCGTGAAGCGGCTCGCACCGCAGGTGACGACGACCTTCGTGCCCTCGAGGACGACGTCGACCGGCTTGGCAGGAAGCGCACGGGAGATCTCCGCGAGCAGACGACCCGAGACGAGGACCGTTCCGGCCTCGGACACGTCGGCCGGGATCTGCGACCGCGCCGAGACCTCGTAGTCGAAGCTCGAGAGCTGGATCGAGCCCGTTGCGTCAGCCTCGATGCGCACGCCGGCGAGCACGGGTACCGGAGGTCGCGTCGGCAGGCTGCGAGCCGTCCACGTGACGGCGTCTGCGAGAACGTCACGTTCGACCCGGAACCTCATCGACTCACCCTTCGTCATGCACTTGTGTCGTGCAGCTGGACGGCGCCGCTCGTCGGCGCCGATCCGTTGTCGTCTCCACGCTTGCCGTCGGCGTTCGTGTCATTCAGGAGCGAACGACAGTAGCGAATGACACGGATGTGTCTACGGGGCGTCAGCCGAAGACTACGCGAGTGCTCTGACACCGGATACAGCCGAGGGGACGAAAGACGTGTCGTTCGTCGTGGCCGGCCGTTCGTCGTCTCGCCGTCGCCAAACGACGGTGTGTGGATCCCACCAGTAGAGAGTTGTCGTCGTCGTCATCGGTGGTGTGGAAACTGTGGACTACAGGTCCGTGCCGAGGTCAGGGCCACTTTTTCGTGTGGACCGGAGGTGTGGTGCAAGTCGGACAGTCCGTGGATGCGCGTGGACGGCCGTTCGGCGGTCATCCTGCGTCCACCGCGGAGGACCCCTGCGTCCACATGCAATCGGACGTCATCCACCGTTGTCCACAGGCATGTGCACAGGTGTGAACATTCGTCCCATGGTTCTTTCAGGTTGGGGATGAGACTTACTCGTGGGTCAGCGAACGGCGTGATGCATCTACCTGACAACGCCGTCACAAGATGCGTGATTTGTCCACTTGTGAGTAGATCTGCAGGTCACAAGCGCGCGTGACGACCGTTACGCCGTTGGAGTGAAGAACTTCACACAATCCCCAGGTCGGCCTGTTTGGCTGTGGAAAAACCTGGGGACGGGAGTCCTCGGATCAGCCTCTGCTCTGCTGCTTGATCCGGTTCGTCAGCTCGGTGACCTGGTTGTAGATCGACCGGCGCTCGGCCATGAGCTCGCGGATCTTGCGGTTCGCGTGCATGACTGTCGTGTGGTCGCGCCCGCCGAAGGCCTGGCCGATCTTGGGCAACGAGAGGTCGGTGAGCTCGCGGCACAGGTACATCGCGATCTGTCGCGCCGTGACGAGGACCCGGGACCGGCTGGACCCGCAGAGGTCGTCGATCGACAGGCCGAAGTACGCCGCGGTCTGACCGATGATCTGCGTCGCGGTGATCTCCGCGATCTCGTCATCGGTGATGAGGTCCTTGAGCACGATCTCGGCGAGGGACAGGTCGACCTGCTGCCGGTTGAGGTTGGCGAACGCCGTCACCCGGATGAGGGCACCCTCGAGCTCGCGGATGTTCGTCGAGATCTTGGACGCGATGTACTCGAGGACGTCCGGCGGGGCCTCGAGCCGCTCGCTGATGGCCTTCTTGCGCAGGATGGCGATACGCGTCTCGAGGTCCGGCGGCTGGACGTCGGTGATGAGCCCCCACTCGAAGCGGGACCGCATGCGGTCCTCGAAGCCGTTGAGCTGCTTGGGGGGCAGGTCGGAGGTGATCACGACCTGCTTGTTCGCGTTGTGCAGGGTGTTGAACGTGTGGAAGAACTCCTCCATCGTCTGTTCCTTGCCCTGCAGGAACTGGATGTCGTCGATGAGGAGGACGTCGACCTCGCGGTAGCGGCGCTGGAACGCGCCGGCCTTGCCCTCGGAGATCGAGTTGATGAAGTCGTTGGTGAACTCCTCGGAGTTCACGTATCGCACGCGGACGCTGGGATACAGGTTCTGCGCGTAGTGGCCGATCGCGTGCAGCAGGTGCGTCTTGCCCAGTCCCGAGTCGCCGTAGATGAACAGCGGGTTGTAGGCCTTGGCGGGGGCCTCGGCGACGGCGACGGCGGCCGCGTGCGCGAACCGGTTGGACGACCCGATGACGAACGTCTCGAAGAGGTACTTCGGGTTGAGTCGCGCGGGTTCGGCCTGTTGCCGGCGCATCCCGGCGCTGTGGGTCCCGCCTGCACCGTTCGCGCGGTCGGAGACCGAGGTGAGTCGAGGCGACTCGTCCAGGTCCGTCTCTGCCGGGGCGGGATCGGGAGCCGGCGCCGGTGGCTGCGCGACCCGGAGGGTCGGTGGGGCGTCGTCGGCCAGGTCGGGGTCGACCGTGATCGCGAACCGTGCCTCGCGGCCGAGCGCGACGCCCAGCGCCTCGTTGACCTCTGCGCGGACCCGGGACTCGAGGTAGTCCTTCGTCAGATCGTTGCCCACAGCAAGCAGCAAGGTTCCGTCGAGGAGCCCGAGCGGCTTCGCGAGGCGCACGAAGGCGAGCTGGCGGGGCGTGATGTCGGGGCTCGACTCGAGAGTGGACACGACGTGTCCCCAGACCCGGGTCAGCTCTTCGTCCTGCGGCACGTCCTACCTCGGTTGTCTTGATCGCGTGGAGCGACGAGTCTCGCACGACTCAGGTTGTCCACACACTTGTCCACACCTGTGAGCGGAGGCGGTCAGGGCTGCGTGGCCGACAGGAACGCGGGACGGGACGGGGCGGTGCGTGCGGCTCTACACGCTGCCATGCCCGACGATCCACAGCTGTGGGTGGCGAGCGGCGGAGACGATGCTAGTGCGGTCCGATGGTGCGGGGGAGGGCGCGAGCGGGTGATTGATCGCCCGCGAACGAGGGACCCGGCGTGTCGGTGCGCGGGTCGGTGAAAGGTGTGCCGTACCGTCCGGCGGCTCGGCATTTGACCGTCTACGGGGCGGCGGCGTACCGTAGACAAGCCTTTCGACGGCTCCTTCTGGCGCGCCCAAGCGCCACATGTGCGCACATCATGCGCCCGTGCCCGAGTGCTGTCGAGCAAGTCAGTCAGACCTGGTCGTGCGCACACGTGCGACATCCCGATGGAGCAGTAGGAGAACCTCGTGAGCAAGCGCACGTTCCAGCCGAACAACCGGCGCCGCGCCAAGACGCACGGCTTCCGCCTGCGCATGCGTACCCGCGCTGGTCGCTCGATCCTCGCCGCGCGTCGCCGTAAGGGCCGCGCGGAGCTCTCGGCCTGACACCAGCTCGGTGCTGCCAGCCGCGCACCGGATGCGCCGTGCTGCGGATTTCGAGCAGGCGGTGCGTCGCGGCGCGCGCGGCGGACGAGAGACGGTCGTCGTGCACGTGACCGAACGAACCGACCCCGGGCCCGGCCCGGTGGTCGGTTTCGTCGTGTCCAAGGCAGTGGGCAACGCGGTCTCGCGGAACCTGGTCAAGCGTCGGCTGCGTGCGCTCGTGCACGCACGGCTGTCGTCGATGCCCGAGAGTGCCTCGCTCGTCGTCCGCGCTCTGCCCGCATCGGCTACGGCGTCGTTCGCCACGATCGAGGCTGACCTCGACGGCGCGTTCGCCACGGCCTGGCGCCGGCACACGCGGGCGGTCCGGTAGCGATGGAGCACGTCGTCCGCCTCGTGCTGAGCCTGCCCGCTCGCGGCCTGCTGCTGCTGCTCAAGGGGTACCAGCGCTTCATCTCGCCGATGCGCCCGCCGACCTGCCGGTTCTACCCGTCCTGCTCGCAGTACGCGGTGATCGCGGTGCGACGGCACGGTGCGGCGTACGGCACCTGGCTCGCAGCCCGTCGTCTGCTGCGGTGCCACCCCTGGAACCCCGGCGGCATCGACGACGTTCCACCTGCGCGTACCAAGGCGCACCACCATTCTTCTGTGGCTCAGCCCACGCACTGACACCCGACTGAGGAGCTCTGCTCATGGGCTGGTTCGATAGCCTGCTTCACCCGATCATGGTCGTGGTCGCCTGGCTCATGGTCATGTGGCACAAGGTCTGGACCGCTGTCGGTCTCGACCCCGATGGCGGTGCGGCATGGACGCTGTCGATCGTCGGCCTCGTGGTCGTCATCCGTATCCTCCTGATCCCGCTCTTCTTCAAGCAGATCAAGGCCTCCCGCGGCATGCAGATGCTTGCGCCGGAGATGAAGGAGATCCAGAAGAAGTACAAGGGGAAGACCGACCCCGCGTCTCGTGAGGCGATGAGCCGCGAGACGATGGCGCTCTACCGCAAGCACGGGACGAACCCGTTCGCGTCGTGCTTGCCGATCCTGCTGCAGTCCCCCATCTTCTTCGCGCTGTTCCGCGTGCTGAACTCGCTGCCGGCGATCGCCGACGGGACCTACCGCGGCGGCCAGGACCACATCGGTCCGATGACGCAGGAGCTGGCACACTCGGCCGAGCACGCCACGATCTTTGGTGCGCCGTTGTCGGGCACGTTCATGAAAGCTGACGGGAACGTCAACATCCAGATCGTCAGCGCGGTGCTGATCGTCGCGATGTCGGCGACGACCTTCCTCACGCAGCGCCAGCTGACGATGAAGAACATGCCGCCGTCGGCGCTCGAGGGTCCGATGGCCCAGCAGCAGAAGGTGCTGCTCTACATCCTCCCGCTGATCTTCGCGTTCTCGGGCGTCAACTTCCCGATCGGTGTCCTCATCTACTGGACGACGACCAACCTCTGGTCGATGGGCCAGCAGTTCTACACGATCAGGCGCATGCCCGCGCCCGGCTCCCAGGCTGAGAAGGCCGCGCTGGAACGCAAGGCCCGCAGGGCTGCCCACCGCGGCGGCGGGGCGCTCGAGGAGCCGGCGGCGGTCGCAGTCATCGACGAGAAGCCGCGTGGTCAGCGCGTTCAGCCCAAGCGCAAGGACCGCGCCAAGCCACGCCCGCTGTCCGAGCCGGGCTCGTCGGCGCCGACCGCAAAGCCTGCCGTGACGCCTGAGCCGCCGGCGGAGACGAAGCCGCCGACCGCAGGCGGCACCACGGGGAAGCCCAGCCCCAAGCCGAAGCCCAAGCCGAAGCCGAAGAAGTAGAGCCTTCACGCTCGTTGATCGGAGACACCATGACGTCACCCTTGCCTGACGCTCCCACGGAGCCGACCACCTCGCGCCTCGAAGAAGAGGGCGAGATCGCCGCGGACTACCTCGAGGAGCTGCTCGACATCGCCGACCTGGACGGCGACATCGACATCGACATCGACCACGGTCGGGCCGCGCTCGAGATCGTGTCGGAGGACCCGTCGGACACGTCCCTGCGCCGCCTCGCCGGTCGCGACGGCGAGGTCGTCGATGCGCTGCAGGAGCTGACTCGGCTCGCGGTGCAGACGAAGACGGGCGAGCGGAGCCGGCTGATGCTCGACGTCGCGGGCTTCCGCGCCGCGCGCCGCGCTGAGCTCGTGAAGGTCGCGAACTCCGCAATCGCTCGGGTGCAGGAGTCGGGTGCCTCCGTGGCCCTCGCGGCCATGAACCCGTTCGAGCGCAAGGTCGTTCACGACACCGTTGCGGCCGCCGGCCTCACGAGTGACTCCGAGGGTGTCGAGCCCCAGCGCCACGTGGTGATCCGGCCGGC
>JBCECL010000031.1:0-19980 GCA_039207135.1 Brevundimonas sp.
GATGCGGGACATGGGCCCGATCCTAGGTGCCCTCGTCCGTGGCCGGGCGCGGTGCGCACGATGCGGTCGGGCGGCTCGGCCGTCGGCGCCCGGGGGCTCCAGCAGACGCTGCGAAGATCGTCGGATGCCGAGCCAGCCGATCATGCGCATCCACGGTCCGCAGTTCCAGGCGATGTCCGAGCGGGTGCTGCGGGCCACGGAGCTCACGTCGCGGCTCAACGTGCTCCCGTTCGACGACGCCGCCGGCAAGGCCGAGCTCTTCGAGCAGATCCTGGGCCGCCCGCTCCCCGCCGACGTCACGATCTACCCGCCGTTCTTCACCGACCACGGCCTGAACCTGGACCTCGGCGAGCGGGTGTTCGTGAACCAGAACTGCACGTTCCTCGACTACGCCGGCATCCGGATCGGCGCGCGCACGATGATCGCGCCGCGCGTCACCTTCATCACCGTGGGCCACCCGGTCGACACCGACGACCGCAGGGTGTGGCTGACGGGCGGGCCCATCGACGTCGCCGAGAACGTCTGGATCGGCGCGGGTGCCATGATCCTGCCGGGAGTGAGCATCGGCGCCGACTCCGTCATCGCCGCCGGTGCGGTGGTGGCCGAGGACGTGCCGGCCCGGAGCCTGGTCGCTGGCGGCAAGGCGACCGTCCGCCGGACGTGGTGAGCTCGCGCGGCGACGAGGCTCAGCCGACCTCGATCCGGATGATGCGGTCGTCGCCACGACGGGGCGTGCCACGGCCGTCGGTGTTGTTGGTCAGCACCCACAGCGAGCCGTCCGGCGCCTGGACCACGGCACGCAGGCGTCCCTTGTCGGTCAGCAGCGCCTGCGGCTTGCCGACGCCGTCCGGCCTGAGCGGGACCCGCCACAGTCGCTCCCCCCGCAGGCCGGCCAGGTAGACGGCCTCGTCGGTCACCGCGAGCCCGCTCGGCGACGCGTCCGACGTCGCCCACTGGCGCAGCGGGTCGACGTAGCCCTTCTCGTGGCCGATGCCCTCGACCCGCGGCCACCCGTAGTTCTTGCCGGGCTCGATGAGGTTGAGCTCGTCCCACGTGTTCTGCCCGAACTCCGAGGCGAACATCCGCCCGTCGGGCGCCCACCCGAGCCCCTGCACGTTGCGGTGGCCGTACGACCAGACCGCGGTGCCGAACGGGTTGCCCGGGACCGGGTCGCCGTCGGCCGTGATGCGCAGGATCTTCCCGTTGAGCGACGTCTTGTCCTGCGCGTTCGGACGGTTGCTCGCATCGCCGGTCGTGACGTAGAGGTAGCCGTCGGGGCCGACGGCGAGCCGGCCACCGTCGTGGTTGCCGGCCTTCTGGATGCCGGTGAGGATCGGCTCGACCGCGCCGAGCTCGGTGCCGGTCAGGGTCGCCCGCAGCACCCGGTTGTCCCGGGCGGCCGTGGCGTACAGCGCGAGTTCGACGCCGTCGCCCTTGGCTTCGAGCACCGCGACCCCGAGCAGCCCGGCCTCGCCGTCCGGCTCGACGAGCTCGTCGAGCTGGTCCGCACCCTTGCCGGTCACGCGCCGGACGTCGCCGTCGGGCGACACGAGCACGAGCCGCTTCTCGTCGCGCAGCGTGACGACCGCGTCGCCCGACGGGAGGAACGCGATCCCCCACGGCACGTCCAGCCCGGTCGCGATGTCGCGCTCGTCGGTGACGGCGAGCCGGGCCGGGGCTTGCGTCGGTCCCGCGCTCGGCGACTCGCTCGCCGTGGGGGTCGGGGTCGGGGAGACGGTCGGGGTGGGTGCGGCGCTGGCCGTCACGGCGGGGGCCGACGACGAAGGGCCCTCGCTCGTGCCGCCACCGTCCGTGCAGCCCGCGAGCGCGAGCACCGCCCCGACAGCCACCACCCATCCGCGCGCCATGGCTCAGCCCAACACGTCTGGGCCTCACACGCACCACGACGCCGTGCCACGCTGGGCAGATGACGAACCACCGCGCCCTGCTCGTCGTCGACGTCCAGCCCACGTTCTGCGAGGGTGGCGCGCTGGCGGTCGCGGGCGGCAACGACGTGGCTCACGCGATCGCGCAGTTCGCCGCCGAGCACCGCGCGGACTACGACCTCGTCGTGACCACCCAGGACTGGCACGTCGACCCGGGCGAGCACTTCAGCACGACGCCCGACTTCGTCGACACCTGGCCGCCGCACGGCGTGGCCGGGACGGCCGAGGCCGAGCTGCACCCCGCGCTCGCCGACCTCGCGCCCGACGCGAGCGTCCGCAAGGGCGCGTACGCCGCCGCGTACTCGGGCTTCGAAGGGGTGGACGCTCAGGGGACGCCGCTCGCCGAGATCCTGGCGGCGTCCGGCATCACGGCCGTCGACGTGGTCGGGATCGCCGAGTCGCACTGCGTGCGGGCCACGGCGCTGGACGCGCACGGCCTCGGGCTGCGCACGCGCGTGCTCACCGACCTGACGGTGCCCGTGACCCCCGAGCTGGGCGCCGCCGCGCGCGAGGAGCTGCGCGCCGCGGGGGTCGAGCTCGCCGCCTCCGCCTGAGCCGGACGTCAGCCGGACGCCTGACCCGAGTCCCGACCTTGTCAGGCGCTGGGTGGCGCTGACGCGAGACGTTCGAGGTCGGCGTAGGCGCCGTCGGCGGCCATGAGCTCGGCGTGCGAGCCGATCTCGACGAGCCGCCCGGACCGCATCACCACGATGCGATCGGCGCCGCGGATCGTGGAGAGGCGGTGCGCGACGACGAACGTCGTCCGCCCCTGCATGAGCCGGCCCAGCGCCTCCTGCACCAGCCGCTCGGACGCGTTGTCCAGCGCCGACGTCGCCTCGTCGAGCACGAGCACCCGCGGGTCGCGGACCAGCGCACGCGCGATCGCGAGCCGCTGCCGCTGCCCGCCCGACAGGCGCGCACCGCGCTCGCCGATGACGGCGTCGAGCCCGCCCATCTGGTCCACGAAGTCCATCGCGTTGGCGTCGCGAAGGGCGGCCAGCACCTCGTCGTCGGACAGGTCGTGGCTGCCGTACGTGACGTTGTCCCGGATCGAGCCCTCGAACAGCAGCGACTCCTGCGGCACGACGGCCAGGAACCGGCGGTAGGTGCGCAGGTCGAGGTCGGCCATGTCCCGCCCGTCGAGCAGCAGCCGTCCGGCGCTCGGCGCGAGGAAGCCGATCACCAGGTTGAGCACGGTCGACTTGCCCGAGCCCGACGGGCCGACGAGCGCGACCGTCTCGCCGGGCCGCACGTGCAGGTCCAGGGCGTCGACGGCGACCTCGTCGGGCGCGTCCGGGTACGCGAACGTCACGCCGTCGAACTGCACCTCGCCGCGAACGGAGGCGACCGGCTCCTTGCCGGCGTTGCGCTCGATGTCGGGCTCGCTGAGCACCTCGCTCATCGACTTCACGGACTCGAGGCCCTTGGTGATGATCGGCGTCAGGCTCATCAGCGCCGTCACCGACCCGGTCAGCGCGACGAAGTACGACGACAGCATCGTGACGTCGCCGGCCGTCATGCCGAACTTCCCGCTCCAGGCGACCCAGGCCGCGCCGATCAGACACCCGACCGAGAGCAGCTGCATGAGGATCCAGGACAGCGACCCGAACCACCCGTTGGTCACGTCGAGCCTGATGCCCGCGTTGCGCACGCCGACGAGCGTGGCGCCCATCCGGTCGAGCTCGTTGCGTTCGAGCGCGTGCGCGCGCGTGATCGGGATGAGGTGCGTCATCTCCGAGACGCGCGCCGACATGTTCTCGACCTCGGCGCGGAACGCCGCGTTGCGCGCGGACATCCGGCGCCGCATCGAGACGACGAGCGCGGCCGCCGCCGGGACGGCCACCGCGTACACCGGGAGGAACTCGGGCACCTTGAACGCCGTGATGACGATCGCGCCGACGAGGGTCGTGATCGCGGCGAGGCCGGAGTCGAACGCCTGCCGCGAGCTCTCCACCACGTTCTCGACGTCGCGCACGATCTTGGCCTGGAGCACGCCGGCGCTCACCCGCCGGTGGTAGCCGATGGACAGCTCCTGCAGGCGGCGCGACAGCGCCATCCGCAGGTTCGTCTCAACCGTGCGCACGGAGACCGACAGCATCCGCACGTAGAGCTGGTGCAGCGGGAGGTTCTGCGCGATGAGCACGGCCATGAGCGCGGCGTTGACCCACAGCTCGTGCAGCGGCCGGTGCTCGACGACGACGTCGATCACGTTCGCCGTGAGCAGCGGGATGATCCAGATGGGCGAGTGCTTGACGGTGAACGAGACGGTCGCGACGGTCAGGCGCCGACCCTGCCCGCGGAACATGCGAGCCAGCGTCCGGACGGGGTGCGCGCCGTCGTAGATGTCGTCGTCCACCCCAGGATCGTAACGATTCGAGGGCGCTCCGGTCAGCGACCTACTTCGCGCCTCGGGCGGCGAGTGCCGCGGCGTACAGGTCGCGCTTGGCGACGCCGGCCGCGGTCGCGACGTCGGCGACGGCCTCCTTGAGCCGCTCGCCCGCGTCCACGCGCGCGAGCACCTCGGCGACCAGGTCGACGGTCGACAGGTGCGCGCGCTCCGATCCGGCGACCACGACGACGATCTCGCCGCGGACCTCCCCGCTGCGCGACCACTCGAGCAGGCCCGCGAGCGAGTCGCGCAGCACCTCCTCGTAGGTCTTGGTCAGCTCGCGGCACACGGCGGCCGGCCGATCGGCACCGAACGCCTCGACCATCGCCTCGAGCAGGTCGGCGAGCCTGTGCGGCGCCTCGAAGAACACCATCGTGCGCCGCTCGTCGGCGAGGTCCGCGAGCGCTCGCGCCCGCTCGCCGGGCTTGCGCGGCGGGAAGCCCTCGAAGCAGAACCGGTCCGTCGGCAGGCCGGACAGCGCGAGAGCCGTCAGCACCGCGCTCGGCCCGGGCGCCGAGGTCACCTTCACGCCCGCACGCACGGCCGCCGCGACGAGCCGGAAGCCGGGGTCCGACACGGACGGCATCCCGGCGTCGGTCACCACGACGACGGTCCCGCCGCCCGCGACCACCTCGAGCAGCTCGTCGGCCCGCGCGGCCTCGTTGTGCTCGTAGTAGCTGACCACGCGCCCGCCGACCGTCACCTCGAGCCGCGCCGCGAGCGCGCGCAACCGGCGAGTGTCCTCGGCGGCGACGACGTCGGCCTCCGCCAGCAGCCGCCGAAGGTGCGCGGACGCGTCCTCCGAGTTGCCGATGGGCGTCGCCGCGAGCACGAGCCGTCCTGCCTGCTGTTCCACGCCCCCACCTTCCCATCTCCCGCGCCGGCCGCCCGACCAGCAGGCGGCGCCTCTCCCGGCAATGACGCGCCGCCGAGCACGCACAGGTGCCAGGTCGAAAGACACAGGTGCTAGGTCGAAAGATCGGCACGAAGTTGCGGTGCGTTCATCGGCAGCACCCCTACGATGACGGTCGTGCCGCCTGCCATCGACGACGACGTCCCCACCGCACGCACGGGCGGGGACTCCCCGGAGCGTCCCGAGCCCGGGCCCACGCCCGCGCCCGAGGACCTCGCCGACGACGCCCCGGCGGAGAGCGACGAGCAGGCGCCCACGACGACCGACGAGCCCGAGCGCCCGGCCACCGGCTCGCGCACGTGGCCGGACCGTGGCGCCACCGCCACCGAGCACGCCGGCGCCGCCGACACCGACGCCGACCACGACGCGGAGCCCGGCGCGCTCCTGACCAAGCTCGACGACGACGAGCCTCAGGAGTCGACGCACGACCGGCTGCTGCGTCGCCTCCTCGGTGAAGCGACCCTCGCGCTCGACCTCACCCGCCGCTCCCGTGTGCTCGGCTGGGTCCTGCCCCTCGCGGTGATGGTGTTCGGCGGGGTCCTGCGCTTCCTGCACCTCGGCACGCCGCACCAGCTCGTGTTCGACGAGACCTACTACGTCAAGGACGCCTACTCGCTGCTGCAGCACGGGTACGAGGCGAACTGGAACGAGAACGTCAACCCGCAGTTCGAGGCGGGCGACGCCAGCGGGCTGCGGACAGACGCCGAGTACGTGGTGCACCCGCTGGTCGGCAAGTGGCTGATCGCGCTCGGCATGCAGCTCGGCGGCGGGTTCGAGAGCTCGACCGCCTGGCGGCTCTCGGCGGCCGTGTTCGGCACCATCGCGGTGCTGATGGTGGGCCGCATCGGTCGGCGCCTGTTCGCCTCGACCGGCTGGGGTGTCGTCGCGGCCCTGTTCTTCGCGCTCGACGGCCAGGCGATCGTGATGTCGCGCATCAGCCTGCTCGACGGCTTCCTGATGTTCTTCGTGCTGGCTGCGTTCGGCGCGCTGCTGCTCGACCGGGACCAGGCTCGACGGCGGCTCGCCGCCCGCACCACGCAGCTGATCGAGGCCGGTCGCGACCTCGGCTACGGACCCAGCCTCGGCATGCGCTGGTGGCGCGTCGTCGCCGCCGTGATGCTGGGGCTCGCGTGCGGCACCAAGTGGTCCGGCATCTACTTCCTGGCTGTCTTCGGCCTGCTGACCGTCGCGTGGGACGCCACCGCCCGCCGCGCCGTCGGGGTCTCGGCGTGGGGCTGGGCCGGCATCGTCAAGGACGGCATCGTCGCGGGCGTCGTCCTCGTGGGCGGCACGTTCGTGGTGTACCTGGCCACCTGGACCACGTGGTTCACGCACCCGCAGGCGTGGGGGCGCCAGTGGGCCGCCGAGAACCCCGGTCAGGGCGTGCAGTGGCTGCCCGAGTCACTGCGATCGCTGTGGAAGTACCACCAGGACATGTGGGGCTTCCACACGGGGCTCGACAGCCCGCACGACTACGCCGCGCACCCGCTCGGCTGGATCGTGCAGTGGCGACCGACCTCGTTCTACTACCCGAGCGAGATCTCCGGGCTGCAGGGCCAGCAGGCGTACGACGCGTGCGGCGCGAGCAGCTGCTCGCAGCCCATCGTCGCGCTGGGCAACCCGCTGCTGTGGTGGGCCGCGTCGGCGGCCATCCTCGTCGCGCTCGTCTGGCTCGTCCGCTACCGCGACTGGCGCGCCGCCGCCGTGCTCTCGGGGATCGCGGCCGGCTGGCTGCCGTGGTTCCAGTACCCCCACCGCACGATCTTCACGTTCTACTCGGTCGTCTTCGTGCCGTGGATCGCACTGACCCTGGCCTATGTGCTGAGCCTGATCGTGGGTCCGCCCGATCTCGATCCACGGGGCCGGCGCCGGGCGATGATCGCCGTCGGAGCAGTCATCGCGGTCATCGCCGCGGCCGGCCTGTACTTCTACCCCGTGTGGGCGGCGTGGATCATCTCGTACGACCAGTGGCACTCGCGCATGTGGCTGGGTACCTGGATCTAGCCGGGTATCTGGATCCAGCGAGATCCGGGCCGGCGACGCCGGCTACGTCAGCACGAGCTCATCCGACGTGACGACCTCGGCCGTCCGCCCGGGCCCGTCCTGGTACGCCCAGTACAGGTTCGTGTGCGCGATGACCTGCTCGGGCGGCGGAGAGCCCCACTCCGAGTAGTCCTCCGTGGTGTGCGCATCGCTCACGAGAGTCGTGTCGTAGCCACGCACGAATGCGCCGTGGATGGTCGAGCGGACGCACGCGTCCGTCTGCGCGCCCACGACGACGACTCGTCCCACGCCCGCGCCGGCGAGCACGGCTTCGAGGCCCGTGCCCTCGAACGAGTCGCCGTACGCCTTGAGGATCCGCGCCTCGCCCTCACCGGGGCTCAGCTCGGGCACGATCGCCCAGCCCTCGCTCCCCTCGGCGTGCACCTCGTCGGTCTGCTGCACCCAGACGACGGGCACCCCGGCATCCCGTGCTCGCTCCACGAGCCCGTCGATCCGGCCGACCACGGCATCGCGCGCGTAGGCGTTCTTGACGACGGCGTTCTGCACGTCGACGACGATCAGTGCTGTCTGGTCCCGACCTTCGAAGGTGGCCACAGTGTCTCCTCGTTGGTTGCGATGCTCGATCACCACCAACCTAGGCACGACCACTGACACGACCCTCAGCGGCGCCAGTCCACCTGCGTGCTCGGGTACCAGCGCAGGCCGAGGCGGTCCCAGAACGCGGCCTGGCCGGCCACCCGCTCCCGGAAGTCGTCCCAGTCCTGCTGCTCGTGCGCGGTCCAGGCGACCTCTGCCACCGCCGCGAGCCGCGGCAGCAGCATCGACATCAGCGACGGCAGGTCACGCAGCGTCTCGGTCCAGATCGCTGCCTCGACGCCGATGACGGCTCCCGCGGGCATCCCCTCGATCAACGTCTCCGGGTCCCAGTCGTACGCGTCGCGCAGCTCGATGTACCCGGCCCAGTCCTGGCCCAGCTCGGTGCTCGCGTCGTACTTCATGTCGAGGTAGGTCTTGGAGCCCGGCGACATGAGGAACTTCGCGCCCGCCTTGGCCGCCTCGACGAACGGCGCCGAGTCGACGCGAGGGTCCCAGAACTGGACGACCGTGCCGGCCTCGAGCGGGGTGTTCGCGATCTCCTGCCACCCCACCACCTGCCGGCCGGTCGCACGCACGGCCTTGGAGGCCGTCGCGACCAGTGCCGTGTACTCCTCGCGGACCGTGTTCAGCGCCTCGTCGCCGCCGATGTGGATGTACGCGTCGGGAGACACCGCCGCGACGTCCGCGAACACCGCCTGGAGGAACGGGGTCGTCGCCGGCAGGTCGGCCGTGAGGGTGCTGAACCCGACCTCGACGCCCGTGTAGACGTCCGTCGGCTCCCCGGACGGCGTCAGCTCGCCGTACGCGTGCGTCGCGGCGTTGACGTGGCCCGGCACGTCGATCTCGGGGACCACCCGGACGCCGCGGGCGGCCGCGTACTGCACGATCGTCGCGAAGTCGCCCTGCGAGTAGTAGCCGCCCGGGTCGCCGTCCACCGCGGTGCCGCCCGAGAGCCGCGTGAGGTTGGGGCGCGACGGGATCTGCAGCCGCCATCCCTGGTCGTCGGTGAGGTGCAGGTGCAGCACGTTGAGCTTGTAGTGCACCATCACGCCGATGACGACCTTCAGGTCGTCGACCGGCAGGAAGTGCCGCGCGACGTCGATCGACAGTCCGCGCCAGGCGTACCGGGGGCTGTCCTCGACGGTGACGGCCGGCGCCGACGTGACGCTCCCGGCCCGCCGCGTCAGCAGCTGGCGCAGGGTCACGACCGCGCGCACGAGGCCCGCCGTGGTGCGCGCCTGGATGTCGATCCGGCCGGCAGCCACCTCGAGCCGATACGCCTCGGAGTCCGCGCCGACGTCGTCCGTCAGGCTGAACTTGATGACGCCCCGCTCGCCGGCGTCGCGGTACCGGACCTGGACGGCCTGCTCGGCCACGCGTCCCAGCAGGTCGGCCGCGAGGACCGCCACCTGGATCAGCTCGGGACGCGGCTCGACGACGACGGTGGTCGCCTCGTCGAGCACGAACGGAGCTGCGTCATGAACCTCGACCGAACTTGGTCGAGGGACGAGTGCGATCTCGGGCACAGGTGGTTCCTTTGCGACGCTCTGGGTGAATCCGGGGATGACGCTACTCGACGCGTGAGGCCAACCTGCGCGCCACGACCGCGCACGTCGCGAGCTGGAGCTGGTGGAAGACGATGACGGGCAGTGCGACGCTCGCGGCGACCGCGGGCGTGAAGAGCACAGCGGCCATCGGCAGGCCCGTCGCCAGGCTCTTCTTGCTGCCGACCATGAGCAGCGCGATGCGGTCCGGGAGCACCAGGCTCCGTCCTCCCGTCCACGTGATCGAGAGCATCGTGGCGAGCATCACGCCGCACACCGCGACCAGCAGGACGAGCGCACCGACCGTGACGTGGTCCCACGCCCCCGACGTCTGCGCCTCGCTCACGGCGGTGTACGCGACGAGCAGGATCGTCGCCCGGTCGGTCGCGCGCGTCAGGCCCCCGTGCGCCCGCATCCAGCCACCGATCCACGGTTGCGCGAGCTGCCCGGCGACGAACGGCACGAGCAGCTGCACGAGGATCGGGCCGAGCGAGTCCGACGTCCCGCCGCTGCCGCCCAGCAGCAGCGCCACGAGCACGGGTGTGAGGAGCACGCCGACGACGTTCGAGATCGTCGCGCCCGTGATGGCACCCGCGATGTTGCCGCGGGCGATGGACGTGAACACGACCGACGACTGCACGGTCGAGGGCAGCAGCGACAGGTAGAGCACGCCGGTGGCGAGCTCGGGGCGGAGCACCGCGTCGGGCAGCAGCTGCGCCGCGAGCCCCAGCAGCGGGAACACGACGTACGTCGCGGCGAGCATCGAGCCCTGCAGCCGCCAGGCGCGCAGCCCGTCCCACACCTCGCGGGTGCGCATGCGCGCTCCGTAGCCGAAGAACAGCGCGACGATCGCGACCGTGCGGACGGTGTCGAGCACGTCGGCCGCGGCCCCCGTGACGGGCAGCACGAGCCCGAGCACCAGGACGGCCAGGATCGCGACGACGAGCGGGTCCACCCACCCCCGCACCGCGGCGACGAAACCGCGCGGCTGCGGGTCGGGGCGATCGGGCACGCCGACATCCTTGCAGCCGACGCTGCTCGAGCTGCGCCAGTGGGTCTCGGCGTCAGAAAACAACGACGCGGGACATCTGAACGATGTCCCGCGTCGTCTTGCCGGTGGAGCTAGGGGGATTCGAACCCCCGACCTTCTCATTGCGAACGAGACGCGCTACCAACTGCGCCATAGCCCCTCGAGCGGGCCCAACATTAACACCACTGGGCCGCCCAACAGAAACCGCCTACTCGCCCGACGCCCGCCGCTTCGCGAGCACGGCGTCGAGGTCGATCGACCCGGTCGTGTCGACCGAGGTCGCGGCCACGGCAGCCGCGTCGGCACCGGCAACAGCAACGGCACCCGCCGACGCGACCGCGTCCGCCGGGCGCGCGGCCGTCGAGCCCTCGAGGTTCTCGAGCGCGGCCGGCTCGCGGCGCGGAGCGGGGGCCTTCATCGTGTACGTGGGCCGCGGGACCGGCACGGGCGACCAGCCGTCGGAGTCGTCGGTCGCGGCCGGGCTGTCGATGACGACCGCGGCGAACATCTCGGTGTCCGTGTTCGACGGACGCACGGCCCGGCCTGTGGCGACGGAGCGCGGAGCGGCGGGCGTCGCGACGCGGGAGGCGGCGGCGCGCTGCTCGGCGGCCTGGCGCTGCTCCCAGGCAGCGTCCGCGGCGCGCCCGGCGAGCACGGCACGACGACCGAGGACGATCACGGATCCGAGCAGCACCGTCGGGACGGCGGCGACCACCCACGTCACGGCAGGCGCGACCCCGACGACCACCCACGAGACCACGGTCGCGAGCGCGAGGAACCCCGCGAGCATGCCGCGACGGCGCGCCGCGGCACCGCGGCGCGCGAGGGCAGCCGCGTGCGACGCGCGTGCCTGCGCGGTGCGGCGAGCGGCTTCGGTGGCGATGCGGTCCTGGGTCGCGGTCGGTCGATCCACGGTGGTACCTCCTGTGTCGGGTGCCGGTCTGCGGACCGGAACCCCCTTGCCCGGGGTCAGCAACCCCGTGGTGCTGCGAGCTGCCTGGCGGGTCGTCGTGCTGGGCACCGACCGGCCGCGTCGGTCGGTCACCGCCACCACGCGCAGCCCGTCCGAGTACCGATCCTGCGCCCGGGACTCGAGCAGCTGTTGCCGGTGCCGCAGCTTGTGCGGCACCAGGTAGGCGACCCACAAGACCACCAGCGCGAGCGCGACGGGTCCTGCGAGATCTGTCACGCACCGACGGTAGGGCGCTTGGGGGGCCGACGGTCGGAGCCGGTCGGCGTGTCGCGACCTGTGAACCTCACAGCACCCGCGCTAGACCTCAGCGCGTCCCGTGCCAGCGCGCGAGCAGCCCTTCGGGCACGTCCTCGACGGTCAGCGCGAACGTGCGGTGGTCGCACCACGCGTCGCCGATGTGCAGGTACCGCTCGCGCAGCCCCTCGTCGCGGAAGCCGAGCTTCTCGACGACGCGCAGCGACGGCGCGTTCTCCGGGCGCACGTTCACCTCGACGCGGTGCAGCGCGAGCACGTCGAAGCAGTGGTCCGTCGCGAGGGCGACGGCCGTCGGGATGATGCCCCGGCCCGCCACGTGCTGGGAGACCCAGTAGCCGATGCTGGCCGAGCGCAGCGAGCCGTACGTGATCGAGGAGACCGTGAGCTGCCCGACGAGCGCGCCCCGGTACTCCACCGCGAACGGCAGCGCCGTGCCGGCACGCGCCTGCCCGGCGAGGATCCGGATGAACGCGGAGAACGACGGCCGGGGCCCTTCCATCGGGACCGGGCTCGTCGCGTCCCACGGCTCGAGCCACGCCGAGTTCGAGGAGCGCAGCAGCATCCAGGTGTTCTGGTCGCGCCGGGACAGCGGACGCAGCCGGACATCCCCGTCCGTGAGCCGCGCGGGCCAGCCGACAGCCATCAGCCCTCCAGCACCAGGCAGTGCACGGTCTGGCCGGGCTGCACGGTCAGGTCCTGCTCGCCGACGACGGCGAGCGCGTTGGCGCGGGCGAGCGCGCTGATCGAGGGAGCGCCGGCCTCCCCGACGGGCGTCACGCGGTAGCCCTCGTCGGGCGAGCCGAGGACGACCGCCGGGACGAACTGTCGCAGCCCGGGAGGCGAGGACCAGCCCTGCGTCGCCTGCGCCGCGACCGACGGACGGAACACGTCCGCGTGGCCAGCCATCGTGCGCAGCGCCGGGCGGACGAAGACCTCGAACGACACCTGCGCCGCCACGGGGTGACCCTGCAGCGCGAAGATCGGGACGGCCCGTTCGCGGCCCAGGTCGGAGCCGACCGTGCCGAACCCGTGCCGGTGGCCGGGCGTCATCGCGACCTGGTCGAGCCGAACGGTGCCGAGCGGCGCGAGCACGTCCTTGACGGTGTCGTCGGCGAGCTCCGACAGCCCGCCGCAGATCACGACGAGGTCGGCGCGCACGAGCTGGTCCTCGAGCGCCTCGCGCAGCCGGGCCCGGTCGTCACCCTGGATCGCCACGCGCACGGGGGCGGCGCCCGCGTCGCGCACGGCCGCCTCGAGCGCGTGCCCGTCGGCCTCGAACACCGCGCCGTCCTCGAACCGGGTCGAGCCCGGCTCGACGAGCTCGTCGCCCACGGCGATCAGCACGACGCGCGGCGTCGGGTGCACGTGCAGGCGCCCGCGGCCCAGCGACGCGGCGATCGCGAGCTGGCGCGCACCCAGGCGCGTGCCCGCCTCGAGGACAACCTCGCCCTCGTGCGCGTCCGAGCCCGCGGGCCGCACGTACTGACCGGCGACGGCCGGGCGCTGCAGCGCGACCCGCGCCGCGCCGCGGTCGGTCTCCTCCAGGGGCACGACGGCGTCGGCGCCGAGGGGCAGCGGCGCGCCCGACGCGATGCGCACGCACTGACCCGGCGCGAGCCGCAGAGGTGCGCCGCGGCCCGGGCGCACGTCGTGCGCCACCGGCAGCGTGGCGACCTGCGTCGTCTCGTGCGCAGCGACGGCGTACCCGTCGCGGGTCGCGGTCGCGAAGCGCGGCAGGTCGGCGCGGGCGACGACGTCGGCGGCGAGGATGCAGCCCGCCGCGTCGTGCAGCGCGACGTCGAGGGGCGCGACCGGCCCGACCGCGGCCAGGACGGCCGCCAGGTGGTCCTGGACCGATCTCATGCGCGCATTGTGCCCCGCCCGAGCGCGGTGCGCGGGCGGGGCACGACGACGGCGATCAGTCCTGCCCGTCCAGGGTCGGGACGAACTCGGACAACCAGGACCGGAAGTCCGGACCCAGGTCGGGGCGGTCGACCGCGATCCGCACGACCGCCTTCAGGTAGTCGAGACGGTCGCCGGTGTCGTAGCGGCGACCGCGGAAGACGACGCCGTACACGCCGCCGCCCTGCTCCGCGGGTGTCCCGGCCAGGGTCGCGAGCGCGTCGGTCAGCTGGATCTCGCCGCCGCGGCCCGGCTCGGTGCGCTCGAGCACCTCGAACACCGCCGGGTTGAGCACGTAGCGGCCGATGATCGCCAGGTTGCTGGGGGCCTCGTCCGCCGGGGGCTTCTCGACGAGGGCGGTGACACGCACCTCGTCGTCGTCGGCGGCGCCGTCGAACGGCTCCACGGCCGCGCACCCGTACATCGAGATCTGCTCCGGCGGCACCTCGAGCAGCGCGATGACCGAACCGCCCGTGCGCTCGGCGACCTCGATCATCGTGGTCAGCAGCACGTCGCGCTCGTCGATCAGGTCGTCGCCCAGCAGCACGGCGAACGTCTCGTCGCCCACGTGCCGCTTGGCCTGCAGCACGGCGTGACCGAGCCCCTTCGGCTGGCCCTGGCGGACGAAGTGCACGTGCGCGAGCTCGGTGGACTCTCGCACCTTGGCGAGCCGGTCGAGGTCGCCCTTCGCCTCCAGCGCCGCCTCGAGCTCGGGGACGGCGTCGAAGTGGTCGGCGAGCGTGCGCTTGGAACGACCGGTGATGAGAAGGACGTCGTCGAGACCGGCCGCGACGGCCTCCTCCACGACATACTGGATTGCCGGCTTGTCGACGACCGGGAGCATCTCCTTGGGCGTCGACTTCGTGGCGGGCAGGAATCGGGTACCGAGGCCTGCTGCGGGAATGACTGCCTTGTGGATCGTCATACGACGGGAGGCTATCGGCGCCCGTCTGCACCTGCGCAAGGGATGTCGGCGACTGGTCATGTGACGTTCGCCGCACCCATTTCTCACAAGTGCCTAGTGTTTGCGAGAGTGGAGCCATGAGCAGCGCTGCCCAGCCGTACCCCCGTGCCGCCGACGGCGACGAGGTCGAAGACGTCAAGGAGCGCCTGCGGACAGCCATCCGCGCTGCCCGCAAGACACGCTCGCAGCGGCTGCGCGACGAGGCGGCGCTCGCCCTCGCCCACGTGGTCGCCACCATCCCCGCCGTCGCCGACGCCTCCGTCGTCTCGGTCTACGCGGCCCGCAGCACCGAGCCCGGCACTCTCGACCTGCTCGACCTGCTCGCGGCACGCGGGACACGCATCCTGCTGCCCGTGCTCGGCTCGGGTCTGCAGCGCGACTGGGCCGAGTACGCGGGGCGCGACGACCTGCGCGAGCGCGCACCGGGCCGCCCCCCGGAGCCGGGCGGCCCGACCCTCGGGCCCGAGGCGCTGGCACTCGCCGACGCGATCGTCGCGCCCGCTCTCGCGGTCGCCACCGACGGCGCCCGGCTCGGCCAGGGGGGCGGCTGGTACGACCGCGCGCTCGAGCACGCCCGGCCGGGCGTCCCCGTCATCGCGCTCGTCTTCCCCGAGGAGCTGTACGACGCCAAGACCCGGCCGCTGCCGCGCGAGCCGCACGACCGCGTCGTGGACATGGTCGCGACGCCCGACGGCTGGCACGCGGTCGGCCCTCGGGCCTGAGCACCTCGGGCTCCGGCGGCTCGAGCCTGAGCGGCTAGGGCTTGAGCGTCAGCCGGTCCGACGCGTCCGCGAGGACGGCCGCCGGCGAGAACGGCCACGGGAACGTCTTGCCGTGCGCCCACGCGGAGAACTGGTCCGTGTAGTGCTTGCTCCCCGGGTGGCCCGACGAGCCCGTCAGGTTGACCCAGGTCGACGAGTCGAGGTCGCCGAGGTCGACGACCATCCGCATCGACGGCGCAGACGTGACCCCGTACGAACCGGAGCTCGCGTCCCACGACGTCGCGTCGACGATCGACGAGCCACCGCCGACCTGCAGCGGCTCGGGGTTGACCAGGCGGCGCACCAGCGCCGGGATCGAGTCGCCGCCGAGCACCGGGTGCTCGGGCGCCGCGACGTGCAGCCTCCCCCACGCCCAGTCCTTCGGGTCGCGACCGAGCGACGCGGTGAGCTGCCGGCGCGCCGAGACCATCGCGCGCGTCAGGACCTCGTCGCGTCCCTCGACGACGCCGGGGGTCGTCTTGTCGTCCCACCACGGCGAGTCCGCCTTGGTGAGCAGCCCACGCACGACCTCGAGCCAGCGGGACCCGCCGTCGGGCGACTCGCTGTCGGGCAGGTCGTCGTCGAAGGCGAGCCGCAGGATGTTCGACCACACGGCCGCGAAGTACGCCGCGGCCGGCGAGTCGGGCGAGTTGTTGCGGTCCCAGCCCATCAGGAGGTCCTGGCCGTCGTCGTCGAAGTCGTTGCCGATGTTCTGCGCGAGCAGTGCGGGCACGAGCACGTCCGCGTACGGGTTGTGCTGGTCGTTCTGGACCGCGCTCATGTCTGCCGTCGTGACCTTGGCGTCGTCCGCGACGTCTGCGTTGACCAGGTCCAGGATGCGCTGGGCGCGGTAGCCGTAGTCCCAGTCGTTGGTCAGGAACGGGCCACTGCCGTCCGGCGTCACCTGCTGGTTGGCCGCCACGATGACCCCCGACGCGGGATCGAGCACGTGCGGCATCTCGCTCGGGTCGACGTAGCCCTGCCAGTCGTACGCGCTGTCCCAGCCGGGTCGCGGCCACGTGCCGTCCGACGGGACCACGCCGGGCACTCGCGCACGCACCGGGATGCGCCCCGGCGCCTGGTAGCCGATGTGGCCGTCGACCGTCGCGAACACGATGTTCTGCGAGGGGACCTCGAGAAGCCGGCCGACCTTCGCGATGTCGTCGGCGTCGCGCGCCACGTCCATCGCGAGCAGCGCGTCGGCCGTGTGCCCGGGCGCGAGCGCCGTCCAGCCGAGCGCGACCGCGTAGCCGTTCCCGCTCGAGTGGTCGCCGAGGGGGGCGTTGCCGACGGCGGTCGTGTCGATGACGTCCGAGATGATCGGGCCGTGCCGCGTGCTGCGGACCTCGATCGTCACGGGGGCGCCGTCGTTGACCGAGATGACCTCGCGCCGGATGGTCATGGGCTCGGTGCCGTCGTCGCGCTGGACGACCGTGCCGTTGACGCGCTCGAGGAAGAAGTCGGTCACGTCCGCGCCCAGGTTGGTCAGTCCCCACGCGAGCTGAGCGTTGTGCCCGATGACGACGCCGGGCATCCCGGCGAACGAGAAGCCGGACACGTCGTACGGGCAGCCCGTGCCCACCTGCAGGCACCGGAGCCCGATCTGCTGCCACACGCCGGGCGCCGAGATGGACAGGTGCGGGTCGTTCGCGAGCATGGGCTTGCCCGAGGCCGTGTGGCGCCCGGCGACGACCCAGGAGTTCGACCCGACGCCCTCTCCCTCGCCGACCAGGTGCGGGACGGCGGCGAGGGCCTTGTCGGCGGCGTCGATGGCGCGCTGCACGTCGGCGTCACGGAGGTTCAGCGGCTGCGTCGCCGCGACCTCCTGCGCCCCGGTCGAGAGGTCCGCGGCGGCCAGGATCGGTGCGTTGAGGTCCTGCGGGTAGGCCGGGAAGAGCTCGTCGACCTTCTCGACGTCGCGCACCGACGCGTACGCGCGGGCCCGCGAGAGCTCGTCGTCGTAGTTGCCTCGCAGGTCCCACGCCATCGCCTTGAGCCAGGCGAGCGAGTCGACGGGGGTCCAGGGCTCGGGGGCGCCGACGTCGACCTGGAGCCCGAGCACCGTGTACTCCACGGCGATCTGGGAGGGCGCCTTGCCGTCGAGGTAGGCGTTGACCCCGTCGGCGTACGCCTGCAGCGCGACCCTCGTGTCCGGCGCGATGATCGCCCACTCCTGCTCGGCCACGCGCCGCCAGCCGAACGTGCGGATCACCTTGTCCGCCTCGAGCGCGTCCGCGTTCTCTCCGACGAGCTCCGAGAGCCGGCCCGCGGTCACGTGCCGCCGGTAGTCCATCTCGAAGAACCGGTCCTGCGCGGCGACGTAGCCCTGCGCACGGAACAGGTCTGCGCTGGTCGTCGCGGTGATCGTCGGGACACCGCGTGCGTCGCGCGTGACCGTCACGGGTGCGCTGAGCCCGGGGAGCCGCAGCGATCCAGAGGTCTGCGGAAGCGGACGACGGATGACGACGACGGCGGCCACGACGCCCGCGACGAGCGCGACGACGAGCACGATCGCGACGGAGATCAGCGTGAGACGAACGGCGCGACGGGACACAGTGCGAGGGTAGTTGGTCGATCCGCCGGACCGGCTCATCACGGACACCGGAACACTGCGCGCCTCGCGCCGGTTACCCTTAGCACTCAGACCATGTGAGTGCTAGTGAGAGCCAGGCGGCGACGGCCGCCAGGCGGACGTCTGCCAGTGGAGAAGCCCGTGCCTACCTATTCCTACGCCTGCACCGTGTGCGGCCACGCGTTCGACATCCAGCAGTCCTTCAGCGACGAGTCCCTGACGGTGTGCCCCGAGTGCGACGGGCGCCTGCGCAAGGTCTTCTCGTCGGTCGGCGTGGTGTTCAAGGGATCCGGCTTCTACCGCAACGACGCGCGCGCCGGATCGGGGAAGTCGTCCTCGATCCCCGCCGCGAGCCCGTCCGAGTCGTCGGCCCCCGCTGCGCCGTCGCCCGCGCCGGCGGCTGCTGCGCCCGCGTCGCCCGCGCCTGCCGCTACCTCTTCGGCGACGTCGTCCTCGTCCGCCCCCTCGGCCTGACCTCCGCCTGGCGGCCGCCAGCCGTTCGCCCGCCTGGCGCCTGGCAGCCGTCCGCCCGGCCTCCGGCTGGCGCCTGCCAGCCGTCCGCCCGCCGACCTCCTTCTGACGAGCGCGCGTGACGCTGCCGGGCGGCGGCGCGACCACAGATGCCGTCGGCGTCGCTCCTCGTCCACAGGCGCCGCCCGTGGCCCGCCACGCGGCTGACGCGTCTGCCTAGCGTGCTGCGGTGACCTCCTACGCCGCGCTCCCCCCGCCACTGCCCCGTCGCCGAACCCCACCGGCGACCGCGTTGCGCGCGACCCTGTGGCGCTGGCGGTTCCTCGTCGTCGCGATCTGTCTGGCCGTCGTGGCGCAGTCGACCGTCGACGCTCTGCGGCCTGCACCTCCCCCGCACGTGCGCGTCGCCGTCGTCGCCCGCGCGCTGCCCGCCGGGACGAGGCTGCGCACCGACGACCTGCGGATGGCCGAGCTTCCCGCCTCCGTGGCCCCTGACCAGGTCGTCCGCGCGCGCTCGACGCTCGTCGGCGCCGTCACCGCGGTGCCGCTGACCGCGGGGACGCCGCTCGTCCCGGGGCTGCTCGTCCCCGACGACCTCGCGGGCCCGCCGGGAACGGTCGTCGCGGCGGTCCGGCTCGCCGACCCCGCGGCAGCGTCGCTGCTCGGCGCCGGCATGCGGGTCGACGTGCTCGCAGCGACGCCCGACGGCGAGCGCGGTGCGGTCGTCGCCTCGCGAGCCCTCGTGCTTCCAGCCCCCGTGCAGCGCGAGCGGAATCCCGGCCCGCTGTCGGCTCCTGCTGACAACGAAAGCCTGCCCGTCCTGCTGGCGGTCGCGCCCGACGAGGTCGACGAGCTCGCCGCGGCGTCGGCTTCCGCCTTGCTGTCCGCCGTCGTCGTGCCATGATCGACCGCTACGGACAAGACCGACGAATGCGGCGGAGGTACGCGTGACGGAGCAAACCACGAGCACGGGCAGGCGACTGAGCGGGCTCGCGAAGGTCGGTCAGGGGTTCAAGGACTTCATCGCACGGGGCAACGTCGTCGACCTCGCGGTCGGCGTCGCGATCGGCGCGGCGTTCGGAGCGGTCGTCAAGGCCCTCGTCGACAGCTTCATCAACCCGCTCATCGGCTGGATCTTCGGCCAGCCCGACCTGACGGAGCTGTGGGACATCGGCCCGTACACGTGGGGCGACGAAGGTGGGGAGCCGATCAAGGTCGGCGCGATCATCAGCGCGCTGCTCACGTTCCTGTTCACCGCCGCGGCGATCTACTTCTTCGTCGTCCTGCCGCTCAACGCGCTCGCCGCACGACGCAAGCGTGGTCAGGAGGCCGAGCCCGCTGCACCGGCCGAGGACATCCTGCTGCTGCAGGAGATCCGCGACCTGCTCGCGGCACGTCCCAACCCGGCCGTCGAGAACGACGCAGGTCCGCCCGCGCCCTCACCGGGGAATCCGCCCGGTCTCTAGACCCGCGCTACCAGTGCGGGGGCTTGTCCCGACGCAGGCGGTCGTCGTTCGCGTCCGAGGCCTCGCCCCACCCGACGTCGGAGTCATCGAGCGCGCGGACGGGCAGCGCGGGCTCGCGGGCTGCGGTGGTGCCGGGCTGACCCTGCTCGCCGGACCGACCCTGCGAGCCGGCCAGGCCGGGCGCCGAGCCGGG
>JBCECL010000031.1:20080-25355 GCA_039207135.1 Brevundimonas sp.
GACCCTGCTCGCCGGACCGACCCTGCGAGCCGGCCAGGCCGGGCGCCGAGCCGGGCGCCGACGAAGCCGCCGCTGGTGCGGGTGCCGCCGGGTGCGACGAGACGAGCAGCGAGTCGTCCGTGCCGACGGTCCCGCTCGGCCGGATCGCCCTGCGACTGGGCTTGCTCGCGCGGCTCGACGACGTCATGCCTCGATGATCGCACCGCTCGCCGCGTCGGCGTGCGGCGGCCGTGCTCAGGAGTCGGCGGCCATGCCTCGTGCGACCGCGCCGCGCACCGCCGTGTCGACCCGGTACGAGCGCCGCGTGATCCCGAGCTCGTCGCGCAGGGCCGCGGCCAGCTGGTCGCGCGTCCGCTCCTGGCCGTCCGACCGCAGCCAGGTGACGATCTCGTCGAGCTGGTCGTCGGAGTAGGCGCCGATCGGCAGGCCCTTGCGCACGTCAGGCCGCTGCTGGGTCGGCACCGCGAGCACGAGCTGCAGCGGCTTCGACTCGGTGGTCGGCTCTGGCGCAGGCGCGACCGACCCGGGCTGAGCGTGTGCGGGCTGCGTCTGTGCGGCCTGGGCCTGTGCAGCCTCTCGCGTGGACACGTCGAGGAGTCCGCGCGGCGGCGTCGCGACCTCGAGCGGAGCACCGGCCGGGGCCGGGTCCACCGGGGCGAGGATCTCCATCACGCCGCCGTGGACCGCTGCCATCGGGCGTGACACCGCGGCGGGCTCGACAGGCTCGACGGGCTCGACGAGCTCGGCCGGCTCGGCCACTGCTTCCACCGCGACGGCATCCACCGCGCCACCGTTGGCCGAAGTGCCGTCGGCGATGCTGGCGTTCGCAGCGGACGTCGTCGGCACCCCACCGGTCGCAGCGGGCTCGACGGCAGCCGCCTCGACGGGTGCGGCCTCGCCAGGGGCGTCAGCCGGGCCATCGTTCGCAGCAGCCTCGGCGGCGTCGACCACGTCGTCCGACGCGTCGGCCTCCTCGATGACCACCGGCACGGTGAGCGTCGGCGGCCGCGGGTCGCGGGGCTCGTCGGGCACGCGAGCGTGCACGGCGCGCCGGATGCGATCCACCTCGGCCTCGGGGTCGAGGAAGGCAGCGGCGGACCACACGCGGATCACGGACCAGCCGAGGTCCGTGAGCCGGTCGGCGACGAGCCGCTCGCGCACGCGGATGCTCGGCTCCTGGACGTACGCCTCGTCGTCCGTGAGGACCGCGACGAGCATCTGGCCAGGCACGTCAGGATGCCCGACGACCATCGGGATGCGCGCGCCACCCGGGATTCCGTAGTCCACGTCGACCACGAGGCCGTGGCGCCACAGGCGCTCGGCGAGGTCGAGCAGCAGCCGGTCAGGCTCGTGCGACGGAGCCTCCGTGGTCGACCCGGGACCGGTCGCGGTCTCGACGTCGCCGTCGGCCGCGTCGCGGGCACCGACCCCGGAACCGTCGGCGGTTCCGTCAGGGGTGCGGGGCTTGGCACCGTCGACCCGTCCGCCTGCAGCCTCGTGCTCCGCGATCTCCTGCGGTGCCTCGTCGGGCTCGGCGATGCCCGGCTGCGCCTCGTCGTGCACTGCCTCGTCGTGCACTGCCTCGTCGTGCTCCGCCGCGTCCTGCTCCGCAGCATCAGCGACCAGCTCGCCGCGAACAGCCGCGTCACTCACGATCCCGGTCAACGGGCCGGTCGCGTCCGCGACCGTCTCCTCGTCGGCCCAGCTCGCCCCCAACGCCGTGCCGCCTGCGGTGCGCGATCCAGCGAAGGCGAGCAGGTCGCGCAGCAACCGCGGCCCGGGGCCGCGCAGGCGGCCGACGTCGAGGTCGTCGGCCTCGAAGCACGAGACGACGGTCAGTCGGCGCGAGGTCGAGCCCAGCGCGTCGAGCAGCAGGGCGTCGCCGCCCGGCCCGCTCACCGGTCCGAACGTGTGCAGCACGCGGCGGTGCGGCGTGCGGCCGAGCCCCAGCGTCAGGACGACGGCATCGCGACGCAGCCCGGCGACGTTGGTCAGGTCGGCGACGACGAACGGGTCGACGTGGCCGGCGTCGAAGAACGCCGCCAGCGCGGGGTTGGTGCGCACCTCCGAGAGCACGGCCTCGCGCACGGCCTCGGCATGGGCGGGTGTCAGCGTGACGACCGCGAGCGACTCGTCGGGCCGCATGAGGGCGTGGTCGAGCACGAGCTCGAGGACCCGGTCGACCTCGGCGGTCGTCGTCGCGACCATCCCGGTCGCCGCGTCAGGCATCCCGGTGCCGTCGACGACCTCGAAGTGCACGAGCGGGTCGTGCTGCGGGAGCGGGAGCGCGCTGAGCACGCCGTCGTACCCGTGCTGGGCGAGGAACGCCGTCAGGTAGGGGTCGCGGCGCGAGGCGCGCGCGTGCAGCGCGACGGTCGGCAGCACGCCCGCGAGCTCGCGGACGGCGGAGCCCGAGGCGCAGCGCGCGTCGCCCACGACGACGACCTGCCGGCCACGAGCCACGGCGGCCAGGGCCACCTCGACCGGCAGGTGCGCCGCGGAGTCGATCACCACGAGGTCGACCGTGCGCGACGGCGGGAGCACCTGCGGCACGAGCATCGGGCTGGCCGAGATGACCGGGCGCAACCGGCGCGCGACGTCGGGGTGCCGCCCGAACGTGTCGCGCAGCGACGTGAGGCGCTCCTCGACGAGCTCGGCGAACAGGTCCTCCGCCTGCGCGCGGTGCTGGCGCAGCACGGTGCCGACGTGCGCGACCGCGCCGGCGAGCACCGGGCCGGACAGCCTGCTCACGTGCTCGCGGTCGAGCTGCGCGTAGCGCGCGGCCAGCGCGCCGAGCGTCGATCCGTCGTAGCCGGCGAGCGTCGGCTCGGCCGTGAGGATCTGCTCGATGACCGTGCTCCACCACGCCAGGTCCAGCTCGGCGGCCGCGAGCGCGGGGTCGACACCACGGCGCGCGAGGTCGTCGACCAGGTCGCCGAGGCCGGCGGCGCGCAGGTGGTGGAGGAGCCCGGTGCGATCCGGCAGGGTGTCGAGCGCCTCGACGGTGGCACGCAGTCGCGTGAGCCGCTCGAGCAGCGCGACGAGTGTCAGGTTCGCCAGGCCCGCGCCGTCGGGCGTCCCGGCGAGCACCTCGTCGAGCGCCTCGACATCGGCGCGGACCGCCGCGAGCTCGTCCTCGATCTGCTCGAGCCCGTCGGGCAGCCGCGGCCACCCGCCGCTGGGGCAGTGCGCCTGCCAGATCGAGCGCTGCTCGGCGACCTCGAGGAGCGCCGCGTGCAGGTCGGCCACGGGGCGCCCGGGGCGCACCATGTCCTTGGCCTGCTTGCGCAGACGACGGCGGACGACGGCGCCCATCTCGACGCCGTGCTCGTCGCGCCACTGGCTCGTGGCCGTCGCGGCGACGAGGTCGGACGCCGTCCGCTCGAAGACGATCGGCTGGAACACGTCGAGCGCGGCGCGCACGCCGTCGAGCATCGCGAGCTGCTCGGTCCACGACGCGAGCGTGGTCGCGCGCGTCAGGCCGGTCTCGGTCGCGACCTGCTCGGTGCGCTCGATGAGCATCGGCAACGCCGAGTCGGTCAGCCGCTCGATCCGGCGCACCGCGACGTCGGCATCTGCCCGGGTGCGCAGGTCGGCGCCGTACCAGGGCGTGTCGCCGGGCCGGACCCGGAACGCGCCGAGCTCCCCGACGCGGGTCAGCGTCGCGGCGAGCTCCGAGCGCCGCGACGCGTCGAGCACGCGTGCGACGTCGGGACCGAGGCGGACCGTGGTCCGCGGAGTCGGGCGGGTCGACGTCAGGCGTGCGAGCTGCTGCAGCGCGTCGTAGGCGGAGACGCCCCAAGGCTCGCGGACGGCGTGCAGGCCGACGACGTAGCCGCGCAGCTGCTCGCGGTGGGCGACGAGGTCGGAGCGCAGCGCGTGCAGGCCGTGCGCGTCGACGGCGGGCGCCTCGAAGGTCATCGCGCCGAGCAGTCGGCGCGCCGCCGACGTCCGCCAGCCTGCCTCGGGCGCCACGTCGAGCACCAGGTCGGCGAGCCCGAGCCGGTCGAGCCGTTCGACGAGTGCCGTCGCGGACCGTCGGTGACCGGGCACGTAGAGCACGGTTCGCCCGGAGGCTGCCGCGTCGGCGACGAGCGCGGCCAGCGTGCCCGTGACATCGGCGCCCGTGGGCGCGTCGACGAAGAGGTGGGTACCGGTCGCGACGACGTCGAGCACGTGCTGCTGCGCCGGGTCCAGGTCGCCGACCCCACGCTCGTACGCGGGGTCGCGGTCGCCGACGACGGGCGCGGGCAGCGGACGTCCGGCGAGCGACTCGGCGTCGACGCCGGCGAGCGCCGCGATCACCTCGTGGCGGTCGAGGCTCCCGGCGAGCTGGTCCAGGTCGTCGACCAGCACCTGGCCCGGGTGCACGAACGCACCCACGACGACCCGCTCGGCAAGGGCGAAGTCCTCGAGCACGGCCTCACCGAGCGACGCCAGCCGCTGCAGCGCGGCGCGCGGGTCGAAGCCGGACGGTGTGAAGGCGCCGCGGGCGACCGCGCCCGGGTCGAGCAGCGCGCCACGCGACCGCAGGGCGCGCGCGAGCACGGGGTTGACCTCGAGCGAGGGCTCGAGCGCGAGCTCGTAGTCGGCCTCGCCCGTGCCGCGGGCCCGCAGCGTCACCGGTCGCAGGAGGACCGGTGCACGGACGGTTCGCGGCGCGCGGTCGATCGGCTCGTCGTCGGGCCGCTGCCGCTGGCGCGTGACGGAGGCGAGCGCACCGACGTCGTCCTGCGCCACGTCCGGGGCCGAACGCTCGGTCCACGTCGCCACACCGATCGCGAGCGACGTGGGCGCGATGCCGTACTGCTGCGCGTAGCTGGCGGAGCGGGCTCCCACCGCGCGGGCACGTCGGCGGGCGGTCGAGAGCGCCGACCCCTCGCGCACGAGGTTGGACAGCCGCGTCTCGCGACCCGCGAACAGCTGCGCCATCCCCGACGGGTGCGCGGCGGACAGGTCCAGAGCGGCGTCGCCGAGCAGCTCGACATCGGCGAGCGTCGACCCTCCGGCCGCCTCGACCAGCGCGGCGCGCCAGGTCGCGACCGCGCCCTCGACGAGCTCCTCGGCCGACGGCGGCGCGACGAGCACGACCGCCGGCCCGGTCACGGCGGGGTCGGTGGTCGAGGCAGTGGTCGAGTCGCCTCGGTCGGAAGCCGGCACCTGACCCGATGCGGCTCCCGTGCCGGGCGCGCGCGCGGGAACAGTCACGCATCGAAGGTAACCGCGCCCCCCGCGCCATCCGGGTAGACACACCCGCAACACCGCCGCGGAATCC
>JBCECL010000031.1:25455-35632 GCA_039207135.1 Brevundimonas sp.
AAAAAGGCGAGGCCGTCGGGCCTCGCCTGGGAATGAAAGACGGTGCGCACCGCGCAGGGGGCAGGCGATGCGCACCGTCGAGACTGAGTCTGCGCCACCGATGACCTCCTGGTCAAACGTCCAAGCAAAGTCGGTGGGTGATTCTCTCGAAACCTCTGCGGTGGCTGTGAGCCCCGGCGAGGAGGACAACGTCGCCCACCGTCGGCGCGTCGTCGCGATCCCTCGCGCACGCGGCGACGGGCGACGCTCTGAACTGCAGCAACGCGCCCCGGCGAACGCAAGACGTGCGCCAGCCGTCCCGCGCGGAGCCGGCAGCGGCCGACGTGCCGGACTCGTCCGGGTCGAGACACCACTTCATCCATCAGCCGCCCGTCCGACACCCCCGCGACGCCCGCCCGACGACTGCGCACGGGACCGTCAGGCCCGGACGCACAGCGCGGCCACGGCGTGAGCGTGCTCGGGCAGGACCCGGGCGGGACGGGAGACGATGAGCGCGACCATCGAGGCGACGCGCGTCGTGCCGGACGAGCCGCGCGGGCCGCGTGATCCCGACAAGCCACGACGCCTCGGCACGCGCCGGTCGGCGGGTGACCGCGCCTTCCGCGTGGTGCTGGTGACGAGTGGGCTCGCGGTGCTGGCGATCATGGGCTTCGTCGGCGCGTTCCTGTTCATCCGCGCGTGGGACGCCCTCAAGCGCGCGGGCTTCGCGTTCCTGACGACGCAGGCGTGGGAGCCCGACTCGGGCAACTTCGGCATCGCCGCGATCCTCGTCGGCACGATCCTCATCGCGCTCGTCGCCGTGCTGGTCGCCGTCCCGTTCGCGCTGGGGGTCGCGCTCTACATCAGCGAGTTCGCGCCCGCCCGGATCCGGCAGTCGCTCGTGAGCATCGTCGACCTCATGGCGGCGATCCCGTCGGTCGTGTTCGGCCTGTGGGGCTTCTTCTTCCTGCAGGCGCGCATCACGGGGCTGGCCCGCTGGCTGTCGACGACGTTCGGGTGGTTCCCGCCGTTCCAGGTGCCCGGTTCCGACCCGCACGACCCGCTCGCCACCGCGACGGTCTACACGTCCTCGACGTTCATCGCGGGGCTCGTGGTCGCGATGATGATCACGCCCGTCGTGGCCTCGATCATGCGCGAGGTCTTCATGCAGGCGCCCGTGGGCGAGCGGGAGGGTGCGCTCGCCCTCGGCTCGACACGGTGGGGCGTGATCCGCCGCGTCGTGCTGCCGTACGGCAAGGGCGGGATCATCGGCGGCACGATGCTCGGGCTGGGCCGCGCGCTGGGCGAGACCATCGCGGTCTACATGATCATCTCGCCGGTCTTCGCCATCCAGTGGCACGTGCTCGCGAACGGCGGGAGCTCGGTCTCCTCGCTCATCGCGCTGCGCTACGGCGAGTCGACACCCTTCGCGATGTCCGCGCTGATGGCGGCCGGCCTCGCGCTGTTCCTCATGACGCTGGTCATCAACTTCGTGGCGTCGTCGGTCGTCGCGCGGTCCCGGTCGGGCGCGAGCACATGACCGCGCTCACCACCGGGACGCGCGAGGTGCGTCGGCAGCTGTCCGGCGTGCGGGTGAGCGACCTGCTGAACCTGTGCGGAGCCGGAGCGGCGGCGGTCGCGCTGACCGCGCTGCTCAGCAGCCAGCTCGCGCCGATCACCAGCCCGCTCGGCTTCGTCGCGGTCGCCGCCGTGCTGTTCCTCGTGCTGTACGCGCTGCTCGTCTCGCTCACCGAGCGCGGGGTCGCCGTGCGCGACCGGCTCGTCACCGTCGTGGTGCACGGCCTCGCGTTCACCGTGCTCGCGGTGCTGGCGTTCATCGTCGTCTTCACGTTCGCGCGTGGCGCGAAGGCGCTGCCGCACCTCAACTTCTTCACGCAGGACATGGCGAAGGCCGGTCCGCTCGACCCGCTCGAGATGGGCGGGATCGCGCACGCGATCGTCGGCACGCTGATCCAGATCAGCATCGCGCTGGTCATCACGATCCCGCTCGGGCTGCTCACGGCGGTGTTCCTGACCGAGGTGCCGGGCCGGCTCGCGCGGCTGGTCCGCACGATCGTCGAGGCGATGACCGCGCTGCCGTCGATCGTCGCGGGCCTGTTCATCTACGCGACGCTCGTGCTCGCGCTCGGCGTCCCCAAGTCGGGCCTCGCCGCCGCGACCGCGATCAGCATCATGATGCTGCCGATCATGGTCCGCTCGTCGGACGTGGTGCTGCGGCTGGTTCCCGGCACGCTCAAGGAGGCGTCGTACGCGCTGGGCGCCGGCCAGTTCCGCACCGTGTGGCAGGTGGTGCTCCCGACGGCCCGCTCGGGCCTGACCACCGCGATCATCCTGGCCACGGCGCGCGGCATCGGCGAGACCTCCCCCGTGCTGCTGACGTCGGGCTTCACCGCGGCGATGAACTCCGACCCCACGTCGGGGCCGATGGTCAGCCTGCCGCTCGCGATCTTCCAGTTCGTGAAGTCGCCCGAGCCGACGATGGTCGCGCGCGGGTTCGGCACCGCGGCGGTGCTCATGCTGCTCGTGCTCACGCTCTTCGTCATCGCGCGCGTCGTCGGCGGCTCGAGCCCGCTCAAGAAGGACGCCCGCCACCGGGCCCGCCAGGCACGCAAGGCGCAGCGCGCCCAGCGGCACCGCCCGAGGAGGCGCACCAAGCGCCCTTCTTCTGCACCCCAGGGCCTCCCCCAGGCCAGCAACCTCCCCGAAGCCCTCCCCCAGGAGCAGTCATGAGACGCGCCCTCGCCCTCCTCGTCGCCGTCGGCGCGATGCTCGCCGCGGGCGCCGCTCCCGCGTCGGCCGACTCGTTCGTGCCCGTCAACGGCGCCGGGTCGTCGTGGAGCTCGAACGCCGTCGACCAGTGGCGGCGCAACGTCGAGCAGTACGGCATGCGGATCAACTACGCGAGCACCGGCTCGTCGGACGGCCGCAACCAGTTCAAGGCCGGGACGGTCGACTTCGCGATCACCGAGATCCCGTACGGCCTCAAGGACGGCGGCGTCGTGGACACCCCGCCGAGCCGCGGGTTCGTCTACATGCCGATCGTCGCCGGTGGCACGGCGTTCATGTACAACCTGTCGGTCGGCGGCAAGCAGGTCACCAACCTGCGGCTGTCGGGCGAGGTCATCACGGGCATCTTCACCGGCACGATCACGAGCTGGGACGACGCGGCGATCGCGAAGGACAACCCGAGCCTCACGCTGCCCAAGCGCAAGATCGTGCCCGTGGTCCGGTCCGACGGATCGGGCTCGACCGCGCAGTTCACGACCTGGATGGCGGCCCGGCACCAGGCCGCGTGGGACGCGTACTGCAAGGCAGCGGGCCGGTCGACGCCGTGCGGCGTGACCTCGTCCTACCCGACGATCCCCGGCAAGGGGTTCGTGGCGCAGCCCAACTCGCAGGGTGTCGCGGGCTACGTCGCGCAGCGGGGCAACGTCGGCACCATCACCTACGTCGAGTACTCCTACGCGCTCAAGACCGGCTACCCGGTGGCCAAGGTGCTCAACGAGGCCGGCTACTACGTGGAGCCGACCGCCTCGAACGTCGCGGTCGGGCTGCTCGGCGCGACGATCAACACCGACGAGACGTCGGACAAGTACCTCACGCAGGACCTCACCGGGGTCTACGCGAACAAGGACAAGCGCACCTACCCGCTCTCGTCGTACAGCTACATCGTCGTGCCGACCAGCACGCAGAACGGCTTCACCGAGCCCAAGGGCAAGACGCTCGGCGCGTTCGCGAGCTACTTCCTGTGCGAGGGCCAGCAGCAGGCGGAGGTGCTCGGCTACTCCCCGCTGCCGATCAACCTGGTGCAGGCCGGGCTCGACCAGGTGAGCAAGATCCCGGGCGCGGCCGACGCGTCCGTGGACATCAAGAAGTGCAACAACCCCACGTTCTCGGCCGACGGCAGCAACACGCTCGCCAAGAACGCGCCGCAGCCCTCGGAGTGCGACAAGCAGGGCAACGACCAGTGCGACAAGCCGACCGGCGGCGCTGCCCCGGCGCCCGGGACGAAGGGCTCGACGCCGAGCGACGGCGGCGGCAAGGGCTCGGGCGGGAAGGGCTCGGACGGCGGCTCCAAGGGCGGCACGTCGGACGGCACGGGGAAGACGACGGGTAAGGGCGGCGGCACGGGCGGCACGCAGTCCGCCGGCCCAGATGCGTCCGGCGGCGGCACGGGCACGACCGACCAGGGCGGCGGAGGTACCGGCGGCGGCGTCGTGGTCGCCGGGGCCAGCACGGGCGGCGGCCCGGTGGTCTGCTCCGACGACACCGGCGAGTGCACGAACGTCGTGTCGATGCCGATCGAGACCGACGTGCCGCACTCGAGCGGCATCGGGCCGCTCGCGATCGTGGCGGCGTGCCTGCTCGCGGTCGCGGTCGTCGTGATCCCGCCGCTGGTCTCCCGCGGCGCGGACGCCCGCAGCGCCCGCAGCGCCGCCCGGACCGCCCGGAAGAGCGGCCGATGAGCGCGGCACGCCTGCGTCGCGCGGGCGCCTGGCTCACGGCGCTGGGAGTCAGCGCCGCGACGCTCGGCAGCGCACTCCTGCTGGCCACCGGGAGCGTCGCCGCCGAGCGCGACGAGGCGCCCGTGGTCGACGCCGTCGAGGGCGGCTCGCAGGTGGTCCAGGCCTGGTCGGACCCGTCGCTCGTCGGCGAGCGCGACCGCAAGGACCGCGACTACGCGACGTTCGCGAAGCTCGAGGTCACCGTCAGCCAGACGCGCAACCTCTCCCACCAGGGAGTCACCGTGGACTGGAAGGGCGCGCGCCCCACGTCGCCCGGCCGGTTCGCCACCGACTACCTGCAGATCATGCAGTGCTGGGGCGACGACGCGAGCGGCCCCCAGCCGCAGCAGTGCCAGTGGGGCGCGCCCAACCCGAGCCTGAGCACGCTGCTCGGCGACCGGACCGGGCTGCGTGCGCTCAAGCGCGGCGAGGACCCGCAGCAGGCGTACGACGAGGCGCACCTGGTGCCGCCGCCGATCACCAACCCGAACCTCAAGGCGTACACCGTGCCGTTCACGCCGGTCTCGGGCGCCGCCGTCACCGACGTCGCGGACTACTTCACCTCCACCTCGAGCAACGAGGTCACGGCCGCGCGCACCGGGAGCGACGGCACGGGGACCGCCAACGTCGAGATCCAGACGTCGCTCGAGGCGCCGCACCTCGGCTGCGGCGAGACCCTCGCGTCGGGCTCGCCGCGCGCGTGCTGGCTCGTGGTGGTGCCGCGCGGTGAGACCGACGCCGACGGGACGTTCGCCGAGCAGTCGTCGGCCGGGACCATCTCGGGCTCGCCGCTGTCCGCGACCGCCTGGTCGCACCGCATGGTGTTCCCGCTGCAGTTCGCGCCCATCGGGTCGTCGTGCGCGCTCGGGAACGCCGAGCGCCGGCTGGTCGGCAACGAGCTGTTCTCCGACGCGATGACGTCATGGCAGTCGGCGCTGTGCGGCTCGGGCACGACGTACGGGTACTCGCAGGTGGGTGACGGCGAGGCGCGCGGCCAGCTGACGAGCAACCTCAGCGGGGCGGCCGGCCTCGCCGTGGTGAACCGCCCGCTCCCGCCGCACAAGGACCGCCCGGTGGTCTACGCCCCGATCGCGCAGACCGCGCTCGTCGTCGCGTACACGATCGACCGGCAGTACACGCTGAACAGCCCGCTCGCCGACCGCGACGGCACCTCGGTCGAGGACCTGGTGCTCAATCCCCGGCTCATGGCCAAGCTGCTCACGCAGTCCTACCGGGCGGACGTCCCCGGCGGCGGTTCGGGGGTCGTCGCCGACAATCCCCGCAGCATCGTCAACGACCCGGAATTCGTCGAGCTGAACCCCGAGATGGCGCAATTCGTCCGCACGGCGGCGCCCGACGGACTGATGGTCGGCCTCGGGACGTCGGACGCCTATTCGGCGCTGTGGCAATGGATCATTGCGGACCCGTTCGCGCGCTCTTTCCTCGAGGGCGAGCCCGACGAGCACGGCATGACCGTGAACCCCGTCTACAAGAACCTCGACCTGACGCACGACGACACCCTCGACAGCTTCCCCAAGGCCGACCTGTCCACGTTCCGGCAGGACGACACCGTGCCCGAGCCCGGGTACGGCACGCTCGACCTGCGGCCGTACACCTCGGACATGGCCGATGCCGCCGTCCGCACGCAGAAGGCGAACGCGGGCGCCAAGATCGTGTGGGACCTCAACAAGGTGCCCGCGGGCTTCACGTCCTCGGGTGCGCAGCTACCCGGTCAGCGGTTCTCGCTCGCGCTCACCGACCTCGTCTCGGCCCAGCGGTTCGGGCTCCGGACGGCGCGCCTCGTCAACGCCGCGGGGCAGTCCCTCGCGGCGACCGATACGACGATGCGCGCGGCCGTCGCGGCCATGGTCGACACCGAGGTCCCGGGGGTCGTCGCGACGGACCCGGCGGCCCGCGTCCGCGACGCGTACCCGCTGACGCTCGTGGACTACGCGGGTGTCTCGGTCTGCTCGTCGGACGCTGACCAGCGCAAGGACTACGCGGCGTTCCTGACCTACGCGGCCACGACGGGCCAGCGCGTGGGCGAGACGAAGGGCATGCTGCCGCGCGGCTACCTCCCGCTCTCGGACGCCCAGGCGACGGCCGCCACCACGACGGCCGCGGCCCTGGAGGACGACGCCGCGGTCGCCAAGACGTGCGGGACGGGCAAGCCCACGGCGACACCGACGCCCAAGCCCTCCGCCACTCCCACGCCGAAGCCCTCGGCGAGCACGCCGGCGCCGTCCGCGAGCGCGTCCACGGACCCCGGCACGGCCATCCCGCCGGGCTCGACCCCGTCGGACCCGACCCCGCAGCCGACGTCGACCCCCGCGCCGGTCGACCCGGACACGGGCAGCTCGGACGCGGGCGCACCGCCCGTGACGGGCGGCGGCCCGCTCGGGCCCGCGCGACTGGGCGTCGCCGGGGCGATCGGGGTGGGGGCCGCGTGCGCCGTGACCGGTCCCGTTCTCATGCGCCGCGGCCGCACGCTCGCCGAGCGCGAGCTGCTGGGCGAATCGGCGATCGACTTCGTGTGAGCACCGTCCGGCATTTGCCTGGCGGACAGGTGGAGTTTTTCGACCGTCCCTAGCGTTCGGCGCGGCGCGTGAATCGCGGGTGCTCGACGCCGCAATTCACGCCCGATGCACGCCCGATTCATGATCCACCCCCGATTCTTCGACGCTCGATTCTTCGACTCCTCGAGAGGAACTCCTCAGATGAAGGTCTCTGCCTTCGGAAAGCTCGGTCTGTGCGCGGGTCTGACGGCACTGGCGCTCGGCGCCGTCGTCGCCCCCGCCCAGGCGGACCCCACGGCCGGCACGTTCGGCACGCTCGTCGGCCTCGGCTCGGACACCACGCAGGCCGTCGTCGGGGGCCTCGCCACCGCGATCGGCGGCAACATCCTCGCGTCGTACGACGCGACGGGCTCGGCCACCGTGGTGACCCACGCGGGCGGCGCGGCGGTCCCGCGTGCGAACAACTCCGGCGGCGGGCGCGACCTGCTCCGGGTCGCGATCGGCCAGACCGAGACGGCCGCGATCCCCGTCTTCAACTCCAGCCCCGTCACGGTCGCGACGAGCGACGTCGCCGGCACGGTCCAGTTCGCGCGCAGCTCGGGCGGCGCGGGCAGCGCCGACGTGGCCGACGACGGCGTGCTGACCTACATCCCGTTCGCGGTCGACGCGGTCTCCTACGCGACGGCGCCCAACAGCGTCATCCCGGCCGACCTCACCAAGGCGCAGATCGTCTCGATCTTCAAGGGCGAGTTCACGCAGGTCGTCACCGGCGGCGGGAACCCGACGCACCTCGAGGGCGCGGGCTACACGCTGCAGGCTGGCGAGACCGCGACGGCCATCAGCACGTTCCTCCCGGCTCCTGGCTCGGGCACGCGCTCGTACTGGCTCGGCCAGATGGGCATCACCGAGGCCAACATCTCGGCGGGCACGTACCCCAACCTGCGCGACCACGACTTCGCGGGCGCCGCGGTGCAGGAGCACCAGGGTGCCTCGCTCGTCTCGGGCACGGACGCGCAGGACGCGGGCGCGATCGCGCCCTTCTCCATCGCGCAGTGGGTCGCGCAGGGCAACGCCAAGACCCCCGACCTGCGCGCGGGCGTGCTCATCAACGCCGTGAACGGCCAGGCCGCGACCACGGGGACGACGGGCAGCTACCTGCTCAACCCGGCGTACAACGCGTTCACGCGCCCGGTCTACAACATCGTCCCGTCGATCCTGGCCGACGACCCGACCTCGGAGATCGCCAAGACCTTCGTGGGCTCGACCTCGCGGGTGTGCCAGCAGACCGGCACGATCACGTCGTTCGGCTTCGGCCTGCTCACCGGCTCGACGCAGTGCGGTGACACCACGACGCGCGCCTACCACCCGTCGACGAGCGAGACGGGCCTGACGTTCTCGTCGGCCTCCGTCGTCTCGGGCCAGAAGGTCACCGCGAACGTCACGGTGAGCTCGGTCGGCAACGGCGGCGGCACCGTGCGCCTGTACTCGGGCGCCACGCTGCTGGGCTCGGTCCCGGTTGCCGCGGGTGCGACGACGGGCTCCGGCCCGATCACCACCTCGACCGTCGGCACGCTGTCGGTGCAGGCCGTGTTCATCCCCAACCTGCTCGGCGTCGCGTCGTCGACCTCGCCCACCGCGAGCGTCACGGTGACCGCCGTTCCCGTGGTCCCCGCGGTCGCGTCGACCACCAAGGTCGCGGCGAGCGCGAAGCCGGTCGTCGGCAAGGCGTTCACGGTCACGGCCGCGGTCGCGGCGAGCAAGGCACCGGCCGGCACGGTCGCGTTCTACGACGGCGCCAAGAAGCTCGCGAGCGTCAAGGTCGCGGCGGGCAAGGCCGCGCTCAGCATCAAGGCGGCCAAGACGTCCTACGCGATCAAGGCCGTCTTCACCTCGTCGGCCCCGTCGGTCGTCAAGAGCAGCACGAGCTCGGCTCTCACCGTCAAGGTCGCCAAGGCGACGCCGACGGTCACGCTGTCCGCGCCGAGCAAGGTCGCCAAGGGCAAGGTCGCGACCGTCAAGGTCACGGTCAAGGCCACGGGCGTGACGCCCACGGGCAAGGTCGTCATCAAGGACGGCAAGAAGGTCCTCAAGACCGTCGTGCTGAAGAGCGGCAAGGCGACCGTCAAGCTGCCCAAGCTCAAGGCCGGCAAGCACAAGATCGTCGTGTCCTACTCGGGCTCCTCCACGGTCAACGCCAAGGCGTCGGCCGCGAAGACGATCACGCAGGCCAAGTGATCCTCGCGTGACCCAGACCACGATGCCCAGCGCGTCGAGCCTCGACGCCGCGATCCGACCGGTCACCGCCAGCGAGCGCGCTCGCCTGGTGGGCACCACGCTCGCGATCGTCGCTGCCCTCGCGTTGGGCATCGTGGTCAACGCACTGCTCGTCTCCCCGCTGCGCTACCAGCGGGACCAGGACGTGGCCGGCTGGGCGTTCCGCGCCCAGCTGGCCAACAGCACCGCACCCGTCGGCCAGGTCACCCCTGCCGACCGGCTGCTGGAACCCGGGACGCCCGTGGCGATCCTGAAGATCCCGCGTCTCGGGGTGGACGACGTCGTCCTCGAAGGCACCTCGTCGAAGGTCCTGATCTCGGGTCCGGGCCACCGCCGCGACACCGCGCTGCCCGGGCAGGCCGGGCCCGTCGTGCTGATGGGTCGGCACGCCGCATACGGCGGCGTGTTCTCGGGCCTGGCCAACCTGCGGACCGGCGACGTGATCTCCACCGTGACGGGCCAGGGCGTCGCGACCTACGCCGTCACCGGCCTGCGCCGCGCGGGCGACCCGCTCCCGGCACCGCTCGCGCCCGGCGCCGGGCGCCTCACGCTCGTGAGCGCCGTCGGCCCGCAGTGGGCGCCCGACGGCGTGCTGCGCGTGGACGCCGCGCTCGTCGGCGAAGCGTTCCCGACCCCCCGCCCGGTGCTGACCGCGACGATCCTCGGGGCCGACGAGGCCGCGTTCGCGGGCGACCCCGACGCGTGGCCCCTGCTGCTGCTCGCGCTCGCGGCGCTCGCCCTCTGCGCCGTCCTGCTCGCGGCCCTTCGCCGATGGTGGGGGCGGTGGCAGGCGTGGATCGTCGGCGTCCCGCTCGTGCTGCTGTGCGGCGTGCTCGTGGGCGAGCAGCTGTTCGTGCTGCTGCCCAACCTGGTCTGATCCTG
>JBCECL010000031.1:35732-38335 GCA_039207135.1 Brevundimonas sp.
CGATCCTGACGTCCCCGGGATGCCCGCCGTTCACCGTCCCGCCATCCGCGTCGGTCAGGGTGCGCAGGTGAGTGTTGACTCCTTCGTCGCCCTGGCCCCCGAGCCCCCTGCGCTGCCCGACGACGCGACGCGGCTGCTGCCGCCGGTCGCGACCGAGGCGGTGCTGCCCGCCCTCGAGGCGCGCGCCGTCTCGGCCTGGTTCGGGACCCACAAGGTGCTCGAGCGCGTCTCCCTGGCGATGCCGGCGGGGCGCGTGACCGCCCTGATCGGCCCGTCCGGCTGCGGCAAGTCGACGTTCCTGCGCATCCTCAACCGGATGCACGAGCAGGTCCCGTCGGCCGCACTGGCAGGCGAGGTGCTGCTCGACGGGCAGGACATCTACGACCCCGTGCGCCGCGTGACCGACGCGCGCCGCAGCATCGGCATGGTGTTCCAGAAGCCCAACCCGTTCCCCGCGATGTCGATCCAGGACAACGTCACGGCCGGGCTCGCGCTCACGGGCGTGCGGATCGGCGCCTCGCAGCGGTCCGCACTGGTCGAGGAGTGCCTGACCCGCGCCGGCCTCTGGAACGAGGTCAAGGACCGGCTCCGCGCCCCCGGCGGCGGGCTGTCCGGTGGGCAGCAGCAGCGCCTGTGCATCGCGCGCTCGCTCGCCGTGCGGCCCAAGGTGCTGCTCATGGACGAGCCGTGCTCCGCGCTGGATCCCACCTCGACGCGGCGCGTCGAGGAGACCATCGGTGCCCTGGCCGGCGAGGTCACCATCGTGATCGTCACGCACAACATGCAGCAGGCCGCGCGCGTCTCGGACCAGTGCGCGTTCTTCCTCGCCGAGCAGGGTGTGCCGGGCGGGATCGTCGAGCACGGCCCGACGTCGCAGATGTTCGGCTCGCCGCGCGACTCGCGGACCGAGGACTACGTGAACGGCCGCTTCGGCTGAACTGCGCTGGTCGCCGTCAGTCCTTCGCGTCGGCGTAGGACTGCGCCGCGGCCAGGCTCACGGGGAAGTCGATCGGGAAGTCGCCGAACAGCAGGCGGCCCGCGGCCGCCGCGGCCTCGCGGACCTGGGCCGCCACATCGTCGGCCAGCGCGGCGGGCGTGTGGATGACGAGCTCGTCGTGCAGGAAGTAGACGAGGTGCGGCCGACGCGCGAACGGCTCGGGCACGCGCACACCCCCGGATCCTTCCGACGCGAGCCCGTCGGCCTCGCCGAGCGCCCACAGCCGCCGGCGCACCTCCGCGATCCAGCACAGAGCCCACTCCGCGGCGGTGCCCTGCACGACGAAGTTGCGCGTGAACCGCCCCCATGCCCGGGTCTGGGCGCGCGCACGCGACTGCGCCGACGCGCCCGCCTCGTCGTCGAGCGCGTCTGCCTGCACCTGGTTCCACTGCGCGCCGGGGCGCGGCGAGCTGCGACCGAGCAGGGTGCTGACGACCTCGCCGCGCTCGCCCGCCCGCGCGGCGGTCTCGACGTGGGCCATGGCCAGCGGGAACGCGCGGTTGATCCGCGGCAGGACTGCCGCGCTCTGGCCGGTCGTGCCGCCGTAGAGCGCGCCGAGCATGCCGACCTTGGCGTGGTCGCGCGAGTCGACGACGCCCGCGTCGACCATGCCTTGGTACAGGTCCCGGCCGCGCCCCGCCTCGGCCATGCGCTCGTCGTGGGCGAGCCCCGCGAGCACGCGCGGCTCGAGCTGGGCCGCGTCCGCGACCACGAGGCGCCAGCCGTCGTCGGCCCGGACCGCCCGCCGCACCTGCTTCGGGAGCTGCAGCGCTCCCCCGCCGCTGGATCCCCAGCGTCCGGTGACGACGCCACCCACCACGTACTCGGGCCGGAAGCGCCCGTCGGGCACCCAGCGGTCCAGCCACGCCCAGCCGTTGGCGCTGTGCAGGCGGGAGAGCTTCTTGTACGCGAGCAGCGGGCCCACCGCCGGGTGGTCGAGGCCCTGCAGCTCCCACTTGCTGGTCGAGGTGACGGGCAGCCCGTTGCGGCGCAGCTCGCGCAGCACGTCGGGCAGCGAGTCGGGGTTGAGCCGCGGCGCACCGAGCTCGGTGCGGATCACCTCGGCGAGCTCGGCCATCCGCGGCGGGCGCGCGTCACCGCGCGGGCGCGGGCCGAGCTGCTCGGCGAGCACCTCGTCGTGCACCGCCCGGTCCCACGGCAGGCCCGTGTGCCGCATCTCCGCGGCCGCGAGCGCGCCGGCCGACTCCGCGACGAGCAGGAGCCTCAGCCTCGGGTGGTCCGCGACGGCCGCGTCCTGTGCGGCGATCTCGTTCAGCAGCGCCTCCTCGTCGGGCCGTTGCTCGGTGCGGACGACGTCGAACAACGACGCCGCCTCGACCTCGACCGGCGCCTCGACCGCGCTGTCGAACGGCCCGGCGGGCGCCGTCGCGAGCGTCGATCCCGCCGTCGCCGCGGCGCCCCTCAGCAGCCGGTGCGCGAGCCGCAGGTCGAGGCAGCGCTCGACCCGGACCCCGTCGGCCAGCAACCGCGGGTACCAGCGCGCGGTGTCGTCCCAGACCCACCGCGCCGGCTTCTCCGCGCCGACGACCCCGCGCGGCGCGACGGCCTGCGGCACGGGCCCGACCCGCGCCTGCTCGTCGTCCGC
>JBCECL010000032.1:0-3078 GCA_039207135.1 Brevundimonas sp.
GGCCAGGACCCGGCGGGCGTGGCGTCGGTCGCGGGGGCGTCGGAGGCGCGCCGGGCGCGACGAGAGCCGGGAGCCGGGATCGAGCCCGTGTCCGTCACCGATGCGGACGGCCACTGCTCCGCGGCAGGGGTCGACTCGACAGCGCCGGTCTCGGCGCTGCGGTGGAGGTCGCGGCGACGACGCCGCTCTCCCGGTTCACTCATGACTTCCCTCGATACAACCTGTGCTTGGCGATGTACTGGACGACCCCGTCAGGAACGAGGTACCAGACGGGTTTTCCCGCCTGGGCACGCGCGCGGACGTCCGTCGACGAGATGGCCAGTGCGGGGATCTCGAGCACGTGCACCCGGTCCCCCGGAAGGCCGTCGACCGACAACGCGTGCCCGGGGCGGGTGACCGCCACGAACTGCGCCATCGAGAACAGCTCCTGACCATCTTTCCACGTCAAGATCTGCGCGATGGCGTCCGCGCCTGTGATGAAGAAGAAGTCGGCGTCCGGGCGGTCGGCCTTGAGATCACGCAGGGTGTCGACGGTGAACGTCACACCTTCGCGGTCGATGTCGACGCGGCTCACGGTGAAGCGCGGGTTCGACGCCGTTGCGACGACCGCCATCAGGTACCGGTGCTCCGCGAGCGTGACCTGCTGGTCGAGCTTGAACGTGGGCCGGCCCGTCGGGACGAAGACGACCTCGTCGAGGTCGAACTGCGCGGCGACCTCCGACGCGGCGACCAGGTGACCGTGGTGGATGGGGTCGAACGTGCCACCCATCACCCCCACACGGGGCCGTCGCTGCGTCATCGGTCCTCGCCTCCGGGCGGCCCTGCGGGGCTCAGTGGCGGGTGCCCACGCTGCGGAACGCGTACGTGATGAGCAGCATCGCGACAAGGCCACCGAAGGCGGCCAACCCGAAGACGACGGGCGGGAACGGCAGCTCGTTCGTGTGCTCTGCGGCCTGCTCGGCCGCGGCGATCACAGCAGCGTGCACGGGACTTCCTCCAGGGGTTGGTGGGGTGGCGACCAGTGTCGCACGGGGGTCTGTGCGGTCAGGGCCTGACGTGGCCGTCGCCGTGCACGATCCACTTGGTGGTCGTCAGCTCGGCGAGGCCCATGGGCCCGCGGGCGTGCAGCTTCTGGGTGGAGATGCCGATCTCTGCGCCGAGACCGAGCTGTCCACCGTCCGTGAACCGCGTCGAGGCGTTGACCATGACGGCCGCCGAGTCGACCTCGGCGACGAACCGCTCGGACGCGGCCAGGTCGCGCGTGAGGATCGCCTCGGTGTGCCCCGAGCTCCACGTCCGGATGTGCTCGAGCGCCTCGTCGAGGTCCTCGACGACCCGCACGGCGATGTCGAGCGACAGGTACTCGGTGGCCCAGTCCTCGTCGGTTGCCGGGACCACGTCCGCCTCCTCGGGCGCGAGGGCCAGCGTGCGCGCGTCTCCGTGCACCGTCACTCCCGCGTCGGCCAGCATCGCGATCGCGACGGGCAGGAACTCGTCGGCGACGCCCTCGTGCACCAGGAGCGTCTCGGCGGCGTTGCACACGCCGACGCGCTGGGTCTTGGCGTTGAGCAGGATCGGCAGCGCGTCGCCGAGCTCGGCGCTCTCGTCGACGTAGATGTGCACGTTGCCGACGCCCGTCTCGATGACCGGCACGGTCGACTCGCGCACCACGGTGCGGATCAGGTCGGCGCCGCCACGCGGGACGAGGACGTCGACGAGCCCGCGGGCGCGCATGAGCGCGACGGCGCCCTCGCGCCCCCACGCGTCGATCGACTGGACGAGGTCGCCGGGCAGGTGCACCGACTCGAGGGCGTGCGAGAGGACCTCGACGATCACCGCGTTGCTGGACGCGGCCGCCGAGCCGCCGCGCAGGATCACGGCGTTGCCGCTCTTGAGCGCGAGCCCGGCGGCGTCGACGGTGACGTTCGGCCGCGCCTCGTAGATCATCCCGACGACGCCCATCGGCACCCGGACCTGCCGCAGCCGCAACCCGTTGGGCAGCGTCGATCCGCGCACGACCTCCCCGACCGGGTCGGGCAGGCTCGCGAGCTCGCGCAGCGCGTCGGCGATGGCGACGATCCGCGCGGGATCGAGGGCGAGCCGGTCCAGGAGCCCCGCGGCCATGCCGCTGCTCCGTCCGCGCTCCAGGTCCTCGGCGTTGGCGGCGACGATGCGGTCCGTGGCGCCGACGAGCGCGTCCGCGAGCGCGTGCAGCGCCGCGTCCTTGGTCGCCCGGTTGGCCGTCGCGAGGCGCCTCGAGGCCCGCTTGGCGCGGGTCGCCACGGCCTCGACCTGCGTCGCGACGTCGCCGGGACCGGATCCCTGCGAGGCGTCCGCTACGAGGTCGGGGGTATCGAGCGACGTGGTCATCCGGCCAGGGTAGTCCGGGTGCGCTCGCGTTGGGCGGGGTGTCCGGATCTGTTCGCAGCACCTGCACGAACCAGCGGGATGACGTTGTCGCCGAACTCGATCGCGTCCTCGACCAGGTCGTACCCGCGCAGCCCGAAGATCTCGAACCCGAGGTCGACGTAGTCGAGCAGCGCGTCGGCGACGGTCCGGTACGAGCCGACCAGCGCCGTCGCGCTCGTCGGCAGGCCGCCCGCACCCGCGACGGTCGGCGTCCACAGCGCGCGGTCGTGCCGCTCCCCCGCCGCCGCGAGCTCGGCGAGCCGCAGGTTGGCCGTGTTCTCGGGCAGCCGACCCGGCACGGCCGGCGCCGACGAGAGCGACGCGACGGGCTCGGCCGCCGCGGCGCGTGCGTCGATCCGCGCCTTGATCGCGTGCGCCTTGGCCCACGCCTCGTCGTCCGTCGCCGCGACGATCGGCCGGAACGCGATCTGGAGCCTCGGCACCGGGCGACCCGCCGCGGCGGCGAAGCCGCGCAGCAGCTCCACCTGCGCGGCCGTCGCGGCGAGCGGCTCGCCGAAGAGCGCGAACACGTCGGCGACCGCCGCCCCGACCTCGAGCGCACGACGCGAGGCGCCGCCCGCCGAGAGACCCGGTCGACCGGCACCGCGGGCCCGCAGCACGAAGCTCTCGACCGAGTAGTAGGGCCCCGCGTGCGAGAAGGGCTCGTCG
>JBCECL010000032.1:3178-32042 GCA_039207135.1 Brevundimonas sp.
CGCGGCCCAGGCGGCGGCCTGCGCCGGGTCGGGGCCGTCGGACGCGTACGGGAACAGCACGTGGTCCCAGCCGTGCGCCTCGTGAGCCCGGACGATGTCGCGCGTGTACCCCGGGTCGAAGACCGGGCCGGTCAGCGGCACGGTCTCGGTCGACGGGTTGCCGTACCCCGCGCCGAGGAACTCGACGGCCATCAGGCACCCGGCACGGCGACGGCCGCGAGGTCGTCGTCGGGCAGACCCGCGGCGACGCGTGCGGCACCCAGCCCGCGTGCCCGACCCGGGTCGTTCGGGCCCCACAGCGTCGTCGAGACCTCGCGGCGCACGAGCGGCACGACCTCCTCGGCGAACCGGCGCAGCACGTCGTGCTGCTGCTCGTAGTCGAGCACCGGGTTGAGGGAGACCGACTGCAGGTCGTGGCCGAACGAGCGGTGGTAGTCGACGATCTTCTCGGCGACTCGCTCCGACGAGCCGACCAGGGCGGGTCCACGCTCGACCGCGTCCTCGATGCTCGCGAACGACGACGACTTGCCCGGCCGGGTGTCCCCCTGGTGCAGCGCGATGCTGCGCGCCGCGAACGCCTCGTAGACGGCGCGGTACTCGTCGGTCGCCTGCTCGCTGGTGTCGGCGAGGAACAGGCCGCCCGAGCCCGCGCCGACGTACCCGACCGCCGGGTCGTGCCCGTAGGCGACGAGCTGCTCGCGGTAGTGGTCGATCAGCACCTGGTACTTCTCGCGCGGCTGCAGGGCGTTCGCCGAGACGATCGGGTCGCCGTACCGGGCGGCGAGCTCCACCGCGAACAGGCTCGTGGCCGACCCGTGCCAGATGCGGAACCGGCCGTCGAACGGCCGCGGCAGGGTCGTCACGTCCGTCAGCGACGAGTGGAACGTGCCCTGCCAGTCGACGTGCTCGCGCTCGAGCAGCTCGCGCAGCAGGCCGTAGTTCTCCTCCAGGTAGCCGTACTGGTGAGCGATGTCGAGTCCGAACAGCGGGAAGTGCTTGTCCTCGTTGCCCTTGCCGACGACGATCTCGAGCCGCCCGCGGGAGAGCAGGTCGATCGTCGCGTAGTCCTCGGCCACGCGGACGGGGTCGAGCAGCGAGAGCACCGTGACGCCGGTGCTGAGCAGGATCCGGTCCGTGGCCTGCGCGAGCGCGCCCAGCAGCACGGTCGGGGACGACGACAGGAAGTCGCCCGCGTGCCGCTCTCCGACCGCGAACGAGTCGAGCCCGAGCTCCTCGGCCAGCACGGCCGTCTCGACGACACGCTCGAGGCGCGTCGACGGGTCGAGCAGCGCGCCGGTGACCGGGTGCGCCGCGTGGGGGACGATGTCGAGGACCTGGAACCTCATGCGGATGCTCCTTGCGTGACGGGGACAGCTGGGGACTGGGGTGCGGCGAGCTCGTAGCCGAAGGCGAGCAGGACGCCGCCCTCGACGACGTGGGTCTCGCGCTCGTGCAGCCGGACGAAGCCGAGCCGGTGGTAGAGCCTGTGCGCGGCGACCATGCGCGGGCCCGAGTTCATGACGACGCGGTCGGCGCCGCGCTGCCGCGCGAGCTCGATGACGTGCCTGGTCAGCAGCTCGCCGATGCCGCGGCCGCGCGCGGCCGGGTCGACGGCCAGCAGCCGGAAGTCGACCTCGCCGTCAGCGCCGAGCGGCGACAGGTGGCCGCCGGGGCGCGGGGTCGCGACGGTGCCGAGGATGGAGCCGTCGGTCAGGTCCTCCGCGACCCAGACCTCGTGCTCGCGCGCGCGGCTCGCGACGTCGGCGATCGACGCGCGGTACTCGTCGCTGAGCTCGTAGTCGTGCGCGTAGGCCGCCACGGACAGCCGCGACACCTCGTCGTGCTCGTGCGGTGCGACCAGGCGCACGCGCACCCCGGTTCGCGTCAGGTCGTAGCGGAACACCGCGAGCCGGCCGATCCCGCGCCCGACGACGGTCGTCTCGCGCTCGACCACGCGCTCGAACCCGAGCCGGTGGTACAGCCGCTGGGAGACCACGTTGCGCGGGCCCGTGTCGAGCACGACGCCCGCCGCACCGTCGCGTCGCGCGCGCACGAGCGCGTCGGCGATCAGCGCGGCGCCGATGCCCTGGCCACGGACGCCGGGTGCGGTCGCCAGCAGTCGCAGCTCGCGCTCGTCGGCCAGCGCCTGCCGGCTGTAGGGAGTGCCCGGGCGCAGCAGGCTCACGGTCCCGACGATGCTGCCGGCGACGACCGCGACGATCAGGTCGCCGTCGCGCGCGCGACCCGCCGCGTCGGTGAGCTGCCGCAACCGCTCGGCGTCCTGCGTGGGGCCGTAGGCGCCCGCGTCGAACGCGCTGCGCGTGAGCTGCCCGACCTCGTCGTACTCGCTCGGATCTGCGATCCGCACCTCGAGCGTCATCGTGACCTCCTCATCCGAAGTAGCCCGCCACGTCGAGCTCGCCGCCCGACGCCTCGAAGTCCTCGCGCACCGCAGCGCGCAGCTCGGGGTCCACGACCCAGTCGAGCGCCGTCAGCGCGAGCCCGACCGCACCGTCGACCACTGCCGCCTCCCCGCGCGGACCGGCCGCGACCTCCGCGAACTCGCGGGTGTGCAGCGCGACGTCCGGCTCGCTGACCGCGATCATCGGGTGGATGCCGGGGATCCGGACGCTGATGTTCCCGAAGTCGGTCGACGCGGCGAGGATCTCCGGGACCACGCCGCCGGCCAGCACCGTGCGGCCCTGCTGCGCCTGGTGGCTCGCCCAGCGCGCCGCGAGCGGGCCGTTGGTGCGGACGGGCAGCGTGAACGGCGCGGCATCCCACGCGAGCTCGGCCGTGGTTCCCGTCGCGAGCGCGATCCCCCGCGCGACGTCCTCCAGCCGCAGCGACAGGTCCTTGAGGGTCTGCGGGCTCGCGGACCGCACGTAGTACTCCACCGACGCACGCTCGGGCACGACGCTCGGGCGGTCGCCGCCCTCGCGGATCACGCCATGGACGCGGTCGCTCGGCGGGATGTGCTGGCGCAACAAGCCCACGGCCTGGTAGTTGAGGGCGACGGCGTCGAGCGCGTTGCGGCCCATGAAGGGGCTCGCGGACGCGTGCGCCGCGACGCCGTGATAGGTCACGCGCAGCTGCCGGCGCCCCAGGAACGGGTGGTCGACCACGTCGTAACCGAACGGGTGCACCATGATCGCGGCATCGACGCCGTCGAAGAACCCCGCCTGCGCGAGGATCTCCTTGCCCGACGAGCCCTCCTCCGCGGGTGTGCCGAGCAGCAGCACACGCCCGTCGAAGCGCAGCCCCTCCTGCACGGCGCGGTGCAGCGCGAGGAAGGCGCCGGTCGCGGCCGCGGCGATCAGGTGGTGGCCGCACGCGTGGCCGACGCCGGGCAGCGCGTCGTACTCGGCGAGGATCGCGATCGTCGGCCCGTCCGTGCTGCTGCCGTCGTCCGGCCCTTCGCTCGTGAGCCCCGCACGCAGCGACGTCGTGAGCCCGTGCGTGCCGACCTGTGCGGGGATTCCCGCGGCCCGGAGCAGTGTCGCGACCGCCGCGACCGACCGGACCTCCCGGAACGCCTCCTCCGCGAAACCGTGCACGTCGCGCGCCAGGGCGAGCGCGTCGGCCTCGACGCGCTTGGCGGCGTCGCGGACGAGCGCGACGTCCTGCGCGTCGGCGCCGCTGAACGGCGAGGTGAGCGGCACGAAGGCGGCGCGCCGGCGCTCGGTCACGGCGTGCAGCTCGTCGAGGAACGCCGTGCTCACCTCACGCGCGGTGACGCCGGCGCGCGCCGTCATGCGGTGCCCTCCGTGCCGGGCTCGAACGGCAGGCCCGCGTCGCGCCAGGCCGGGGCGCCGCCCTCGACGTGCACGACGTTGGTGAAGCCCTTCTCCCGCAGCGCGGCGGCCACCGGTCCGGATCCGCGCACGGAGCCGCACACGACGACGATCGGCGTGTCGAGCGAGACGACCGGCGCGAGCCGCGTCACGGCGGCCAGGTCGAAAGCGGCGTCCACCTCGTAGCGGTCGACGACCGTGGCGCCCGGGATCGCGCCGGTCGCGGCACGCCCCTTGTCGCTGCGCACGTCGATGAGGAACGCGCCGTCCGCGACCCGAGCGGCGGCGTGGACCGCGTCGACGACGGGGGCGAGCGCGGCGGCCTCGTCCAGGCTGAGGGTCTCGGCGGGTGCGGTGCTGGTCATGGTCGTGCTCCTGTCGGTTGGAGTGCCTCTTGCTGACGTGCGTGCTGCTGCGGTGATGGCGCGGCCGGTCGCACGGGCGTGCGTCGGCGGTCGGCGAGGGAGGCTCCGACGGCCGCGACCACGAGCGCGGCCGTCACGGTCAGCGCGACGGTCGCAGCCCGGCGATAGCTCGCCTCGTCGCCCGGCTCGACGGACGCGAGCACGATCCCGCCGAGCACCGCGAGCGACAGCACGGCGGAGATCCGCTGCGCGACCTGCAGGAAGCCGGCCGCGAGCCCCGCGGTTCCGGCGGGCGCGTCCTGCAGCGTCAGCGCCTGGTTGGGCGCGTGCACCAGCCCGCTGCCCGCGCCGCTGAGCACCTGGGTCGCGACGAGCCCGGCGATCACCGTCCCGTGCGGCGCCCAGGCGACGATCGCGGCGCTCGCCACCAGCGAGATCGCGACGACGCCGAGAGCGACCGTGACCGCGGGCCGGCCGTGCCGCGCGGCGACGCGCCACGCGACCAGCGAGGTCCCGGCGCCGACGACGGCCCCGGGCGTCCCCACGAGACCCGCCTGCCACGCGCTGAGGCCCAGCCCCTCCTGCAGGAACAGCACGAGCACCAGCGACGTGCCGAGCATCGCCCCGAACGAGAAGGTCGCCACCAGCGTGCCGAGCGCGAACCGTCGCTTGGTCAGCAGCGCGGGGAGCACGATCGGGGCGCCGCCGCGTCGGGCGAACCTGCGCTCCCACCCCACGAGCGCGACGACGAGCACCGCGACGGCCGCGAGGCTCCACGGGCTCGCGGCGCCTCCCCCGCTGACCGCGACCGCAGGCAGCAGCACGGCGAGCGTCACCGCCCCGAGCAGCGCCGCGCCCACGAGGTCGAGGCTGGGCCGGTCCGCCTTGCGCGGCACCCGCGGGAGCCAGACGACGCCGAGCACCGCCGCAGCCGCGCCGAACGGGACGTTCACGACCACCACCCAGCGCCACGCGTCCACGCCGCCCACGAGCGCGACGACGGCGCCGCCGAGCAGCGGCGCGAGGATGCCCGCGAAGGTCGCGACCGTCGCGTACGCGCCCAGCGCGCGCGTCCGCCGCCAGTCGGCGAAGTGGTCCTGGATCAGGCCGATGACCTGCGGGTTCGCGGTGCCGGCGGCGAAGCCCTGCAGCAAGCGGCACAGCACGACGACGTCGGGGCTCGTCGCGGTCGCGGCGACGACGCTCAGCAGCGAGAAGGCCGCGACGCCGCCGACGAGCAGCGGGCGCCGACCGCGCGCGTCACCGAGCCGGCCCGCCGGGACCAGCGTGATCGCGAAGCCGAGCGAGTACGCGGCGACGATCCACTGCACCTGGCCCGTCTGGGCGTCGAGGGACTCGCGGACCGACGGCAGCGCGACCGTGAGGATCGACTGGTCCACGAGCGTGGCGAACCCCACCACGAGGCACACCGCCAGCACGCGGTTGCCCGTGCGGGCGGCATCGGCGTCGGGACCCGGCCCGAGGGTGTGGGCGGCCGAGATCATGCGCACCCGGTCATCGCAGCTCGAATCCCTGCGCGCGCAACGCCTCGGCGAGCCGGTCGCGGCCGTTGAGCGCGTGCGCGCCGGACAGCCGCGCGAGCAGCCGGGACGTCCACGAGTGCTCCAGCCCCTCGTCGGCGTAGAACGCGCCGATCCGCTCCTCGTACGCGGCGACCTGGTCGAGGTGCACGTCGTCGTCGTACCGCTCGCGGTGCAGCACCGCGTCCTGCGCGAGCCGCGGCTTGACCCGCGTCCCCTCGGCCGGGTCGGGGTGGCCGACCACGAGGCCGAACGCCGCGAACACGTGCGGCGGGAGCCCGAGCTCGTCCGCGACCTGCTCCGGCCGGTTGCGCAGCGCGCCGATGTACACGGTCCCCAGGCCGAGCGACTCGGCGGCCAGCACGGCGTTCTGGGCCGCGAGGGCGGCGTCGACGAACCCGACCACGGCCGTCTCGAGGAAGTCGGCGCCCTCGGTGGGCGCGGCGTGCGCTTCCGCCACGGAGCGAGCCCGCGACAGGTCGACGAGCCACACGAGCAGGAGTGGCGCCTCGCCGATGTGCCGCTGGTCGCCCGCGAGCGCCGCGAGCCGGGCCCGCGCGTCGGCGTCCTGCACCGCGACGACGCTCCACAGCTGCAGGTTCGAGCTCGTGGCCGCCGACTGCGCGGCCGCGACGATCGCCGCGAGCTGCGGCTCGGTGACCTCGTCCGGCAGGTACCGGCGGACCGATCGGTGCGCGAGCTGCAGGTCGATGACGTCGCTCGTCGCGAGGTCGGACGGCGCGTGCAGGCCGTAGCGCTCGAGGACGGACGTGGCAGTAGGCATGTCGTGCTCCGATGTCGTGACACTGTTGCCCGCCGGTTCGGCGGGCCGGGTCTAGCCCGGGAGCACCCACCTGTGTCGAGGGGTTGCTGCCCCGCCTGCCGGGCCAGACGGCGGGGCTCGTGACCTGGGCGGGAGAGTCCGCTCACGGGTCCCCGATGTCAACGAGCGGTCACCGCCGTCTCACATCCCGGGAACCCTCGCGGACGGCGCGGCGCGAGCCCGTTCTCGGCGCACGATCTCGGCTTCACCGAGCAGAGATGAGGCCACCGGATGACCCGTTGGATGAGGCTGGCGTCGTACCACACGGTGGTCGGTCAGCACGCGGGCGCCTGGCGGGTCAGCACCCAGGCGGTCGACACCGAGTCGCTCGACCAGCACCGGCAGGCCGCCCAGGCTGCGGAGGCCGCCGGGTTCGACCTGCTGCTCACCACCGACGTGCTCGGCGAGCAGGGCGACCCCGTCTCCCCGCACTTCCTGCCCCGGCTCGAGCCCGCGGTGCTGCTCGCGGCGCTGGCCGCGTCGACCGAGCGGATCGGGCTCGTGGGCAGCTTCTCGACGTCCTTCAACGACCCGTACCACCTGGCGCGCCAGCTCTCGAGCCTCGACCACGTCTCGCGCGGCCGCGCCGGCTGGAACATCGTCACCTCGTTCCGGACCGAGGCGGCCGCCGGGTTCTCGTCGGGCGAGCTGCCCGGGCACGCCGAGCGGTACCTGCGAGCGCGGGACTTCGTGCAGGCGGCCCTCGCGCTGTGGGACGCGTGGCAGCCCGACGCCGTCGTCCGTCAGCGAGGCACCGGGACCTACGTCGACCCCACCCGCGTGCACCCCGTGTCGTACGCGAGCGACGAGCTCGACGTGCGCGGTGTGCTGCCGGCGTCCCGCTCGCCGCAGGGCAGGCCGTTGCTGGTGCAGGCCGGGTCGTCGGACGACGGCCGCGCGCTGGCCGCGAGCCACGCCGACGTGGTGCTGACGAGCCAGGACCACCTGCCCGACGCGCAGCGGTTCTACCGCGAGATCAAGTCGCGGGCCGTCGACGCCGGCCGCGACCCGGACAAGCTGCTCGTGCTGCCGGGCGTCGTGACGATCGTCGGGGACAGCCGCGCGCAGGCGCAGGAGGTCCGCGAGCGCCTGGACGCGGCGCTCGACGACGACGCGGCCCGTTGCCGCCTGTCCGCGCTGCTGGGCTGGGACACCTCGGGCCTGCCGTTCGACTCCCCCGTCGACCTCCCGCCCGCCGCGACGCAGGGCCACCGCTCGCGCGCGACCCAGCTGCACGAGCGCGCGGTGCGTGAGGGGCTCGGCATCGGCGCGCTCGCCCGCGTCGCCGAGGCGACCCGCGGGCACCGCCTCGTCGTCGGCACCGCTCGGGACGTCGCCGACGAGCTCGTCGGCTGGTACGAGCAGGACGCGGCCGACGGCTTCCTCGTCGGGCCGGCCGTGATGCCGTCGGGCCTGCGCAGGTTCGCGCGCGACGTCGTGCCGCTGCTGCGAGCGGCGGGCTTCCTGGCGGGGCGCGAGTACAAGGGCGCAAGCACGCTGCGTGAGCGCCTGGGGGTCGCGTGACCAGGTGCCGACCCGTTCGTGAGACGACCGCGTCGGGGCGTTGACGACCCCCATCCCCGCGCCTACGGTGCGCGCCGGTCACGAGTTCCGCCGTCTGGCTCGGCAGGCGGAACGGCAACCCCCACGACACCGGCGGGGTGCCTCCGAGCAAGACCTGGCTGCCGCGCCCGCGACAGCAAGCGATGTCCTACCCGGGAGATCCATCCATGACCACGACGACCGAACTCGCGCTCCCCGCCCTGACCGCCCTCTCGCTCGCGCTGCCCGAGCCGCACGGATTCGGCGACGCGAGCCTGCGCCGACGCCAGCCCGGCGACATCGAGCTGCTGGGCGGCATCCCCGACGACACGGCCCTGCCCGTGCACGAGGTCCTCGCCGCCACTGAGCGCGTGCTCACGGGCAAGCAGTCCGGGCCCGGCGCGTTCCAGTACTCCCAGTCGGCGGGTCTCGACGAGCTCCGCGCCTGGATCGCTGCCCGCGAGGGCGTCGACCCGGAGCGCGTCATCGTGACCAACGGCGGCTTCCACGGCCTGTCGCTGACCGTCCTGACCCTCGTCGAGCGGGGCGGGCTGGTCGCCGTCGACAACCCCGTGTTCCCGCTGTTCCTGCGCGCGCTCGAGCTCTCGCGGGCGCAGACGCTGCCCATCGGCGTGGGCCCGGACGGGCTCGACGTCGACGAGCTCGAGCAGCACCTGCTCGCGGGCGCGCGCCCGGCGGCCGTCTACACGGTGCCCGACTTCCACAACCCCAGCCAGGGCACGCTGCCCGCGGCTCGCCGCGTGCAGCTCGTCGAGCTCGCCGAGCGGTACGGCTTCGTCGTGATCGTCGACAACCCGTACCGCGAGCTCCGCTTCCGTGGCGTCGACGAGGACTTCTCCGCGTTCAACACCTCCGAGAACGTGGTCCACGTCAACACGTTCTCCAAGACGCTGGGCCCGGGCCTGCGACTCGGCTGGGTGGTCGCGCCGCCGCGCCTCGCGCAGGCCTTCGTCCGCCTGCGCAACCGCCAGGACTCGCACACCTCGACGCTCGAGCAGCGCATCGTGATCGACCTGCTCACGCACGACGCCTCCTGGTTCGACCGCACGCTCGTGCGGGCGCGCGACCTCTACCGCGAGCGCGCTGACGTCGTCGTCGACGCCCTGACGCAGCGGTTCGGCGACCGCATCGAGACCGCGCGGCCCGACGGGGGCTTCTTCCTGTGGCCGCGCCTGACCGACCCGACCATCGACCCGACGCGGCTGTTCGAGGCGTCCGTCGAGCGCGGGGCGAACTACCAGCGCGGCGAGTTCTTCGCGTCGAGCGGCCGGCGCGAGTTCGCCGACCACCTGCGCCTCGCCTACGGCAACCACACGGCCGAGACCCTGCGCACGTTCGTCGACCGCCTCGGCGACGCCTACGACGCAGTCAGCTGAAACCCGGAAGGAACCATGACTGACACCCTGCACATCGCCCTCGAGGTGGACGGCGCGGGCCAGCACCCCGCCGCCCACCTGCTGACGCCCCACGCGTCGCCCGCCACTCCCGCGAGCCGGCCCGGCGTGACGCCGGACGCGCACCGCCTGCGCACGGTCGTCGCGGCCGCGGAGAGCGCCGGCGTCACGTTCGTGACGTTCGACGACTCGCTCGTCCCCGTGCCTGGTCGTGCCGAGCACCGGATCGACGCGGTCACGCGGGCGGCGTTCGTCGCGCCGCTGACCTCGCGCATCGGTCTCGTGCCGCTCGTGCACCCCGCGGTGGTCGAGCCGTTCCACCTGGCGAGCCAGCTCGCGGCGCTCGACCACGCGAGCCTGGGTCGCTCGGGCTGGCTGATCGGCTCCGGGAGCGTGCCCGGCGCGCGTCGCGCTCTCGACCGGCCCGTCGCGGAGGGCGCCGACCTGGCCGACGAGACCGCCGACGTCGTGAACGTCGTGCGCGACCTGTGGGACTCGTGGGACGACGACGCGACCGTGCGCGACACCGCGTCCGGTCGGTACATCGACCGCGACCGGCTGCACTACGTCGACTTCGTGAGCGGCGGCACCGGCCCGAGCGCCTCCCCTGCTCTGCGGAGCGTCCCGGACGGGGTCCGGGCGCCGTTCACGGTGAAGGGACCGCTCATCGTGCCGCGCGGCCCGCAGGGGCAGTCGGTCGTCGTCGGGCGCACGGACGTGCGAGGCGAGCTGCTCGACATCGCCCTCGTGCAGGACGCCGCGCGCGACACCGTCGCCGCGGCACGCGCCGCGGGTGCCGCGCGCGTGTTCGTCGACCTGACCGTGACGCTCGACACCGGGTCCGCGACCGGCTCCGCCCGCCTGGCCGCACTCGAGGCTGCAGCTCCGCGCGGGGCCGTCGGCCTCGAGTGGACGGGTGACTCCGCCGGGCTGGTCGCCCTGCTGCTCGACCTGCGCGGCGTCGTCGACGGCGTCCGCATCCTGCCGTCGGTCCTCGACGACGACCTGCCCGTGCTCGTCCGCGACGTGCTGCCCGCGCTGCGCGTGGCGCGCGCCGTGCCCACCCCGCGGCCCGGGGCCACGCTGCGCGACGCGCTCGGCCTGCCCCGACCCACGTCGCGGTTCGCCGCGACCGCCTGAGAAGGAGACCCACATGACCGACCGCTTCCCGCACGCGCACGTGCACCTGGGAGTGTTCTTCCAGGGCGTCAACCACGGGACCATCTGGTCCGACCCCGCCAGCGGCTCGCAGATCGACTTCGAGACGTTCCGCCAGGTGGTGCAGACCGCCGAGCGCGGCCTGTTCGACGCGTTCTTCCTGGGTGAGGGGCTGCGGCTGCGCGAGCAGAACGGCGTGCTGCACGACCTCGACGTCGTCGGCCGCCCCGACGCGATCACGCAGCTCGCCGCGCTCGCCGCCGTGACCAGCCACATCGGCCTCGCCGCGACCCAGAACGTCACCTACAACGACCCCGCCGACCTGGCCCGCAGGCTCGCGAGCCTGCACGCGCTGTCGGGCGGTCGCGCCGCATGGAACGTCGTGACCACGGACAACGCCTGGACCGGCGAGAACTTCCGGCGCGGTGGATGGCTCGACCACACCCAGCGCTACGAGCGGGCCGCCGAGTTCGTGCAGGCCGCGCAGGCGATCTGGGACGGGTTCGGCTCGACCGTCTCCTACTCGGCGTCGACCGTCGACCTCGAGGTGCGGCCCACGGTGTCGCTCAACGACCACCCGGTGCTGTTCCAGGCAGGTGACTCGCCCGACGGTCGGGACTTCGCGGCGCGCCACGCCGAGGTCATCTTCTCCGCGCACGGGTCCGACTTCGACGACGCCCTCGCGTTCGCCGACGACATCCGGGCCCGCCTGCGCGCAGCGGGCCGGCCCGAGGACGACGTCAAGATCCTGCCTGGCACGCAGTTCGTGCTCGCGGCGACCGACGCCGAGGCGCGCGAGAAGGCGCGGTGGGTCAAGGAGCAGCAGGTCACTCCCGCCACCGCCCTGTCGCTGCTCGGCCAGGTCTGGGGCGAGGACCTGTCCTCGTACGACCCCGACGGCCCGTTGCCCGCGCACGACCCGGTCATCAAGGCGGTGAGCGAGACGCGTGGCTCGCCGCGCCCAGGGTCCGATCCTCGGGGTGTCGCGCGAGCGTGGCGGGAGCGTGCGGAGGCCGAGAACCTCTCGATCCGCCAGCTCGTGATCGCCCAGGAGCGCCACCGCGGGTTCGTCGGCGGCGTCGACACGGTGGCCGACGAGCTCGTGCGCTGGGTCCGCTCGGGCGCGAGCAACGGGTTCAACATCACCCCGTGGCTCGTGCCGACGGGCCTGGACGACGTGGTCGACCTGCTCGTGCCCGCACTGCAGGAGCGCGGCGCGTACCGGACCGAGTACACGAGCACCTCGCTGCGCGAGCACCTCGGCCTGCGCGCACCGGTCCCCCACCGGGCCGCGCTGGTCGACGCGTAGGAGCAAGCACGAAGCCCGTGGGCCCCGCCATCATCAGGCGGGGCCCACGGGCTTTCTCGCGTGCAGGCTCAGATGCCCAGGTTGGCGCGCAACGTCGTGCCCTCGTACTCGGTGCGGAACACGCCGAGCCGCTGCAGGTGCGGCACCACCGCGCGGCCGAACTCGTCGAACGTGCCCGGGAAGTGGGTCGGCGTGACGAGGAAGCCGTCGGCCGCACCCGACGAGAACAGCTCGGCGAGCTGCTCGGCCACTTCGACGCCCGTGCCGACGACCTGCGGCGTGAGCTCGCTCGTCGAGAACTCGATCGCGGCCTCGGCGATCGTGGCCGAGCCCAGCCGCGAGCCCAGGAGCTCGTTGAGCGCGACGATCGCTCGCCCCTCGGCCTGACCGTTCGTCGCACGCTCCTCGAGCACCTTGAGGTACGGCTCGTCGGGCGACACGTCGCCCAGGTCGAGCCGCGAGAACTGGCTGAAGAACTCGATGCCAGCCGCCGGGCTCACCAGGGTGCGCAGGTGGTCTCGGCGTGCCCGCGCGATCTCGGTGGTCTCGCCGATGATCGGCTGGACGGCCGCGAACAGGCGGATCTTGTCGGGGTTGCGCCCCGCTGCGACCGCGCGAGCCCTCAGGTCGTCCTTCTTGGCCTGCAGGTCTGCCTGCGTCCGCTCGATCGCGAAGACGACGTCGCCCCACCGAGCGCCGAAGTCACGCCCGCGCGGAGAGTCGCCCGCCTGGATGAGAACCGGGTGGCGCTGCGGGCTCGGCGGCAGGTTGAGCGGGCCGCGCACCTCGACGTACCTGCCCTTGTACTCGGGTGCGGCGATCTTCGAGGTGTCGGCGTAGATGCCCGTCTCCGGGTCGGCGACCAGGGCGTCGGGCGCCCACGAGCGCCAGAGCGCAAGGACGGCCTCGACGAACTCGTCGCCCCGGTCGTAGAGCTCGTTGCGGCCGAGCTGCTCGGCCTTCGGGAAGTTCGCGTAGTTCGACGGGCCGCTGGACTGGATGATGTTCCACGCCACGCGCCCGCGGGACAGGTGGTCGAGGCTGAGCAGCGTCCGCGCGAGGTTGTACGGCTCGTTGAAGCTCGTCGAGAGCGTGATCCCGACGCCGAGGTGCGTGGTCACCGCCGCGATCTGCGCGGCGAGCTGGGCGGGATCGTGCTTGAGCCCGTTGCTCAGGCCGTGCCGTGCGAAGCCCTCGCGGTAGCTCACGGTCTCCGGGATGAACGCGAGGTCGAAGCGTGCTCGTTCGAGCGTGCGCGCGATGTCCTGGTAGAGGTCGCGGTCGTTGAAGTCGCGCTCCGAGTACGGGTGGCGCCAGGCACCCGCGAAGTGCCCGCTCGGGAAGAGCAGGTAGGCGCCGAGGAACAGCTTGCGGTCGGTCATGACACTCCTTCGATGGTCGTGGCGCCCCTGAGGGCGCGCGGCTGTGGCCGTGCGGGGGCCGGCGACCCGGCCCCCGCACGAGTGGTCGGTCAGGCGCGGCCGACCTCCTGCGCGTACAGGTACCGCGACGGGCGCTGCTCCCACGTCACGGCACGGGAGATCACGGCGGTGAACGGCGAGGGGTACAGGAAGATCGTGTGCGCCTCGTCGTAGTAGTCGTGCGTCGCCTCGTCGACGAGCTTGCGCTGCGAGGCGAGGTCGGTCGCCGCCTGCAGGCGGCGGACCAGGTCGTCGAACTTCGGTGCGACGACGTCGCTCTGGATGTGGTCGGACGTGAACGGGTCGAACAGCTGGAACCCGTCGCGGTACTGACCGCCCCACATGATGTAGACGAGGTCGGCGCCCTCCTGCGAGTCGCCGTACTGGCGCTCGATCCACGCCGGGAACGGCGTCTGTGTGATCTTGAGGGTCACGCCGACCTTCGCCCACTGCGCGGCGATCGCCTGGGAGGCGAGGTCGGCGGACACGTAGGTTCCCGCCGGCACGTCGACCTCGACCTCGAAGCCCTTGTCGTAGCCCGCGGCCGCGAGCAGCTCCTTGGCCTTCTCGGGGTCGTACGGATACGCCTTCAGGTCCGGGGTCTCCTGCTGGTACGGCTCGAAGAGCACCGAGCCGGGCAACGGCTTGACCGCGTCGTGGAACAGGCCGTGGATGATCTGCTCCTTGTCGGTCGCGTAGTTCAGCGCCTGCCGCACGCGGACGTCGGCCAGGGGCGTGCCCTTCTTCTCCTCGTTGATCGCGAGCACCAGAGGCTGCGGCCCGACCCCGAGCACGGTGTCGTAGGCCTTCGAGTCCTTGAACTGGTCCAGGCTCAGCGGCTCGACGTTCAGCACGATGTCGTCCTCGCCCGCGGCGATGGCCGCGACGCGCTGCGCCTCGGAGGCCAGCACCGTGTACTTCACGCTGCTGAACGCCGGCTTCGGCCCCGCGTAGTGCGGGTTGAGCGACAGGGTCGCGCCGTTCTCGAGGTCGAGGGTGTCGATCTTGTACGGCCCGCTGCCGAGCGACTCGGTGTCGAGGTTGTGGCTCTTCGCGAACGTCGGGTCCGTGATGTAGGAGTTCCACAGGCGTCCGGGCAGGTCGATCGCCGGCGCCGAGAGGTGGAACAGGACGGTGTCCTCGTCGCGCGCCTCGACGGACTTCACGAACTTGCGCAGCGGCGCGCCCGTGGTGCCCGGGTAGTCCGGGTCGAGCAGCTGCTCGAAGTTCCACACGATCGTCTTGCTCGTCAGGGGCGTGCCGTCGGAGAACACCGCGTCGGTGCGGACGGTGAACTCCCACTCGAGGTCGGACAGCGACTTCCACGACGTCGCAAGGCCCGGTGCCACCTTCGTGTCCGGCGTGATCCTCGTCAGCGCCTCGTAGACGGACCCGATGACCGCGCCCTGGCTGTCGGGCGACCCGCCCTTGTGCGGGTTGACGTTCGTGAGCTGTCGCGACAGGGCGAGGCGGAGCTGCGCGCCCGCGGTCGGCTTCGGGGCGGACGCCGATCCCGAGTCCTTGTCGGTCGCCGAGCCGGCGGATCCCGCGCAGCCCGACAGGACGAACAGGAGCGCGCCGGTCAGTGCGGCGATCGCGGCGACGGGACGCCGTCGGCGACCCGCTGGGCGGCGGAGTGCGGTGGTCATGTGATTCCTGCTTTCGCTAGCGGTGGGTAGGTCAGAACGAGGAGCCCGGCACGGCGGCGACCAGCGCCTGCGTGTACGGGTGCTGCGGTCGAGCGAGGACGTCCTCGGTGCGGCCCTGCTCGACGATCTGGCCGTGGCGGAGGACGGCCACGTCGTCGCACAGGAACCGCACGACACCGAGGTCGTGCGAGATGAACAGGTAGGTCAGCCCGCGTTCGGCGCGCAGCCGCTCGAGCAGGCGCAGGATGCGCGCCTGGACGGACAGGTCGAGCGCCGAGACCGGCTCGTCGGCGACCACGAGCGACGGCTCGGTGGCCAGCGCACGGGCGATGCCGACGCGCTGCCGCTGGCCGCCCGAGAGCTCGCCCGGGAGCCGGTTGCGGAAGGCGCGGGGCAGCTCGACCTCGTCGAGCAGGCCGTCGACGCGTCGCTGCGCGTCGCGCCGTGACGAGCCCGCGAGCTCGAGCGGCTCGCTGATCGCGCGCGCGACGGTCAGCCGCGGGTCGAGCGACCCGTACGGGTCCTGGAAGACGTACTGGACGTCGCGGCGCCAGGCCCGCCGCTGCGCGCGGGACAGGTCGGCGACCTGCGCGCCGTCGAAGCGCACGGTGCCCTCGTCGGCGCGCTCGAGGCCGACGACGATGCGCGCGAGCGTCGTCTTGCCGGAACCCGACTCGCCGACGATCCCGAGCGCCTGGCCGCGCGTCACCGTCAGGTCGACGCCGTCGAGCGCGACGTGCCGCCCGCGCCCGGCCGACGTGCGCACCTCGAACGCGCGGCGCAGGTCCCGGATCTCGAGCTGCGGCGCCGGTGCGACCGACGCTCGTTCCGGACGGAGCGCCCGTTCCTGCGTGCGGGCCAGCCGGGACGGCACGGCGGCCAGCAGGCGGCGGGTGTAGTCGTGCTGCGGGTCGCTCAGCACGCGTGCCGTCGGCCCGGACTCGACCACGACACCGTCGGACATCACGTGCACGTCCTGGGTGCGGTCCGCGACCACGCCGATGTCGTGGCTGACGAGCAGGACGCCGAGTCCGAGGCGCGTGCGCAGGTCGTCGATCAGGTCGAGAACCTGCGCCTGCACGGACACGTCGAGCGCGGTGGTCGGCTCGTCGGCCACGAGCAGGCGCGGCGACCGCGCGAGCGCGATGGCGATCATGACCCGCTGGTTCAGCCCGCCCGAGAGCTCGTGCGGGAACGCGCCGAGGGTCTTGTGCACGTCGGTGATGCCGACCAGGGCGAGCAGCTCCGCGGCGCGGTCGCGCCGCTCGCGCCGAGGCGTCCCCGCGGGCAGCGCCTCGACGAGCTGCGCGGCGATCCGCAGCCTCGGGTTCAGCGACGGCGTCGGGTTCTGGAACACGACCCCGACCGAGTCGGTCACGTAGCGCCGTGCCTGCCGCTCGGGCAGCCGGAGGACGTCGCGGCCCGCGATCGAGACCGAGCCGCCCCAGGTCGAGATCCCCTGCGGGAGCAGCCCGGCGACCGCGAGCGCGGTGAGCGTCTTGCCCGAGCCCGACTCCCCCACCAGGCCGACGACGTGGCCCGCGGGCACGTGCAGCGACACCCCGCGCACGATGGGCAGCGCGTCCGGGCCGCCCGGCGGCTCCAGGCCGACGACCAGGTCCCGGACGTCGAGCGCGGACGCGACGCTCGTCGGCGCCGGTGCGACGGTGCGGGTGTCGATGACGCTCATCGCAGCTCTCCCTTGGTGAGTCGGCCGGCGCGGCCGGTGCCGAACCGTTCGGCCAGCCCGTCGCCGAGCAGCTGGAAGGCGACGATCGTGACGATCAGCGCGAGGCCCGGGAACACCGCCAGCCAGGGGGCGGTCGAGAGCCGGGCCTGGCCGGCCGCGACCATCTGGCCCCAGTCCGGCTGTGGCGGCTGGACACCGAGGCCGAGGAACCCGAGGCTCGCCTCGAGCAGCAGCACCGCGGAGCCGGAGAGCGTGATCGCGACGAAGAACAGGGGCAGCACGCTCGGCACGAGGTGCCGGCGGGCGATCGCGAGCCGCCCGGCGCCGGCGACCCGCGCCGCCTCGACGTACTGCTGCGTGACGACCGCCCTGGCGTGGCCGCGGATCACCCGGAACGTCAGCACCCACGCGCCCAGCACGAGCACGACGACGATCGGCGCGAACGAGTTGCCGACGAACGACAGGATGACGATCGCGAGCACGATGCTCGGGACGGCGAGCTGCACGTCGGCGAGCCGACCGCCGAGCGCGTCGACGACCCCGCCGAACAGCGCACCCGCGACCGCCAGCCCGAGGCCGAGGACCGAGGCGACGAGCGCGGCGACGGCGGTCACGGTCAGGGCCGTCCGCCCGCCGTGCACGACCCGGGCCAGCACGTCGCGACCCAGCTCGTCGGTGCCGAACCAGTGCGCCGACGACGGCGGCTGCAGGATGGCGCCGAAGTCCTGAGTCAGCGGGTCCCGGACAAGCAGCGGCGCGGCGATCGTCACCAGGACGACGACCCCGAGCAGCACGGCGCCGACGACCCCGGCGGTGCCGATGGTCCGGCGCGTCCCGCGTGGCGCTGCGGGCTGGTGGACCTCGAGCTCGCGCTCGAGGACGGACGTGGTCGAGTCACTCATGAGCGCAACCTCGGTTCGGCGATGGCGGCGAGGATGTCGACGAGCAGGTTGATCAGGACGAACCCGACCGCGATCACCAGCACGCAGACGATCACCAGGGGGTAGTCGCGGTTCTGCACCGCGTTGATGGAGAGCTGCCCGATCCCGGGCCAGCCGAAGATGGACTCCGTGACGACCGCGCCGCCCAGGAGCACGCCCGCCTGGATCCCGACGACGTTGAGGGTCGTGCCGAGCGAGTTGCCCACGACGTGCCTGCGGACCACGACGCGGTTCGGGAGGCCCTTGGCGCGCGCGGTGCGCACGTGGTCGGCCTGCAGCACCTCGACGAGGGAGGTGCGGAACACTCGGGCGATCGCCGGCACGAACGCGACGCCGAGCGTCAGCGCGGGGAGCACGAGCCCCGACAGGCCGGTGGCCCCCGTGGCGGGGAACCACCCGAGCCAGACCGCGAAGACGAGGGTCGCCAGGATGCCGAAGAAGAACGTCGGGATCGCGTCGAGCCCCACCGCGAAGCTCAGCGGGACGCGGCGCAGGAACGGCGAGCGAGCCGTCGCCGACACGTAGCCGATCAGGCCGCCGACGACGATGCCGACGGTCAGGCCGGCGACGCCGAGCTCGATGCTCGCGGGCAGCCGGCCGAGCGCGACCGCGACGGGGTCGGAGCCGTAGCGGATGGAGTCGGGGAAGCTCCCGGTGGCGGCGTGCGCCAGGAAGCTGACGTACTGCACGGGCACGGGGCGGTCGAAGCCCATGAGCGCCGTCAGGCGCTCGACCTCCTCGGGCGGCGCGTCCGACGGCACGAGCAGCAGTGCCGGGTTGCCGGTCGAGTAGAGCGCGAAGAACACGAGCGTCGCCGCACCCCACACGGCGATCAGGCCGGTGAGCAGGCGGCTGCCGAGGTAGCGCCAGCCGACGGGCGGGCGTAGGGCGCGGAGGCGGCCGAGCAGGCGGTGCTCGGGTACGCCGACAGCAAGAGCAGTGGCAGTCATGGGGGTCCTCGTGGCAAGGCCGAGGTTCGGCGCAGGACGGTGAGCGTGCGCAGGCACGTGGAGGGCGCCGACGCGCGGCCGTCTGGGGCACGGCGCGTGGCAGTGGCGCGGCGGGGCGATGGCCCGGCCGGCTGGGTGGTCGCGTCAGGCGCGACAGGCCGACGTGCTCGGACAGGTGCTCGGCACGGCCGAGGCGTCGACGAGCGGGGCACTGAACGAGACGTGGGTGTCGGTGAGCTTCACGGTGCGCCTCCGGAGGGGCGAGATCAACGTTCCTCGCCGGGGGCGGGAACGCGGCCTGCTCGGAACCGCCTCGAGGGGCGGGCACTGCCAGCCGAGCCTGACGGCGGTGCGTGGTGACCGGTGCCGAAACTAGGAAACCGGACCGGTTCGGTCAACGATCCTTCGAAGGATCTCACTGGTCGAGACCGTGTTTTCGCCAGTCGGACATGCCGCGACCCGCCCACGCGGCGCACCGGTCGGTGGCGTGGGCGGGTCGCGGCGGGCTGGCGTCAGGCGGTGACGGACCCCGCGGTCGTCGCCGCTCGCGAAGCGGTGCCCCTGAGACCCCAGGCCTGCGCGACGAGCTCGAACGAGCGCGCGGTGTCGGCCTTGTCGTGCGTCGCGGTGGTCAGGAGCAGCTCGTCGGCGCCCGTCGCGCGCTGAAGCGCCTCGAGGCGCTCGACGACCGTGCTCGGGCTGCCGACCACGCGCGCCGAGACGCGGTCGAGCAGGAGCTCGCGCTCGTCCGCCGGGCGGTCCTCCCACGCGACCGTCGTGCCCGGGCGCGGGTAGGCGATCGCACCCGTGCCCTTGCGGATCGACCAGACCCACGCCGCGAACGGGTCCGCCAGGCGCTCGGCCTCCTCGTCCGTCTCGGCGGCCAGCACGTCGACCGACACGACGACGTAGGGCTGCGCGAGCACGCCAGGCCGGAAGGCCTCGCGGTAGGCCGCGACGGTCTCGACGATCGTCGACGGGCTCACGTGGAAGTTGGCGGCGAGCGGCAGGCCGAGCGCGCCGGCGACCCGGGCGCTGTCCCCTCCGCTGCTGGCCAGGACCCACAGGTCGAGGCCAGCACCCTGGACCGGCGGGCTGACGTACTCGATTCCCGAGTCGACGTGCGCGTCGGCGAGCAGCTCCAGGACGAGCTCGAGCTCGGCGCGGAAGTCGCCGGGCGATCGGTTCGCGCCGAGCACCCGGCCGTGCGCGAGGAACCGCTCACGCAGGTCAGCCGACCGGAAGTCGAACGGCGGCGTCGCGGGCACGTGCAGGCCGTCGACCTCGCGCGCAGGGGTCACCGGGTTCGGGGTCGGCGGGGCGCCCTCGGCCGGCGGGACGAACGCCCGCCCGAGCCCGAGGTCGACGCGGCCGGGATGCAGCGCCGCGATCGCCCCGAACTGCTCGGCTGCGATCACCGGGCTCGTGGTGCTGAGCAGCACCGCCCCCGAGCCGACCCGGATGTGCGAGGTGCGCGACGCGACCAGCGCCGCGAGCACGGCCGGCGATGCGGACGCGACTCCCGGGGACAGGTGGTGCTCCGCGAACCAGACGCGGTGGTAGCCCCACTCGTCGGCGCGGACCGCGAGGTCGATGCTCGCCCGGATCGCGTCCGCCCCGGTGCTCCCCTCGCTCACCGTCGCGAGGTCGAGGATCGACAGCGGCACGCGCGCACCGCCGGCGTGCTGGTCGATGGTCGGGCGGCTCTCGGTGGCGGTGGTCATCGGTTCCTCGTCTCTGGTGGTTCGTCGGTCTCGGGCCCGAGCCCGTCACTGCGGCGCGAGTCCGTCAGTTCGAGGTGACGGACTCGTGCGCGGGTGACGGGTTCGGGCGCCTGGCCGCGGCAGGCGGCTGGCTGGAGCGGTGGCGGTTCAGGGCGAAGCGGGGCGCCGCGCGGGCGTCGTCGTCGGTCGCGAGGTCGGCCAGCAGGCGGCCGATGGCGGGGGCGAACTTGAAGCCGTGCCCCGAGAAGCCCGCGGCGACCACGACGCGGTCGCGCCGGTCGAGCACGAAGTCGTGGTCGGGGGTCGTCGTGTAGGTGCACGAGATCGGCACGAGGTGGTCCGGGTCAGCCCCGGGGATCCACTCGCGCACGTAGTCCCGCAGCGCTGCGAGCTGGGTCGGCTCGGGCCGGAAGGTGCGGCGATCCGGATCGGTGACAGGACCGACGCCGTGGAAGCCGACCTTGACCCCTTCACCAGGAACGGCGAGCCCATAGGTCCCGCTCGGGTAGGAGTGCGGCTCGCGCGGCTGGTGGGTGAAGACCGGCCAGTCGTCGGCCGGTGCCGCCGCGGGTCGGAACGCGAAGTGCGCGGGCTGCTCCTGCGTCACGACGACCGGCGGGAGCCCCACGTCCTCACCGAGCAGCCCCGGCGTCCACGCGCCCGCCGCGACCACGACCGAGCGCGCGCTGATCGGGCCGTCGTCGGTGTCGACGACCACGTCACCCGCGCGCACCTGGAGCGCGCGCACGGGCGACTCGTGCCGGACCGAGGCACCGTGAGCGGAGGCCGATGCCTGGAACGCCGCGACCGCACGGTCGGCGTGCACGCGTCCGGCGGTCGTGCTCTCGAACAGCACCGGACCGTCGAACCGCAGGCCGGGCCAGCGCTCGTGCGCCTCGTCGGCCGACAGCCACTCGAACGGGACGCCGCGTTCCGCGAACGCGTCGGCGATGTCGGCCACGTCGTCGCGGCCCAGCCCGTGGCTCACGCCGCCGGTCAGGGTCAGCAGCGACGTCGCCGACTCCTGCTCCAGCGCGCGCCACAGCCCGAGGGCTTCCTGGGCCAGGTCGAGGTAGTCGTCCGACGCGTACGTCGTGCGGTAGATCCGCGACGAGCCGTGCGACGCACCGTTGGCGTGGCCGGGTCCGAACCGCTCCAGCAGCAGCACCTCCCGGCCGCGCCGGGCGAGCTGCCATGCCGCGGCGGCACCCATCACGCCGCCCCCGACGACCACGTGGTCGACCGTCATCGTTCTCCTCCCCGAAGGGGTGCTGCGCCGCACCGGGTCAGCGTCCCCCGACTCTTCCCGGCGCGGCGCAGCAGCTTGTCAGGACTCCTTGGGGAGCCCGGGCGGGTTGGTCTCGGACTTCTGGATCGCCTCGGCCGTCAGGCCCCAGCGCTCGAGGACCTTGGCGTACGAGCCGTCGGCGAACGCGTGGTTCAGGGCGGCCGTGATGGCGGGAGCCAGCTCGTTGCCCTTCTTGGTGCCCACGGCGATCTGGGCCGTCGCCGGCCAGCCGCCGTTCAGCGTGCCGACCACGGCGAACTCGTCGGGCGAGACGGCGGCCTTGTACGCGGCGGTCGCGTTGGGACCGAACGAGGTGTCGATGCGGCCCGACTGCAGCGCGAGGATCGTGTCACCGTCGTTCTCGAAGTACTCGACCTTCACGGGCTTCAGCCCCGCGGCCTTGTTCTCCTTGTCCCACTCGAGCAGGATCTTCTCCTGGTTGGTCCCCGAGCCGACCGCGACCGTCAGGCCGGCGATGTCGGCCGGCTTCTCGATCTTCGCCGGCACCTTGCTGTTCCCGGCCTTGACGAGCCAGCCGAGCTCGTCGTTGCGGTAGGAGGAGAAGTCGATCGTCTCCTTGCGCTCCTCGGTCACGGTGACGTTGGAGATGATCGCGTCGACCTTGCCCGACGAGAGCGCGAGCGGCCAGTCGGCCCACGCGGTGACCTCCCACTCGACCTTCTTGCCGAGCGCGTCGCCCACGAGCTGAGCGATGTCGGTCTCGTTGCCGATCGGCGTCTTCTCGTCGTCGGCCAGGAACGCGAGCGGCGCGACGTACGCGCTGACCGCGACCTTGAGCGTGTCCTTGTCCTTGTACGCGGCCGGGAGCAGGGCGATCGCCGCGTCGTCCTTGGTCGTGTGGATGCGGTCCTGGTTCGGCGTGGTGTTCACCGTCAGGCCGGCCTTCTGCGCGGCGGCCTGCTGGTCGCTGTCCTTCTCGCCGTCGGCCGAGGCCGAGGAGCAGGCCGCGAGCCCCGCGACGAGCGGGAGGACGACGGCAGCGGCGAGCAGCCTGCTGCGACGGGGGTCGGTCGTGCGGGTCATGGTGGCGCCTTTCGAGGGTGCGTTGCGGGGGTACCGGACCGGCGGGGTGCCGGGTCCGGGGATCAGAGGACCTTGTCGAGGAAGGCCTTGGTGCGCTCGTGCGCGGGGTGGTCGAGCACCTGGGCGGGCGGCCCCTGCTCGACGATGCGGCCGGCGTCGATGAAGACGACCGTGTCGGCCAGCTCGCGGGCGAAGCCGATCTCGTGGGTGACGACGATCATCGTGGTGCCGCTGCGCGCGAGGTCCTTGATGACGTCGAGCACCTCGCCGACGAGCTCGGGGTCGAGGGCCGAGGTCGGCTCGTCGAACAGCAGCACCTTCGGCCGCGTGGCCAGCGCGCGGGCGATCGCGACGCGCTGCTGCTGCCCGCCGGAGAGCTGGCGCGGGCGGGCGTCGGCCTTGTCAGCCAGGCCCACGCGCTCGAGCAGCGCCCTGGCCTCCGGCTCGACCTCCGAGCGCGGCCGGCCCTGCGCCGAGATGGGCGCCTCGACGACGTTCTCGAGCGCGGTCAGGTGCGGGAAGAGGTTGAAGCTCTGGAAGACGAACCCGATGCGCGTGCGCTGGCGCAGGATGTCCTTCTCCTTGAGCTCACGCAGCGTGTCCCCCTTGCGGGAGTAGCCGATGAGGTCGCCGTCGATCGCGACGAAGCCGCGGTCGACCTTCTCGAGGTGGTTGATGACCCGCAGGAGCGTCGACTTGCCGGACCCGGACGGGCCGATGACGACGGTCACCTCGCCGGGCCTGACCACGAGGTCGACCCCGGAGAGCACCTCGAGGGTGCCGTAGCTCTTGTGCACGCCATGGACCTCGACGAGGCCCTCGCGCTCGGTGGTGACGGTCATGCCACTCCTCCCTCGTCGCGGCGCGACGGCGTGCTGCCGCGGCGCAGCAGGTGTCCGGTGCTCCGGTTGGCCGACGCCCAGCCGGCGGGGACGCTCGCGGGGACCGGTGCCCCGCGCAGCCGGGCCCAGCCGACGAGCACGCCCCAGCGCGCCTTCTGCAGCGGCGTGGGCGGCAGCGTGCGCAGCGCACCCCGGGCGTAGTACCGCTCCAGGTAGAACTGGGCGATGGTCAGCACGGTCGTGAGGATCAGGTACCAGATGGCCGCGACCAGCAGCAGCGGGACGACGCGCAGGTTGCGGCCGTAGATGACGCCGACCGTGTAGAACAGCTCGCCGTACGCCAGGACGTAGACGACCGACGTGCCCTTGAGCAGCCCGATGATCTCGTTCACCGACGTCGGCACGATCGTGCGCATGGCCTGCGGCAGAACGATGCGGAGCTGCTGGCGGGCCCGCGGGATGCCGAGCGCCGCGGCGGCCTCGTGCTGGCCCTGGTCCACGCCGATGATGCCGGCGCGCACGATCTCGGCCGAGTACGCCGCCTGCGAGAGCCCGAGGCCCAGGATCGCGGCACCGAACTTGCCGACGAGGTTGCCGGTCTCGAACTCGTGGAAGCCCGGACCGAACGGCACCCCGACGCTCAGGGTCGGGTAGAGGTACGCGAGGTTGTACCAGAGCAGCAGCTGCAGGATCAGCGGCACGGACCGGAACACCCAGATGTAGAGCCAGGCCACCGACTGCAGCAGCGGCGAGCGCGACAGGCGCATGAGCGCGAGGACCGTGCCGAGCCCGAACCCGATGACGGCCGCGGCCAGGGTCAGACGGATGGTCCCCCACACGCCCGACAGGATCGACGGCCAGGTCAGGTACTGCTCGACGATGTCCCAGCCCCAGTGCACGTTGGTGATCAGCGAGCTGACCACCATCGCGAGCAGCACCGCCACGACGGCCGTGGCGATCCAGCGGCCGGGGTGACGCGCCGGCAGCACGCGCAGGCGCTCGAGCTCGTCGCGCTCGGTGCCGGGCAGCGGCGCGGCCGCGGGGCGGACGAGCGTCGACGCGCTCATCGGACGGGCCGCCGTTCGCCCGCGGTGACCGCGAAGCGCACGTGGTTGCCCTCGACGGGTGCGGGGCACGTGCCGAAGTCGCTGAACGCGTAGGGCAGGTTCACGGCGCGGTTGAGGTCGAGCCGGACGGTGGCGTCGCCGGGAGAGCCGGTGCCGAACGCGACGCGCCACTGCGCGACGTCCGGCGACTCGTCGGAGAACAGGAGGCCGACCTCGCCGTCGCGATGCCCCGCCGTCAGCTGCAGCGTGGCCGAGTCGTCGCCGTGCACGAGGTCGATCTCGCCGACGAGCGAGACGTGGTGGACGAGACCGAGCTGCGCGGCGCCGACCACGGCAGGGCGCGGCTCGTCGTACCAGCGCACCGGAGCGTCGAGCACCCACTGCTCGTCGTAGTCCGCGATCGGCACGCCCGTGAACCCGGCGCGCGCGGCGGCGCGCGGGTCGCGCACGCGGACCGCGATGCGTCCGGTGCGGCGGATCACCTCGACGACGACGTCCGCCGGCTCCCCCTCGCTGTCCCGGAAGGACAGCACCGACGACGTCTTGCCCTCGGCGACCGTGACGACCGCCTCGCCGTCGAGCGCGACGCCGTCGTTGCGGACGTGGTCGCCCACGGCGGCCCGCACGTGCGCGCCGCCGTCGCTGTCCGCCCACCACAGCCCCGGAACGCCCGGCAGCTCGCCCGGCGTCGCCGGCAGCCAGTGCAGCGCGGTCAGCGAGAGCCAGCCGTGGGGCTCGAGCAGCACGCTCTCGCGCTCGGCGTGCCACTCGGCGCGCGCGGTAACGGGGTCGGTCTCGATCAAGGTGCTGGTCATGGCGGTCTTCCTCTCGGGTGGAGTCGGGTCAGCCGGCGAGTGCTGCGGGGCGCGCCGTTCGCGACGCGTGCGTGAACGAGTCGTCTGGCGCGGCGCGCGGTTCAGACGGGGTGCGGCCGCGCGGGCCGGGTCCGGCGCGGCAGGCGCGCGGGACGAGGGGTCAGCGACCCGGACAGCTCCGACGGCTGTCGGCGGCGTCCGGACACGAGGACGCGCGACGAGTGGGCACAGCGGCGGGCGACGCTGCGCAAGGCACGACGGCGAGCGACGCGACGCGCGACGCAGCGACGCGGAACCCGCGCTGCTCGTCGACCTGCGCCTGCCGGCTCATCCGCTCCCTCTCGATTAATCCCGACTGATTCCGTCGGCTTATCTGATGGGTCGGACAGTAGGCAGCCGGAGGCCCGGCGTCAATACGCGAGACACCGGGTCCGAATCGTGAGACGGCATCGACCGACCCTTGACCAGCCCGTGCGGCGTTCCTACCTTCGCCGCGGTCTCGAGCCCCGACGACAAGCCCTGGCTGGTCGGGCAGCAACCCTCCGGACGTGGCGGGGTGCTCCAGGTGACGACCGGGCCCGGCAACCGTCGGGCAAGCACGCAGTCCCCTCGCGAGGAGCTCGCAATGCCCCGACCCTTCCGCCTGCCGGCGGTGACCCGATGAGCCGCTACCTGCTGCGACGGCTCGCACTCGCTGCGGGCGTCCTGTGGGCTGCGTACACGGTGTCGTTCCTCGTGCTCTACGCGCTGCCGGGCGATCCCGTCTCGATCATGTACGGCGGCGAGTCGAGCGACGTGACGCCCGAGCAGCTCGACGCGCTGCGCGCCGAGTACGGCCTCGACAAGCCGCTCGTCGCCCAGTACTTCACCCAGCTCGGGCACGCGCTGCACGGCGACCTGGGCACCTCCGTGGTGAACAAGCAGCCCGTCACCGAGCTGATCTCGAACGCTCTTCCGCCCACCGCGCAGATCGCGGGGCTCGCGCTGCTCCTCGCGGTGATCGCCGGCGGCACGCTCGCGATCGTCGCGACCGCCACGCGAAGCCGGCGGCTGTCGGGCTTCCTGCTCTCGCTGCCCCCGCTCGGCGTCGCCGTCCCGTCGTTCTGGTTCGGGCTCATGCTCGTGCAGTGGTTCTCCTTCGAGATCCCGATCTTCCCCGCGCTGGGCAACCAGGGCTTCATCTCGGCCGTGCTCCCCGCCGTGACGCTCGCCCTGCCGACGTCGGCGCTGATCGCGCAGATGCTGTCGCGCAGCCTGCTCCACACCCTGCGTGAGCCCTACATCGACACCGCGCTGGCCAAGGGCGCCGGGCGCGTGCGCGTCCACCTGCGGCACGCGCTGCGGAACGCCGCCCTGCCGGCGCTCACGGTCACCGGGCTCGTCGTGGGCGGGCTGCTGTCCGGCGCCGTGGTCACCGAGACGGTCTTCTCGCGCGCCGGGCTCGGACGCCTGACCGCGACGTCGGTCGCCGCGCAGGACATCCCCGTCGTGCAAGGCGTGGTGCTGGTCGCAGCGGCCGTCTACGTGCTGGTCAACCTGCTGATCGACGTGATCTACCCGCTGCTCGACCCGCGCATCCTGTCCGGCGCCCGCCGCCGCGTCGCGCCACCCGCTCCCCCGACCGACCCGGCGCCCGCAGCGACGACCGGCACGTCTGACGACGTGGACGACCGCCTGACCGTCTCCGCCGGAGGTACCCGATGAGCAGCCTGGACGCCCTGCGAGCGGGCGAGCGCGGACCCGAGCCGCCCACGGAGGCCTTCGTGCCCACCGCGCTCGACCCGAACACGCGCGCCGACAAGTTCGCCGCGACCTCGTCGGACCGGTTCGCCGACGCCGTGCTCGACCGGGAGGACGACCTGGTCCACCGCGGGTTCTGGCGGACGCACCTCGGCGAGCTCGCACGCAAGCCCGGGCTCGTGCTCGCGCTGCTGTGGTCGGTCACGATCGTCGTCGCCGCCTTCGCGCCGTCGCTCCTGGCATCGGGCGACCCGCTCGTCGGGGTTCCCGCGGACAAGCTGCAGCCGCCGTCGTCGGCCCACTGGTTCGGCACCGACCAGCTCGGCCGCGACCTGTACACCCGCGTGGTGCACGGAACACAGCTGACGCTCGAGGCCGCGCTCACCGCCGTCCTCGTCGGCCTCGTCGTCGGCGCTCTCATCGGGCTCGTCGCGGGGTTCGTCGGGGGCATCGTCGACGACGTCGCCATGCGGGTCGTCGACGTGCTCCTGTCGATCCCGGCGCTGCTGCTCTCGCTCGCGCTGATCACCGTGCTCGGGTTCGGGACCGTGAACGTCGCGATCGCCGTCGGGCTCGCCAACGTCGCCTCGGTCTCCCGGATCATGCGCTCCGAGGTCCTGCGTGTGCGCACGTCGGTGTACGTCGAGGCGTCGCACGCGGGCGGGAGCCGCTGGTGGACGACGCTCGGCCGGCACGTGCTGCCGAACTCCGTCGGACCCGTCGTCGTGCTCGCTGCGCTCGAGCTCGGCGGGGCGGTGCTGGCCGTCTCGTCGCTGTCGTTCCTGGGCTACGGGGAGCCGCCGCCCGCGCCCGAGTGGGGCGCGCTCGTCGCCGGCGGGCGCGACTACCTGCGCACGTCGTGGTGGCTGACCACCCTGCCAGGCCTGACCATCGTCGCGACCGTGCTCGCGGCCGGGCGCATCTCGCGCGCACTCGACGGCGACGCCGGGAGGAACCGATGACCGCCAGCCGTCCGCTCGACCGCCTGCTGACCGTGTCCGGCCTCGCGGTCAGCTACCGCACCCGCCACGGCGACGTGCGCGCCGTGCGCGACGTCTCGCTGCACGTCGACGCCGGCGAGACCGTCGCCGTCGTCGGCGAGTCGGGCTCCGGCAAGTCGACGACGGCGGCCGCCGTCGTGCGCCTGCTCGCACCCTCGGCACGCATCGAGCACGGCACGATCGACCTGCTCGGCAAGGACGTCGCGGGGGCATCGCCGCGCGAGCTGCAGGCGGTGCGCGGGGTGCTCGTCGGGCTGGTCCCCCAGGACCCGACGGTCTCGCTCAACCCGGTCAAGCGGATCGGCGAGCAGGTCGCCGAGGTGCTGCGGATCCACGGGCTCGCCGACCGTCGCATCGCGGGGATCGAGGCCGTCGAGGCGCTGCGGCGCGCGGGCCTGTCGGACCCCGAGGTGCGGGCCCGGCAGTACCCCCACGAGCTTTCGGGCGGCATGCGTCAGCGCGTGCTCATCGCGATCGCGCTCGTGGCGAAGCCTCGGCTGCTCGTCGCGGACGAGCCGACGAGCGCGCTCGACGTCACCGTCCAGCGCCAGATCCTCGACCACATCGACGAGCTCACGGGCGAGACCAGCACGGGCGTCCTGCTCATCACGCACGACCTCGGCGTGGCCGCCGACCGGGCCGACCGCATCGTCGTCATGTCGCAGGGGCGCGTGGTCGAGACAGGGACGCCCGACGAGGTGCTGGGCTCACCCCGCGAGCCGTACACGAAGGCGCTGCTCGCGGC
>JBCECL010000032.1:32142-34890 GCA_039207135.1 Brevundimonas sp.
CTCGTGAAGGACTTCCCGCTCCCCCGCTCGGGCGGCGGCGGGACGCTTCGCGCGGTCGACGACGTCTCGTTCCGCGTCCCGCGCGGCCGCACGCTCGCGCTCGTCGGCGAGTCCGGCTCCGGCAAGTCGACGACGGCTCGCCTCGCACTCCGCCTCGCCGAGCCGACGGCCGGCCAGGTGCTCGTCGCGGGCGTCGACGTGAGCCACACGCGAGGCTCGGCCCTGCGGGCCGTGCGGCGGCAGATGCAGGTCGTCTACCAGAACCCGTACTCCTCGCTGGATCCGCGCTGGTCGGTCGAGCGGATCATCGCCGAGCCGCTACGAGCCTTCCGCGTCGGCAGCCGGCGCGAGCAGGCGGCCCGCGCGGCCGAGCTCGTCGACCTCGTCGCGCTGCCCGCGTCCGTGCTGCGGCGTCGGCCCGCCGAGCTCTCCGGCGGTCAGCGCCAACGCGTCGCCATCGCCCGCGCACTGTCCGTGCGTCCCGACCTCGTGGTCCTCGACGAACCCGTGTCCGCGCTCGACGTCTCGGTGCAGGCCCAGATCCTCGACCTGCTGTCCGACCTGCAGCGCGAGCTCGGGGTCACGTACCTGTTCATCTCGCACGACCTCGCGGTCGTGCGGCAGGTCGCGGACGAGGTCGTCGTGCTGCGCAACGGACGAGTCGTGGAGTCCGGCGGCGTCGAGCGGGTCTTCGCGGACCCGCAGCACGCCTACACCGCCGAGCTGCTCGCCGCGATCCCCGGCACCACCACGCACCGCCCGCTGGCGTCGGCCACCGCGGGCCTGGCTCGAGGAGGTGAGCGATGACCGCCTGTTGTCCCGGCCGTCGCTGCCCCCGGCGCTGACGCGCCCCCCTCGCTCACCCCCGATCCACCTGGAGACCTCCATGTCCTTGCGTCCCCTCTCGTCCCGCATCGTGCGCACGACCGTCGCCGCCGCCGCCCTCGGCCTCGCCCTGACGGCGTGCAGCAGCGACCCGAAGGCGCCGGCTGACGACCCGAACGGTTCGGCCTCCGCCGCGCCCTCCGACAAGCCCGTCGACGGCGGCGACCTGACGTTCGCCATCGGCAACGACCCGATCTCGGTCAACCCGGCCGGCATCGGCTCGGGCAACGACACGCTCTACGTCACGCGCCAGATCGTCGACTCGCTGCTCTGGCAGGACCCGGCCGACGGCTCGCTCAAGCCGTGGCTCGCGACCAAGTGGACGGCGAACGCCGACCAGACCGAGTTCACCTTCACGCTGCGCGACGGCGTGACGTTCTCGGACGGCACGCCGTTCACCGCCGCGTCGGTCAAGGCGAACTTCGACGACTCGGTCGCAGCCGGTGCGAAGAGCTCGGCGGCCGGCAGCCTCGTCGGCTACAAGGGCACGACCGTCGTCGACGACCACACCGTCACCGTCGCATTCGCGACGCCCAACGCCGCGTTCCCGCAGGCCACGAGCTCGGTCGCCCTGGGCTTCCTCGCCGACTCGTCGCTCGCCGTCCCGTTCGACGACCGCGCGTCCGGCAAGGGCGTCATCGGCACCGGCCCGTTCGTGCTCGACCACTACACGAAGGACACCGAGACCGTCCTCACCGCGCGCGACGGCTACGCGTGGGGCCCGGAGGGTCGCGCCGGCGCCGGTGCGCCGCACCTCGCGAAGGTCACCTTCCAGGTCGCGCCCGAGGCAAGCGTGCGGACCGGCTCGCTCACGTCGGGCCAGGTCCAGGCGATCGGCGGGGTCCAGCCGACCGACATCGCGACGCTCGAGGGGGCCGGCCTCACGCTCGTGCACCGCGCCAACCCGGGCATCACGTTCGGCCTCACGTTCAACGAGAGCTCCGCGCTGGGCAAGGACCCCGCCGTGCGTGAGGCGATCTCGCTCGTCGTGAACCCGACCGAGATCCGCGACACCGCGCTGACCGAGGGCTTCGCGGTCGCCAAGGGCCCGCTCGCCAGCACGACGCCCGACGCGACCGACGAGAGCGCGCTCCTGGTCACCGACCCGGCGAAGGCTGCGTCGGTCCTGGAGGCCGACGGCTGGGCGAAGGGCGCCGACGGGATCTACGCCAAGGCCGGCAAGCCACTGGCCCCGACGCTCGTCTGGATCACCAACTTCTCCCCGAACCAGACCTCCGTCGAGCTCATCCAGTCCGAGCTCAAGGCGGCCGGCATCGACGCGAAGCTGTGGTCCGGCACGGTCCCGGACTTCCAGGCCAAGCTCGCCACCGGCGACTTCGACCTCGTGTGGGGCAACCTCTCCCGCGCCGACGGCGACGTGCTCCGCACGCAGTACTCGACCAAGGGCACCAACTTCTACAAGCTGGACGACCCTGACCTCGAGAAGCTCCTGCAGGACCAGCTCGCCGCGGGCGACCCGGCCGAGCGCAGCAAGCTCCTCGCGCAGGCTCAGGAGCGCCTCATCACCCAGCACCACGTGATCCCGGTGCACGAGCTGACGACGTACCTCGGCCTGTCGGCCAAGGCGCACGACATCCAGCTCGGCGCCGACTCCCGCCTCGACCAGCTGACGACCGCCTGGGTGGGCTGACCCCCACCCGGCACACCGAAGGGGCGGGCCCGCATGACGCGGTCCCGCCCCTTCGCCTTCCAGCCTTCCGGTCCAGTCCCCGGTTCGGTCCCCGGCTCCGCTCCCCTGCGCCCGGCCCACCGCTCGAGCCGTCGACCCTCAAGTTGTGGGCAGTTTCGCCCGCCGAATCGTCCACAACTTGAGGGTCGGCCGCCCATAACTTGAGGGTCGAC
>JBCECL010000032.1:34990-38078 GCA_039207135.1 Brevundimonas sp.
AACTTGAGGGTCGACGCGGTGGGCTGGCCGCGGGTGCGCACTCGGCGTGGGTGCCGGGTGTGCATCGGTGCCGGACCGGTCAGCGGCGGCGGCGGACCAGGACGAGGTCGTCGCGGTGGACGAGCTCGCGGTCGTATCCCGGGCCGAGCTCGCGGCGCAGGTCGGACGTCGCGCGGCCCAGCAGCCGCGGCACCTCGTCCGAGCCGTACGCGACGAGCCCGCGCCCGACGACGACGGCGTCGGGCCCGACGAGCTCCACGGGATCGCCCGCCTCGAACTCGCCCTCGAACCCGGTGACCCCCGCGGGCAGGAGGGAGGTGCGGCGGTCGACGACGGCACGCACGGCACCCTCGTCGAGCACGAGTCGACCGTGCGCCTTGGCGGCATGCGCGAGCCAGAGCAACCGGATCGACGAGCGCCGCCCGGTCGCGGCGAACCACGTCCCGACGTCGTCGCCCGCGAGCGCGGAGGCCGCCTGGGCGGCCGAGGTCAGCACCACCGGGATGCCCGACTGCGTGGCGATCGCGACCGAGTCCAGCTTCGTGATCATGCCGCCGGTGCCGACGGCGCTGCCGCGCGAGGCGACGTCGATCCCGTCGAGGTCGGCGGGGCCGTCGACGCGCTCGATGCGCCGCGAGCCCGGTCGCGACGGCGGGCCGGTGTAGAGCGCGTCCACGTCCGTGAGCAGGACCAGCGCGTCGGCGTGCACCAGGTGCGAGACGAGCGCCGCGAGCCGGTCGTTGTCGCCGAACCGGATCTCGTCGGTGGCAACGGCGTCGTTCTCGTTGATCACCGGGACGACCCCGAGGTCGAGCAGCCGGGTCAGCGCGCGGTGCGCGTTGCGGTAGTGGCCTCGCCGCACGGTGTCGTCGGCGGTGAGCAGCACCTGGCCGACCCGCAGCCCGTGCTCGGCGAACGCGCGCGTGTAGTGCGCGACCAGGAGCCCCTGGCCCACCGAGGCCGCGGCCTGCTGGGTCGCCAGGTCGCGGGGACGCGCGGCGAGACCCAGCGGCCCGATCGCGGCCGCGATCGCGCCCGACGACACCAGCACGACCTGTCCCCCGGCGGCCCGACGCGCGGCGAGCACCTCGACGAGCGCGCGCAGGCGCTCCGGGTCGAGCCGGCCGTCCGGGCTCGTGAGCGACGACGAACCGACCTTCACCACGATGCGAGCCGCGTCGGGCAGCTGCTGACGGTCGAGCAGGGCGGCGGCGGTCACCCCCGCATTGTGCCCCGTGACAGGCACGCGACCGTGGACCATCCGACGCGCGGACGACGCGCCGGACCTGCGGGCACGCCCGACGGGCGGCGACGCCGCTGATCGGTCAGGCGTCGTCCGCCGGGTCGGCCCAGTGCCCCTGCTGCCGCTCGGTCCACAGCTCCTCGCGAGCGAGCGCCTTGGCGTCCATGCGGTCCTTGTACTCGATGCGCTTCTCGCCACGGGTCGGGCGCGTGCGCTCCTCGATCCGCTGGTCGGTGCCACGGGGGCCACCGAGCAGCTCCGAGCCGGTGAGCAGCGTGGGCTCCCAGTCGAAGACCACGGCGTTGGTGTCGGGTCCGATGCGGACCTCGTCGCCGGCGACCGCGCCGGCCCCGAACAGACGCTCCTCGACACCGAGCCGCGCGAGGCGGTCGGCCAGGTAGCCGACGGCCTCGTCGTTCGAGAAGTCGGTCTGCCGCACCCAGCGCTCGGGCTTCTCACCACGCACCGAGAACCACACGGCGCCGCCACCCTCGCGGCGCTTCACGGTGAACCCGGCGTCGTCGACCGCCTGCGGGCGCAGGACCACGCGCGTCGCCTCGGGCACGGGGGCCTCGCGGCGCGCCTTCTCGACGATCTCGGCGAGCGCGAACGTCAGCGGGCGCAGCCCCTCGTGCGACGCGGTCGAGATCTCGAACACCCGCATGCCGCGTGCCTCGATCTCGGGCTTGACCATGTCGGCGAGGTCGCGCGCCTCGGGCACGTCGATCTTGTTGAGCACGACGATGCGCGGGCGCTCGTTCAGCGGCACGCGGCCGCCCTCGATGCCCAGGTCGCCGGCGTAGTGCGCGAGCTCGGCCTCGATGACGTCGAGGTCGGAGATCGGGTCGCGGTCCGGCTCGAGCGTCGCGCAGTCCAGCACGTGCACCAGCACGGCGCACCGCTCGATGTGGCGCAGGAACTCGAGCCCCAGACCCTTGCCCTGCGACGCACCCGGGATCAGGCCCGGGACGTCGGCGACCGTGTAGCGCGCCGAGCCCGCCTGCACGACGCCGAGGTTCGGGATGAGGGTCGTGAACGGGTAGTCGGCGATCTTGGGCCGTGCGGCGGAGATGGCCGCGACCAGGCTCGACTTGCCCGCGCTCGGGTAGCCGACGAGCGCGACGTCGGCGATGGTCTTGAGCTCGAGGACGACGTCGAGCGTCGTGCCGGGCTCACCGAGCAGGGCGAAGCCGGGCGCCTTGCGACGCGGCGACGACAGTGCCGCGTTGCCGAGTCCGCCACGCCCGCCGGCGGCGACGACGAACTGCGCGCCCACGCCCACGAGGTCGGCGAGGACCTCACCGTCGGTCGACTTCACGACGGTGCCGTCGGGCACGCCGAGCACGAGGTCTTCGCCGGTGCTGCCGGCGCGGTGGTCGCCCATGCCCTGCGTGCCGTTGGGCGCGTGGCGGTGCGGGAGGTGGTGGAACTCGAGCAGCGTGGTGACCTGGGGGTCGACCTCCAGGATCACGGAACCGCCGTTGCCGCCGTTGCCCCCGTCGGGGCCGGCAAGCGGCTTGAACTTCTCGCGGTGGATGGACGCACAGCCGTGCCCACCGTCACCGCCGGCCGCGTACAGCACGACCCGGTCGACGAATGTCGCCACAGCTGTTCCTCCTTCGCTCTACGTTCGGTCTACACGACGAAGGGGCGCACCGCACCGGTGCGCCCCTTCGTACGAAAAACTGGTGATGAGGCAGAGCCTCTAGATCACGCCTCGACGGCGACGATGTCGATGACCTTGCGGCCACGACGCGTGCCGAAGGTGACCGCACCGGGGGTCAGCGCGAACAGCGTGTCGTCGCCGCCACGGCCGACGTTCACGCCGGGGTGGAAGTGGGTGCC
>JBCECL010000033.1:0-6789 GCA_039207135.1 Brevundimonas sp.
AAGCGTGTCGGTGGCGTGGGGTTGGATGGTCCGGTGCTCACGATCGCGACCGTCAACGTCAACGGCATCCGTGCCGCCTTCCGCCGGGGGATGGACACCTGGCTCGACCAGCGCAAGCCCGACGTGCTTCTCCTGCAGGAGGTGCGCGCGTCCGACGAGATCCTCGCCGACCACCTCGCGGAGGAGGGCTGGCACCTGGCGCACGAGGCCAGCGAGACCAAGGGTCGAGCCGGGGTCGCGATCGCCTCGCGCCTGCCGATGAGCGCGGTGCGGATCGGCATGAAGACGGGCGTCACCGGCGACACGGGCCGGTGGGTGGAGGCCGACCTCGAGCTCGCGGCCCACGAGGGCGCACCCGCGCGCAGCATCACGGTCGTGTCGACGTACATCCACTCGGGGACGGTCGGGCAGCCCTCGATGGACGAGAAGTACGCGTTCCTGGACCACGTGACGAGCCGGCTCGCGGACATCGCCGAGGGCGGCGGCTACGCCGTGGTGGCCGGTGACGTGAACATCGCGCACCGCGAGGTGGACATCAAGAACTGGAAGGGCAACGTCAAGGCCGCGGGCTTCCTGCCGCGGGAGCGGGCGTACCTCGACCGGTGGTTCGACGACCTCGGCTGGCGCGACCTCGGGCGTGAGCTCGGCGGCGACGGGCCGGGTCCGTTCACGTGGTGGTCCTGGCGCGGTGCCGCGTTCGACAACGACTCCGGCTGGCGCATCGACTACCAGATCGCGACGCCCGAGCTCGCAGACGCCGCGGTCACGGCGACCGTGGACCGGGCCGCGACCTACGCCGAGCGCTTCTCCGACCACGCGCCCCTCGTGGTCGAGTACGACGTCTGACGGCTCACTCGGCTGCGCCGGACGGCGCGGTTCCCGCGGCGGTCGTCGGAGCCGCGGTGCCCGCCGCGACGGTGGCCTCGTCGGGGGCGGCCGGCTCGACCGGAGTGGTCGGCTCGACCGGGTCGGTGGCCGCGTCGGGTGCGCCCGGCAGGTCACGCATGCCCAGGAACGGGCCGAGCACGACCGGGAGCGTCGCGAGCGCGGCGATGCCGACGGCGACCCAGAGCGTCGGCTGCACGCCCAGGTGCGTGCCGAGCCACCCGCCGAGCAGGCCGCCGATCGGCATGCAGCCCCACACGACGAACCTGATCGAGGCGTTCATGCGGCCGAGCAGCGGCGGCGGGCACACGCGCTGGCGGAAGCTCACCTGAGCGACGTTGTAGACCACCACGCAGAACGACATCGTGAAGCCCCCGACGACCATCAGCGCCACGGCCGGCAACCCGGCATGGGCTGCGAGCGGGGTGAGCGCGATCGCCGGGACGCACGCGATGGCAGCCACGGGGATGACGCGAGCCTCGCCGATCCACCGCGCGAAGCGGTCCGCCGAGACCGCGCCGACCAGCCCACCGATGGCGGACGCGGACATCACGGTGCCGAACGTCGCGGTGCTCAGCCCGAGGGTCCGCAGCGCGTAGATGACGAAGACGGCGTTGGTGATCGCTCCCGCGAAGTTCGATCCGCCGGTGCACGCGACGATGCGGCGCAGGAGCGGCTGGTGGACGACGAACCGCATGCCTTCGGCGATCTCGGTGCGCAGCGGCCGCCGGGAGTCGGGCGACGGCGGCTCCTCGCGGTGCTGGATGCGGGCCACGGTGAACGCCGAGATCAGGTACGTGACGACATTGACGGCGATGAGCGCGGGGGCGCTCACCACGCGCAGGAGCGCGCCGCCGATGGCCGGTGCGGCGACCTGCGCGACGGACTGCGTCGCCTGCAGCTTCGAGTTCCCCTCGACGATGTGCTCCAGGCCGACGAGTCCGGGGACGTAGCTCTGGTGGGCGACGTCGAAGAACACCGACGCGGCGCTGAGCACGAGCCCGGCGCAGATGAGCAGAGGCATGGTCGCCGCGTCGGCGAACGCCGCCAGGACCACGATCGTCAGCACGACGGCGCGCACCAGGTCGGACACGATCAGCACGCGGCGCTTGCGCATCCGGTCGACCCAGGCGCCGGCCGGGAGGCCGATCACGAGGAAGGCGGCGGTCTCGGCGGCCGTGAGCGCGCCCATCTGCCACTCGGTCGCATCGAGGTGCTTCACGGCGAACACCGGCAGGGCGAGGTAGCTGAGCTGGGCGCCGAGCTGCCCCAGCGCGTCACCGGTCCACAGTCGACGGAAGTCGGGGTGGTGGATGAGGGAGCGGCGCGGCTGGGTCACCGGACCAGCGTGCGACAAGTGATTGAGAAAAGTCAATCACTTAGCCCCGTGTGATTGAGAAAACTCGATCAGTCGGCCACGATGGGCGCATGGGCACCGTCGACGAGAGTTCCGTGCGCACCACCGACGACATCGACGCCGACGCGCGAGCGCTCGCGTCGACCGTCCGCCTGCGGATCCTGCGGCTGTGCCTCGACGAGCCGCTGACCAACCGCGAGATCGCCGAACGGCTGGGCAAGAACCCCGCGACCGTGCTGCACCACGTGCGCACGCTCGTCGACAGGGGGTTCCTCGCGGCCCAGCCGACGCGGCGCGGGGCGCGGGGCTCGCGCGAGGTCCCCTACCTCGCGACGGGCCGATCGTGGCGCACCCCGGGCGGCGCAGGGCAGGCGCGCGTGATGATCGACGCCTTCCTCGAGGAGGTCGACCTGCTGCCCGACCCGGACGCCATGCGCATCGCGCGCCTGGGACTGCGGCTCGACGCCGCGGCCTACGCCGAGCTGGATCGCAGGCTCACCGACCTGCTCGAGGAGTACGCCGCGCGCGCCCCGGACCCGGACGGCGAGCCGTACTCGATCCTCTTCGCGCTGCACGCGGACGTGGCCCGCGCGCACCCGTCGACGGTCAGCGACCGGCCGGCGTAAGCCCGAGGGACATCCCCGCGAGCCCGCGCTTGCGCGCCGTCAGCGCGCGGGCTACGCCACGCAGCGCCTCGGCGGCGGGCGAGTCGGGGTCGGAGAGCACGACGGGCACGCCGCCGTCACCGGCCTCGCGCAGCCGCACGTCGAGCGGGATCTGCCCGAGCACGGGGACGTCGGTGCCGGTCAGCGCGGTCAGGCTCTCCGCGACGCGCTCGCCGCCACCCTCGCCGAACAGGTGCAGGCGCGAGCCGTCGGGCTGGTCGAGCCAGGCCATGTTCTCGACGACGCCCACGACGTGCTGGCGCGTCTGCACGGCGACCGACCCTGCGCGCTCGGCCACCTCGGCCGCCGCGAGCTGGGGAGTCGTGACGACGACGATCTGCGAGCCGGGCAGCAGCTGTGCCACCGAGATCGCGATGTCGCCGGTGCCGGGTGGCAGGTCGAGCAGCAGGACGTCCAGGTCGCCCCAGAAGACGTCGGCGAGGAACTGCTGCAGCGCGCGGTGCAGCATGGGGCCGCGCCACACGACCGGCTGACCCGGGGGCACGAACATGCCGATGGAGACGACCTTCACGCCGTGCTCGACGGGCGGCAGCAGCATGTCGTCCACCCGCGTGGGCTGGCGCGTCACGCCGAGCATCCGGGGGATGGAGAAGCCGTAGATGTCGGCGTCGACGATCCCGACGCGCAGGCCCTCGGCCGCCATCGCGACCGCGAGGTTCGCCGTGACCGACGACTTGCCGACACCGCCCTTGCCCGACGCGATCGCGAAGACCTTCGTCAGCGAGCCCGGCTGCGCGAACGGGATCACCGGCTCGGCGTCGGTGCCGCGCAGCATCGTTCGCAGCGCCGCGCGCTGGTCCGCGCTCATCACGCCCATCGCGACGCGCACCTCGGCGACGCCCTCGACCGCCACGGCCGCGGCCGTGACGTCGCGGGTCAGCGTGTCCTTGAGCGGGCACCCCGCGGTCGTCAGGTCGATGCCGACCGTCGCGACGCCGTCGACCACGTCGATCGAACGCACCATGCCGAGCTCGGTGATCGGGCGGCGGATCTCGGGGTCGAGAACGGCGTCGAGCGCGGTGCGGACGGCAGCGACGATCGTGTCGTCGACGGGGGAGTCAGGCATGGCGCCCATCGTAGGTCGCCCGAGCGGCAGGACCGTGGGCCGTCCGACTCAGGCCCCGCGCTCCTGCCCGGCGCCCGGCTCGTCGTCGGGCTGCTCGCGGTCCTCGCGCATCTCCTCGAGCAGGTTGCGCAGCTCGGAGCGCACGAAGTCACGGGTCGCGACCTCGGACAGCGCGATGCGCAGCGCCGCGACCTCGCGCGCGAGGAACTCGGTGTCGGCGAGGTTGCGCTCGGAGCGCTGGCGGTCCTGCTCGAACTGCACGCGGTCGCGGTCGGTCTGCCGGTTCTGCGCGAGCAGGATCAGGGGCGCGGCGTACGACGCCTGCAGCGAGAGCATCAGGGTGAGCGCGGTGAACCCGTTGCTGGGCTGGTCGAACACCAGGTGGTCGGGCATGAAGGTGTTCCACGCGATCCACGCGATGCAGAAGACCGTCAGCCAGATGATGAACGTCGGCGTCCCCAGGAACCGCGCGATCGACTCCGAGAGCCGACCCGCTGCGTCCTCCTCGCGGCGAGGCCGGGGGATGATCGTGCGCCGCGTCGAGCGCGGCTGGTCCAGGCGGTCAGCCACGGCCCACCTCGGCCGCGTCGTTCTCCTCGTCGTCCGCCTCGCGCCAGTCCTCGGGCAGCAGGTGGTCGAGCACGTCGTCGACCGAGACCGCGCCCAGCAGGCGCCGCTCGGCATCGACCACGGGCAGCGCGAGCAGGTTGTACGTGGCGAGCTGGCGCGTGACGGACATGAGCGGCGCGTCGACGGCGATCGGCTCGATGTCGCTGTCGACGTACGAGCCGATGGACTCGTGCGGGGGTTCGCGGAGCATGCGCTGCAGGTGCACGACGCCGATGAAGCGCCCGGTCGGCGTCTCGAGCGGGGGGCGCGTGACGAACACCATCGAGGCGAGCGCGGGAGTGAGGTCCTGGCGTCGCACGTGCGCGAGCGCGGCCGCGATCGAGGTCTCCGGGCCGAGGATCACCGGCTCGGTCGTCATGAGACCACCAGCGGTGTTGTCCTCGTAGGCGAGCAGCCGGCGCACGTCCTTGGCCTCGTCGGGCTCCATGAGCTCGAGCAGCTCGGCGGCCTGCTCGTCGGGCAGCTCGCCCAGCAGGTCGGCGGCGTCGTCGGGCTCCATGGCCTCCAGGACGTCGGCGGCGCGGCCCAGCGCGAGGCCCTGCAGGATCGCGACCTGGTCGTCCTCGGGAAGCTCCTCGAGGACGTCGGCGAGGCGGTCGTTGTCGAGCGCGCTCGCGACCTCGAGCCGGCGGGTGCTGCCGAGGTCGTGCAGGACGTCTGCGAGGTCGGCGGGCTTGAGGTCCTCGTACTGCGCGAGCAGCAGCTCGGCGCCCTGCGCGGCCGTGCCGCGCGAGAGGCCGGTGACGTCACCGACCTCGACCAGGACGGTCTCGCCGCGCCGGCGCAGGATCCCGCGGTGGCCGCCGGGAACGTTGCGCCGCACGAACAGCTTGGTGACGAGCCAGTCGCCGGTGCGCTGCAGCTCCATGGCCAGGTCCTCGACCGTGCCCGTGCCGGAGCCGTCGACGAACTCGACCGTGCGGTCCAGCAGCTCGCCGACCGCCATCGTCTCGAAGGCGCGCTGCTCGAACCTGCGCATGTTCACCAGGCCGGTCGAGATGACCTGGCCGGCGTCGACGGCGGTCACGCGGGTGAGCGGCAGGAAGACCCGTCGCTTGCCGGGAACCTCGACGACGAGGCCGACGGCGCGGGGCGCGCCCTTGGGCCTGACCAGCACGACGACGTCGCGCACGCGCCCGACCTGGTCACCCAACGGGTCGAACACGGTGGTCCCGGCGAGGCGCGCGACGAACACCCTGGTCCCGACGCTGCTCACATCGGCCAGAGTAGACGCTGTGCGGCGCTGCGCCCGCTCTGAGCGGCCCGGCAGCGCGCCGTGCCCCGATGTGCAGCTTGCCCCGATGTGCGCCCGGCCCGGATGTGCGCCCGGCCCGGATGCGCACCGCAGGCTGGCTGCGCGGCGGGTCGGGGTAGCGGCCCGTGCGCTCGGCGGGGGAGGATCGAACGCATGTCGTTCAACCGTCCCGTGCGCGTCCCCCGCACGCCCACGCTGCCGCAGGGCGAGACGGTCGCGACCTACGGCACCTACCTCGAGGCACAGCGTGCCGTCGAGCTGCTGGCCGAGAAGTCGTTCCCGCTGCCGATGCTCACGATCGTCGGCGCCGACCTGCGCATGGTGGAGCGGGTCACGGGCAAGCTGTCCTACCCCCGCGTCGCGTCCGGCGGGTTCCTGATGGGCGCGTGGTTCGGGCTGTTCGTCGGGCTCGTGCTCGCGCTCTTCGCGGGGGGCAGCGGGCCGAGCCCGTTCCTGCCGTCGGTGCTCATCGGCGGAGCGTTCGGACTGCTGTTCTCGGTGCTGACCTACGCGTTCTCGCGCGGGCGCCGGGACTTCACGTCGTCCAGCCAGATCGTCGCATCGACGTACGCCGTGCTGTGCCACTCAGAGAAGGCGCACCAGGCGCGCAACCTGCTGGCGGGGCTCGGCGGCGTCCACGGCGGGTGGCCGCCCACCGCGGCCACGCTTCCGACGCAGCCCCCGGTCCCTGCGCAGGCTCCGCCCACGCCCCGCGCACCCGAGGACGACGCACCCCCATCGGCGGACGGCCCGGAGGCGCCCGCCGGTCCGCACACGCCGACCCAGCCGCCCGCGCCGCCGCAGTCCTGAGCGGGCCGGCGCGGCCCGGGCGGGCGGCGCAGCTCGGACGGGCGCCGCGCCGCCGTCAGGGCAGCAGGTCGGCCATCCACGCCTCGATCGCGTCCGGCTC
>JBCECL010000033.1:6889-10023 GCA_039207135.1 Brevundimonas sp.
CGCGCCGCCGTCAGGGCAGCAGGTCGGCCATCCACGCCTCGATCGCGTCCGGCTCGCGGGGCAGCCCGGCGCTCAGGTTGACCGCGCCCTGCGCGGTGACGAGCACGTCGTCCTCGATCCGCACGCCGATCCCGCGGTACTCGGCGGGCACCAGCAGGTCGTCGGACTTGAAGTACAGGCCGGGCTCGATCGTGAAGACCATGCCGGGCTCGAGCACGCCGTCGAGGTAGAGCTCCGCGCGGGCCAGGGCGCAGTCGTGCACGTCGAGGCCGAGGTGGTGGCTCGTGCCGTGCACCATCCAGCGACGGTGCTGCTGGTTCTCGGGATCGAGCGCCTCGGCTGCCGGGACGGGAAGCAGCCCCCACTCCTCGAGGCGGTAGGCGATGACCTCCATCGCTGCGGCGTGCACGTCCCGGAACCGCGCACCCGGAACGGCGGCCTCGAACGCGGCATCGGCCGCGTCGAGCACGGCCTGGTAGACGCGGCGCTGCACCTCGGTGAACCGGCCGTCCACGGGCAGCGTGCGGGTCACGTCGGCGGTGTACAGCGAGTCGACCTCGACCCCGGCGTCGATCAGCACGAGGTCGCCGGACCTCACGGGCCCGTCGTTGTCGGTCCAGTGCAGCGTCGTGGCGTGCTCGCCCGCCGCCGCGATCGTCTCGTAGCCGACCGCGTTGCCCTCCTGGCGGGCGTGCCCGACGAACGTCCCCTCGAGGACCCGCTCGCCGCGCGCGTGCTCCTGCGCGACGGGCAGCCGCGCCACCATCTTGACGAAGCCCTCGATCGTCACGTCGACGGCCAGCTGCAGCTGCTCGATCTCGTACGCGTCCTTGACGAGCCGCAGCTCGGACAGGGCCTCCGCGAGCCGCTCGTCGCGCTCGCCGGCGGCCTCGGTCGCGCGGATCTCCTCGACGACCGCCTCGACCGCGTCGTCGACACCGGGCACGACGCGCACCTGCACGCCGTCCGGGCCGACGTCCTTGGCGAGCGCGTCGCGCAGGTCGTCGACGTGCGCGGTGCGGATCCCGGTCGTCGTCTCGAGGTCGTCGAGCGTGGGGCGCGCGCCCACCCAGAACTCGCCGTAGCGCGAGTCGGAGAAGAACTCGTCGGTGTCCCGGCCTGCGAGCGGGCGCACGTACAGCACCGCGCGGTGGCCGGAGCCGTCGTCGCCCGAGCCGTCCTCGACGGGGTGCAGCACGAGCACCGCGTCCGGCTCCTGCTCGACGCCCAGGCCGGTCAGGTGCGCGAACGCCGAGTGCGGGCGGAACCGGTAGTCGGTGTCGTTCGAGCGGACCTTGAACGAGCCCGCCGGGACGACGAGGCGCTCGCCGGGGAACTGCGCCGAGAGCGCGCTGCGGCGCCCGGCGGTGTGGTCGGCGGCGGGGCTGCGCGTGGCGTCCGACGCCGCTCGCTCGCCCCAGCCGGACGTGATCCAGCGCGTGAACTCGGCCGAGCCCGGGCGCTGCGAGCGGTTCGCTCCGCGATCGGCCAGCGGCTGCGCACTCGTGCTGGCGTCGTTCGTACTGGTGGAGTTCTGGCTGGCGTCAGGGGTCACGTCCGTGCTCATCGGTCCATCTTCCCACCGCCGCGAGCGTGCCTCGGCTCGCGCTGCGAGCCACGCCCTCCGCCGCCGGATAGCGTGGGGGATCGTGCGCATCGACCTGCATACCCACTCCACGGCCTCGGACGGCACCGGTTCGCCTGGTCAGGTCGTCGCGGACGCGGCGGCGGCAGGTCTCGACGTCGTGGCCCTGACCGACCACGACACGACCGCCGGCTGGGCCGAGGCCGAGCAGGCGGCCCGCGAGCTCGGCATCGCGCTGGTGCCGGGCACGGAGGTCTCCGGGCGCTCGCGAGGGATGTCCGTGCACCTGCTCAGCTACCTGCAGGACCCCGCGCACCCGGCGCTCCTCGACGAGCTGGACCGCACGAGAGACGCGCGCGTGCACCGGGCCCAGCGGATGGTGGAGAAGCTGAGCCGCGACGTCCCGATCACGTGGCAGGACGTGCTCGACCAGTCGCGCGGCGCGGTCGTCGTCGGGCGACCCCACATCGCCGACGCGCTCGTCGCGCGCGGCGTCGTGCCCAGCCGCGACGCCGCGTTCGCCCAGCTGCTGCGCGCCGACGGGCGCTACCACGTGCCGCACTACGCCCCCGACGCTCCCGACGCGGTCGCCGCGATCCGCGCGGCGGGCGGGGTGCCCGTCTTCGCCCACCCCGGTGCCGACGCGCGCGGACGCATCGTGCCCGACGACGTCTTCGACGAGCTGGCCGAGGCCGGGCTCGGAGGCATCGAGGTCTTCCACCGCGACCACTCGCCCGCCCAGGTGGCGCGGCTGACGGCGATCGCGGAGCGGCTCGGGCTGCTCGTGACCGGGTCGTCGGACTACCACGGGACGGGCAAGGCCAACCGGCTGGGAGAGAATCTCACCGAGCCGTCCGTCCTGGCGGCCATCGAGGAGCAAGGAACGAGTCAGGTGATCAGGCCGTGAGCGACGTCTTCGACCCACGACTGTTCGGGTCGGTCTTTATCACGTTGTTCGTGATCATGGACCCGCCCGGCACGGTGCCGATCTTCCTGGGGCTGACCGCCGCCATGACGCGCAAGCAGCGCAACCGCGCGGCGCGCCAGGCGATCCTCGTCGCCTTCGGCGTCATCGTCTCGTTCGCGATCTTCGGCCAGCAGCTGCTGAACTACCTGCACATCTCGCTGGCCGCCCTGCAGGGGTCGGGTGGTCTGCTGCTCCTGCTCGTCGCGATGGAGCTGCTGACCGGAAAGATGGAGGAGCCCCAGCCGTCGGGCAACTCGCAGGTCAACGTCGCGCTCGTGCCGCTCGGCACGCCGCTCCTGGCGGGACCGGGCGCGATCGTCGCGACCATGGTGTTCGTGCAGCAGTCCGACGGCACGCCCGCCGACTGGGCCGCCATCGCGCTCGGCGTCCTCGCCGTGCACGTGTGCCTCTACCTGTCGATGCGGTTCGCCAACGTGATCCACGGCGTGCTCAAGGACTCCGGGACGATCCTGGTCACCCGCATCGCCGGCCTCCTGCTCGCCGCGATCGCGGTCCAGCTCATCGCGAACGCGGTCACGGCCTTCGTCGCCGCAGCCTGACCCCGCCCCGCTCGCCTCACCT
>JBCECL010000033.1:10123-12842 GCA_039207135.1 Brevundimonas sp.
CCCTCGGGTGCCTGGGTGCCGTCCGCGCGCGCCGCCGGGTTGGCGGCGGGCTTGCCGGAGTCGGTGCGGTGCGACGAGTCGCCGCCCTGGCGACGACCGCCCTGGCTCGCGCCACCCTGGTTGCCGCCGCCCTGGCGACGGCCGTCGCCGCGTCCACCGGTGCGCGGGCCACGGTCGCCGGCCGACGGACGCGCGCCGCCGCCGCGCTTGCCGGTCTCGCCCAGGTCCTCGAGCGTCTCGGCCGCGAGCCCCTCGCGGGTCTGCTGCGACTTGGGCAGGCGACCCTTGGTGCCGGCGGGGATGTCGAGGTCCTCGTACAGGTTCGGCGAGCTGGAGTACGTCTCGACGGGCTCCGGGATGCCGAGGCCGAGCGCCTTGTCGATCAGGCCCCAGCGCGGCACGTCGTCCCAGTCGACGAACGTCACGGCCGTGCCCTTGTTGCCCGCGCGGCCGGTGCGCCCGGTGCGGTGCAGGTAGGTCTTCTCGTCCTCCGGGCACTGGTAGTTGATGACGTGCGTGACGTCCTCGACGTCGATGCCGCGCGCGGCGACGTCGGTCGCGACGAGCACGTCGACCTTGCCGTGGCGGAACGCGCGCAGCGCCTGCTCGCGGGCGCCCTGGCCGAGGTCGCCGTGCAGCGCGCCGGCGGCGAAGCCGCGCTCGACGAGGTCGTCGGCCACCTTGGCGGCGGTGCGCTTGGTGCGGGCGAAGACGATGGTCAGGCCGCGGCCGTTGGCCTGCAGGATGCGCGCGACCATCTCGACCTTGTCGAGCGCGTGCGCGCGGTAGACGACCTGCTTGATGTTCTTGACCGTCTGGCGGCCGTCGTCGTCGGGGTCCTGCGCGCGGATGTGCGTCGGCTGCGTCATGTAGCGACGCGCCATGGCCACGACCGCGCCCGGCATGGTCGCCGAGAACAGCATGGTGTGGCGCGAGGCGGGGGTCGCGGCGAGCAGCGTCTCGACGTCGGGCAGGAAGCCGAGGTCGAGCATCTCGTCGGCCTCGTCGAGCACGACCGTCTTGGCGAACGACAGGTCCAGGTGACGCTGCTTGAGCAGGTCGATCATGCGGCCCGGCGTGCCGACGACCACGTCGACGCCCTTGTTCAGAGCGTCGATCTGCGGCTCGTACGCGCGACCGCCGTACACCTGCACGACGCGGACCGACCGCTTGGCGGACGCGGTCGCGAGGTCGCCGGCCACCTGGACCGCGAGCTCGCGCGTCGGCACGACGACGAGCGCCTGCGGCTTGCCGGGGGACTGGAGCTGGTCGTAGCCGTCCTCGCCCGGGGCAACGACGCGGTTGAGCAGCGGCACACCGAAGCCGAGCGTCTTGCCGGTACCGGTCTTGGCCTGGCCGATGATGTCGTGCCCGGCGAGCGCGACGGGCAGCGTCATGGCCTGGATGGGGAACGGGTGCGTGATGCCAGCTGCGGCGAGCGCCTCGACGATCTCGGGGCGGACGTCGAAGTCGGAGAACGACGCGTCGACGGCCTGCACCGACGAGTACGTGCTCTTCAGCGGGCGGGTCATGGGGGCGGCGAGGGCAGAGGCCTCGGTGGGCTCGATCTCGGGATCGATGATGGTCACGGTCGACTCTTCACTGCGAAGGGTGGCGCGTCGCGCGCGGACCGGGGCCGACGAGGGGCGTCGGGCATCCCGGGCGACAGCGGTCGTCACCACTCGGGTTGGCCGGCAGCCGATCGTGAAAGTCGTCCCGCGAGCCCGTCCTGGCCCTCTGTCGAAGGGGGCCGCGGCAACGCGGGATGGTCGTCAGACCGGAAAACCGAGACGACCGGGCAACCGTTGTACAAGTGCAGTCTATCGGACGGCGTTGTCATCGGGCCGCAGAAGATGTGCCGGTCGTGTGCGAGCCGTGCGGTGGCCTGCCCGGACGCACCCGACGTCGCGGTGCCCCGGAGGACGCGACTACGATTCGCCGGATGACGACCACACGGCGTGACGGCGCACCGCAGCCCGTAGGTGACCGGCCCGCAGGTGAGCGGCCCACGGGTGACACCGCGGACACCGTCGAGCTCCTCGGCCTCGTCGCGCACCTCGAGCACACCGCTTTCGTGCGGCTCGCCTCCGACTCCGCGATCGCGCCGACCGTCGAGCAGCGCCTCGCGCTGAGCCGGTTCGCGGCGGCGGCGGTCCAGCGCCGAGACCGCGTGCTCGCGCGCATCGTCGAGCTCGGCGGTGACCCCGAGGCGGCGTTGCGGCAGTTCGACGACGTGCTCACCGACTTCGACGCGCGCACCCAGCCGAGCACGTGGTGGGAGCGGCTGCTCAAGGCGTACGTCGGCTACGGCGTCGCAGACGACTTCTGCCGGCTCGTGGCCGAGGGGCTCGACGAGCGCTCGCGGGAGATCGTGCTCGAGGTGCTCGACGACGCGTCGCACGCGGACCTCGCGGTGACCGAGCTCGACGCCGCCGGGTCCGACGACGGGGTGCTCACGTCGCGGCTCGCCCTGTGGGGCCGGCGACTCGTCGGCGAGGCGCTCGGCGTGGTCCAGGGTCTGCTGACGCAACGGCCGGGCCTGACCAGGCTGCTCGCCCGCTCGGACGCGCGCGCGGCCGAGGCGGAGGGCAAGCCGACCCCGACGGCGCCCGCGAACGGACCCGGCAAGGTCTTCGGCGAGCTCACCGCGCAGCACACGCGCCGGATGTCGCGGCTCGGTCTGACGCCCTGATCGCGAGGTCGCGGGGCTGACGGGCCC
>JBCECL010000033.1:12942-36752 GCA_039207135.1 Brevundimonas sp.
GGCCCGCAACGCAGCAGACCGGGGCGACCCGCTCGCGCGGATCACCCCGGTCCGGGTCCAGCGCCCCGTGGCCGGCTAAGGCCGGCGGGCGCCGACGAGATGGCTCAGACGGTGCCGAAGCCGACGCGTCCCTTGGTCTCCGCGCCGATCTCCACGTAGCCGAGCGAGGCCGTCGGCACGATCACCTGACGACCGCGCGAGTCGACGAGCTCGAGCGCGGGGCGACCTGCGAGAGCGGCGGCGACAACGGCAGCGACCTCGTCGGCCGTCTGGTCCGACTCCAGCACGATCTCCCGCGGCAGGTTCTGCACCCCGATCGTGATCTCCACCATGAGCTCCTTGTCCTGGTCGAACGCGCGGCACACGCCGCTGCTGGCTCGATCCTAGGTCGTCGCGCGGCTCGTCCCGGCCGCGTCCGCGCTCGGCGAAACCGTCCGTGACGTCAGGTGCGCTCGGGGCTGCTGAACGACTCGGCGTACTCGAAGTCGGGCCGGATCAGGCCCTGCACGCCCGCCCATGCGAGGCGCGTGACGAGCTCGGCGGCGTGCTCGTGGCCCGCGTCGTCCGAGCCGTCCTCCGAGCTGCGGTAGCGGTGCGTCGCCGCGCCCTGCGCGAGCGAGATCAGGGCGACGGCCAGGATGTCGCAGTCCTCGGCGGTCAGGCCCGTGACCGGCTGCAGGACGGCGGCGATCCGTCGCGCGGTCTGGGACGACGCGTGCTCGACCCGCGCCCGGACGTCCGTGTCGTGCGTGACGTCGGACTCGAACAGCAGCGCCGACGACTCGCCCGCCGTCTCGACGAAGGACATGTACGCCCGCACGATCGCGGCGACGACCGCGCGTCCGTCGCCGGGGTTGACGGGCCCCTCCTCGATCGGCCGGACGGCCTCGTCCACCGCGCCGAGCAGGTCGGTGCCGCGCTCCTCGACGACCGCGAGGTACAGGTCGAGCTTGGAGGGGAAGTGGCGGTACAGGACCGGCTTGGAGACCTCGGCGCGATCGGCGATGTCGTCCATCGAGACGTGGTGGAAGCCCTCCGAGGAGAAGAGCTCCTGGGCGATCCGCAGCACCTGCGCGCGCCGTTCGTCCCGCGCCATGCGCGGACTTCGGGGGCGATTCCCCGACACGCTCGCAGCCCCGCTCATGGCGCGATGTTAGCCACACGATGTGTCGGGGATGTCACGATGGCGGGGTGACATCGGTGGGATCCCACGGATCGGACGCCCGAAGGGAGTCCGGACCACCCGATCGGCGGCACTCGCGGTCAGAGCGGAACCGCGCCGGGGTGCCGAGCGTCGCGGTGCTCGTCGCCGTCTTCGTCGTCGTGGGGGCGGCGCTCATGGCCCTGGGACCCGGACCGGACCACGTGGGCCCGCAGGCGGGCGAGAGCGTGTCGGCGGCGTCGGGTTCGAGGAGCGCTGCCGACGCGCGCTCGAGCCCAGCCGCTCGGGTGCAGAGCAAGGCCGCGCCGGCCGCTCGGACGCAGAGCACGGCCGCGCCGACTCGTGCCACCCGCCGTCCGTCCCTGCCGCCCGGGCTGTCCAGCAGCGATGTCGCCGCCGGGCTCCTCTCGCAGGACGTGGAGGACTCGGCGTCCGGGCACCTCGTCGTCGTGCCGGGTTCCTCCGCGGGGCCACGGACGGGCACGGTGCGACGCGTGCGCGTCGAGGTGGAGGACGGGCTGCCGGTCGACGCGAGCAGGTTCGCTGCCTTCGTCATGCGCACCCTGAACGACCCGCGCAGCTGGGGTGCGGACGGCACGATGTCGTTCGACCGGACCGCCGGCCGGGCCGACCTGCGCGTCGTGCTGGCGTCTCCGGACACCGTCGATCGCCTGTGCGCGCCGCTGCGGACCCGCGGACAGGTCTCGTGCGGCCGCGCCGGGCGCGCGACGATCAACTTCCGCCGCTGGGTGCTGGCGACCGACGAGTTCACGAACCGCACCACCTACCGGCGCTACGTGGTCAACCACGAGGTCGGTCACCTGCTCGGCCACGCGCACGAGCGGTGCCAGGGCGCAGGACGGCTCGCGCCCGTGATGCAGCAGCAGACCTACCGGGTCGCGCCGTGCGCCCCGAACGCGTGGCCGTACCCGTCCGCCGGGAGGTGACGGCGATCCGCTCGGTGGCGCCGGTCGTCCCGTGTCGGCGGTCCGTGATGGGATCTGCGCCGTGACCGACTCCGCCCTGCGCCTGCTGCGCCCCGACCTGGCGCGTCCGGCGACGGCGCCGGAGCTCGACGCCGGCCAGGCGGAAGCCGTCGCGCGGGTCGTCGGCGGCGCTCGTGCGGTGCTCGCGCTCGGCGCTCCTGGCACCGGCAAGACGACCGTCGCGCTCGAGTCCGTGGTCCGCGCCGTCGAGGCGGGCGTCGACCCGGACCGTGTCCTGGTGCTCGCGGCCAGCCGCCGGGCGGCGGGGGACCTGCGCGACCGGTTGGCCGCGCGGTTGCGGCGCACGGCCGGGCGGGGGCTGGTCCAGACACCGGCGGCGGCGGCCTTCGCCATCCTGCGAGCACGGGCCGGGCTGCTCGGCGAACCGGCGCCGACGCTGGTGTCCGGACCCGAGCAGGACCTCGTGCTGGGTGACCTCCTGAGCGGGCACGCCGTCGGTGAGGGCGTGCGGATCGACTGGCCCTCGAGCGTCCCGGCGGAGGCGCTCGGCGTGCGGGCGTTTCGCGACGAGCTGCGCGACCTGCTCATGCGCGCGGCCGAGCGCGGCCTGACGCCGGCCGACCTCGCGGACCTGGGTGCCGCGCACGACCGCCCGCAGTGGGTCGCCGCGGCGGTGCTGTACGAGGAGTACCTCGACGTCCTTCAGCTGCGCAGCGGGACGCCCGACGTCGGCGACCGGTTCGACCCGGCCGTCGTGGTCGACGAGGCCGCACAGGCGTTGCTCGCCTGGGACTCGGAGGTGCCGCGAGCACCCCGGCCGACATGGGACCTCGTCGTGGTGGACGACCACCAGGAGAGCACCTCGGCGACGGCACGGCTCCTGCGCGTGCTGGCGGACGACGGCGCCCGGCTGCTCCTCCTGGCCGATCCCGACGTCGCGGTGCAGACCTTCCGGGGTGCCAGCCCGGCGCTCGTCGGGCGCGCGACGGTCGAGGGCCGCGGCGAGGGAGAGCTCGGCGCGCAGGTCTGCACGCTCGACGTGGTGTGGCGGCACGGCAGCGCCATCCGTGCCGTGGTCTCGCGGGTCGCCGACCGGGTCGGGACCGTGGGTGCGGTACGGCACCGCCGGGCCGAACCGCCCGCGGACGCACCGACGGGGACCGCCCGCGCAGTCGTGCTGCCCAGCGCTGCGCAGGAGGCGGCGTTCGTCGCTCGCGCGCTGCGTTCGGCGCACCTCGAGCGTGGCGTGGACTGGTCCGACATGGCGGTGATCGCGCGCTCGGGGACGCAGGTGACCGCCCTGCGCCGAGCGCTGGCGGGCGCATCCGTGCCGGTGAGCGTGCTCGGCAGCGACGTCCCGCTGCGCGACGAGCCCGCGGTGCGGCCCCTGCTCTCCGCGATGGCGGTCGCCGTCGGCGCCGTTGAGCTCGACGCCGCCCTCGCGGCGACGCTCGCCTGCTCGCCGCTCGGCGGGCTCGACGCGGTCGGGCTGCGCCGGGTGCGGCGCGCGCTGCGCGCCGAGGAGCTCACCGGCGGCGGAGGTCGCAGCAGCGACGCCCTGCTCGTCGAGGCCGTGGCCGGGCGGGACCGAGCAGCGACCTTGCCGTCGTCCGTCGCCCGCCACGTCCACCGGCTCGCGCACGTGCTCGCGTCCGGGGCCGAGGCGGCCGCGGCTCCCGGAGCCGACGCGCAGCGGGTGCTGTGGGCGCTGTGGTCGGCCGCGGGCCTGGCAGAGCCGTGGCGCCGCTCGGCCCTCGCCGGCGGTGTCGCCGGTGCTCGTGCCGACCGTGACCTGGACGCGGTGCTCGCGCTGTTCCGGGCCGCCGAGACGTTCGTCGACCGCATGCCGCGCGCGACACCGGGCGCGTTCGTGGACTGGCTCGTCTCCCAGGACCTGCCGGCCGACTCGATCGCCGCCCGCGCGCGCCGCGCCGACGTGCAGGTGCTCACGCCGGCAGGTGCGTCGGGCCGGGAGTGGCAGGTGGTCGTCGTCGCCGGGGTGCAGGAAGGCACGTGGCCGGACCTTCGCCTGCGCGACTCGATCCTCGGGGCGCAGCAGCTCACCGACATCGTCTCCGGCCGGACCTCGGCGTCGGCCACGGGACCGGGCGACGCGGGCGAGCGAGCGGCGCTGGCGCGTCAGGCGGTGCTGTCCGACGAGCTCCGCTCGTTCGCGACGGCCTGCTCGCGCGCGCGATCGCAGCTGCTCGTGACGGCGGTCGCCGACGCGGACTCGCAGCCCTCGGCGTTCCTGGATCTCGTCCAGGCTGTCGACGACGAGGTGGACGACCCGCGACGCGTCGCGGTGGGCTCGCCGCTCGACCTGCGGGGTCTGGTCGCCCGGCTGCGGGCCGGCATCGAGCTGGCAGCCCAGAAGGGCGAGGCCCCCGACGACGACGCGGTCCGCACGCTGGCGCGCCTGGCGCGCGAGGGTGTCGACGGCGCGGATCCCGCGACCTGGCACGGGCTCGCCGAGACCTCGTCCGACGTCGCGCTGTGGGGACCCGACGAGCGGGTGCCTGTGTCGCCGTCGCGCATCGAGACCGCCCAGCGGTGCACCCTGCGCTGGGCCCTCGAGGCCGCGGGCGGCACCGCGGCGGACTCCGGGCACCAGACGCTCGGCACCCTCGTCCACGCGATCGCGCAGGAGCACCCCGCGGGCACCTACGACGAGCTCGTCGCTGCGCTCGACGAGCGGTGGGCCGAGCTCGGGCTCGGCTCTGGCTGGCCGGCGCGCGCGACGCGCACGAAGGCCGAGGCGATGGTCCGGCGCCTCGCGAGCTACCTGGCCGGTGCCGGGGACGCGCTGCTCGTCGAGGGGGCCTTCGAGCTCGCGACCGATCGCGCGCTCGTGCGGGGCACCGCGGACCGGATCGAGAGCATCGGCGACGGACAGGTCCGCGTCGTCGACCTCAAGACCGGCGCGAGCCCGCCCTCGGTGGCCAAGGCCGCCGAGAACCCCCAGCTCGCTGCCTACCAGCTGGCCGTCGACGAGGGTGCGTTCGCCGAGCTGCCTCCGGGCGTGCGCAGCGCCGAGGCCGCGCTCGTGTACCTGGGCACGGGAGCGGCGGCGACGCTGCGCATCCAGCCAGGCCTCGAGCCCGAGGACGGCGAACCGGGCTGGGCACGCACGCTCGTCGACGCCGTCGCGGACTCGATGGCGGCGTCGACCTTCACCGCCACGGCGAACGACCAGTGCGACCGCTGCCCGGTGCGCCGCTCGTGCCCGCTGCGCGGCGAGGGTGCGCAGGTGGTCGCATGAGTGACACGCGCACGGCCGAGCTGCCCGGCCAGCAGAGCGCCGGCACGAGCGACGAAAGGGGAGGCGTGAGCGGCGCGACGACCACCGCAGAGCCCGGCGCGGCGTGGCTGTCCGCGGCGCGCATCGCGGAGCTCACGGGCCAGCCGTACCCCACGGACGAGCAGCGACGCATCATCGAGTCGCCCCTGGTCCCGGCGCTCGTCGTCGCCGGTGCGGGATCGGGCAAGACCGAGACGATGGCGGCACGCGTCGTCTGGCTCCTCGCCAACGGGCTGGTGGCCCCCGACGAGGTGCTCGGGCTGACGTTCACGCGCAAGGCCGCTGGCGAGCTGGGCGAGCGGGTGCGACGGCGGATCCGGCTGCTCGTCAGGTGCGCCGCGGCGGCCGGGGTCGAGCTGCCCGGGCGCTCGCGGCTCGGCGGTGGGACCGACGGTCTGGTCGACGGGCTCTCCCGTCCGACGATCTCGACCTACAACTCCTACGCGGCGTCGCTCGTCGCGGACCACGCGCTCCGGCTCGGGCTCGACCCGTCGTCGCGGCTGCTCGGCGAGGCGGCGCAGTGGCAGCTGGCCAGCGAGGTCGTCGAGGCGTGGGACGACGACCTGGGCACGGGCGCGGCTGTCTCGACCGTGGTCGAGGCGGTGCTCGCGTTCTCGGGCGCGCTCGATGAGCACCTGCTCGACCCGTCGACCGCGCGCGACGGTCTGGAGGCGATCGTCGCCGCCCTCCTGGCGACGCCGCCCGGAACACCGCCTCGCGGGCCGTACGCGGAGGTGCTCAAGCTCGTCGGGTCGCTCGGCGAGCGCGCACGGCTGCTCGACGTGGTGGCGCGGTACCGCGAGCGCAAGCGGGCCGCCGACGCGATCGACTTCGGCGACCAGGTGGCGCTCGCCGCGCGCCTGGCCCGCGACGTGCCGGAGGTCGGCGCGGCGGAGCGGCGGCGGTTCCGCGTCGTCCTGCTCGACGAGTACCAGGACACCTCCTACGCGCAGCTGACGCTGCTGTCGGCGCTGTTCGGCGGTGGGCACCCGGTGACGGCCGTCGGCGACCCGCACCAGTCCATCTACGGCTGGCGCGGTGCGAGCGCGGGCGGGCTGGAGGGGTTCCCGGTCACGTTCCCGGCAGTCGACGCGGGCGGTCGGCTGACGCCCGCGGACGTGCACCAGCTCTCGACCTCGTGGCGCAACGACGCGGCCGTGCTCGACGCGGCGAACCACGTCGCGGCACCGTTGCGGTCCGCCGCCTCGCGGGTGCCGGTCCCGTTGCTCGCCACTCGCCCCGGGGCCGGTGCGGGACGTGTGCTCGCGCACGTCGGCGAGACGGTCGAGGACGAGGCGCGGGCCGTCGCCGAGTTCGTCGCCGAGCGCTGGCGCCCCGCCGAAGCACCCGGTGGTCGCGTGACCGCCGCCGTGCTGTGCCGCAAGCGCTCGCAGTTCGAGCCGCTGCGTCGAGCCCTGCGCGCTCGTGGCCTGCCGGTCGAGGTCGTCGGCCTGGGCGGTCTGCTCTCCACGCCTGAGGTCGTCGACCTGCTGGCGGCGCTCCAGGCCGCGCACGACCCGACGCGCGGCGACGCCCTCATGCGGCTGCTCACCGGTGCGCGCACGCGTCTGGGCGCCTCCGACCTGCACGCACTCGGTGCGTGGTCGGCGGAGCTCGCGGGTCGACGTCACGCGGGTCGCGGTCGTGCGCCGGGGGTCGAGGCCGACTCGGTGGACGAGCGGAGCATCGTCGACGCCCTGGACGACCTGCCGCGCAGCGGGTGGCGGAGCGTGTCCGGTCGATCCCTGAGCGACGTGGGACGCGCGCGGCTCGTCGACCTGGCGGGCCTGCTCCGGACGCTGCGCTCCCACACGTACCTGGCGGTGCCCGAGCTCGTGGCCGAGGCCGAGCGGGTGCTCGGGCTGGACATCGAGGTCGCCGCCCGGGCGGGCCGCTCGCCGGGCACGGCCCGCGCCCAGCTCGACGCGTTCCGCGACGTCGCGGTCGAGTTCGCCCGTTCGTCGGACCATCCGTCGCTCGGGGGCTTCCTGGCGTGGCTCGAGGCCGCCGACGCGCGCGAGAACGGCCTGGAGATGCCGGTCGCCGAGCCCAACCCGGACGCGGTGCAGATCATCACGATCCACGCCGCGAAGGGGCTCGAGTGGGACGTCGTCGCCGTCGCGGGCCTCGTCGACGGGACGCTGCCCGCCACGGCCACGACGGGCAAGGAGGGCCCGAAGGACTCGGCGTGGCTCGTCGGCCTCGGCAACCTTCCGTACCCGCTGCGCGGAGACTGCGCGCACCTGCCCGCGTTCGAGTACGAGGGCGCGTCGGACCCCAAGGACCTCGAGGAGCGAAGGCGGCGCTTCGTGCTGGCCGCCGGTGACCACGAGGTCGCCGAGGAACGACGCCTCGCGTACGTCGCGCTGACGCGCGCGCGCACGGACCTGCTGCTGAGCGCAGCGTGGTGGGGGGACGGTGGGCGGCCACGCAAGCTCTCGACGTTCCTGACGGAGCTGGCCGACGCGGGTCTCGTGGATGCGGCTCGGTGGAACGAGCCGCCGGCGGACGGCGCTGCGAACCCGCGTGCCGGGATCGTCGTGACCGCCACCTGGCCGGCCGACCCGTTCGCGACCGAGGACGGCTCGGGCGGGCGGCGGGCGGCGCTCGCGACGGCGGCGCGGTGGGTGGACCAGGCCGTGGCCGACGCCGGCGACGCATCGAGCGAGCGCGCCACCAACGGCTCGGGCGAGCGCGCGACGGGCGGCTCGAGCGACCGCACGACGAGCGGCTCGAGCGAGCGCCGCGGCCGTTGGGCCGAGCTTGCGGACCGGCTCCTCGCCGAACGCGCGAGCGCGCAGTCCGCGACGCGCGACGTCGAGCTCCCGGCACACCTGTCCGCGTCGGCACTCGTCCGGCTGGGCGCCGACCGCGCCGAGTTCTCGCGGGCGCTGCGACGCCCGGTGCCGCAGGAGCCGTCGGCTCAGGCGCGGATCGGCACCCAGTTCCACGCCTGGGTCGAGGGGTACTTCGGATCAGCCGCGCTCGTGGACGTCGACGCGCTGCCGGGGGCCGACGACGCGCGCGACGAGCCGTCGGGGAGCGGCTCGGACCACGACATCGCCGCGCTGCGTGCCGCGTTCCTGGCGGGCCCGTGGGCGCACCGGGTGCCGATCGCGATCGAGGTTGACGTCGAGACGAACGTCGACGGGTACGCGCTGCGCTCGCGGATCGACGCCGTCTTCGCCGACCCGCGCCCGGGCGCCGCGGAGGGCAGCGTCGTCGTCGTCGACTGGAAGACCGGTGCGCCGCCGGCCGATCCGGAGGTGCGGGCCGCACGCGAGATCCAGCTGGCCGTGTACCGGCTCGCGTGGTCGCGGTGGACGCGCACACCGTTGGAGCAGGTCAGCGCGGCGTTCTGCTACGTGCGCGCCGGTGAGACGAGCTATCCCGAGCGGTTGCTGGGGGAGGAGGAGATCGTCGCGCTGCTGCGGTCGGCGACGTCTCAGGCGAGCGAGGGCTCGGCCTGAGCCGCATCGAGCTCGCGCGTGTGCGCGTCGAGGTCCTCGAGCATGCCCACGGCGTCCTCGACGATCTCCGCGCTCCCGGAGCGCACGCCGTACAGGAGCCAGCGGGCCAGGGCGAGCTCCCCGACGAGCAGGGCGCGGTCGACCAGGTGCGGATCGAGCAGCTCGGTCCGCCGCAGCTGGTAGGCCTCGACGATCGAGTCCGTGGCGTCCGGCGGCGCGGCCACCAGGATCGCGGACAGGTCGTCGGCCGGATCGGCGACGCACGCGTCGCCCCAGTGCAGGATGCCGCTGACCTCGCCGTCGCGAACCAGGATCCGCTCGTTCGTGAGATCGCCGTGGGTGACGACGGGCCGGAAGCGCCACAGTGCGACGTCCTCGAGCCGCTCCTCCCAGCGACGGAGCAGCGTGGCCGGGACGCGCCCGGTGCGCGCGGCCTCGTCGACCTCGGCCTGGCGGCGGGCGCGGTACGCCTCGGCGTCGTAGACCGGCAGGCCGGCGTTCTCGACGACGTCCGGCGGCAGCTCGTGGATCGCGGCGATCGCTCGGCCCACGGAGGCGGAAAGGCCCGGTCCGGGCTGGAGCTCTCCGAGCGCGAGCGTGCGGCCCTGGATCTCGGCGTGCACGGTGGCGCGGCCACCCTCGGGCAGGTGCGCGAAGCCGACGGGGCGCGGCACGGCGAACGGCAGGGTGCCCTCGTCCGCGGCAGCGCCGAGCGCGTCGAGCAGGACGACCTCGGCCTCGAGCGCCGCTCCAGCGGCAGCGTGCACGGGTGCGCGGACAACCCAGCGGCGACGGGTCGCGTCGATGACGACGGCGATGTCGAAGTCCGTGCCCGGGTGCGCAGGGCGGCGGACGTCGAACGCGTCCAGTCCGGGCACGGCGACGGTCGCCAGGGCGGCGAGCGCGAGAGGAGAGCGGGGCACGCGCCCAGAGTAGGGCGCGTGCACGCTCGCGAGCCGACTGCCGCTCGGCGTGTCTGCCCGCTTCGTCCCGCGGTGCGCCGCCTGTCCGGGAAAGTCCAGCGCCCGTTCTTGTGGACTCCGAGCCGTGTGCACAGCACCGTGCGCGTTCCCGTGGACGGATGGCGGGCGAGGCCGCGCGCTCGCGCTCGTGCCCGTACGGTGGCGCGGTGATCTCCGACGACCTGCCCCTGTCGCGAGCGCTCGTCGAGCGCGCCGCGGAGCTCCGCTCGCAGCCGGACGTCGTGCGGCGCGCGCGTTCCGACGCCACGACACGGGTGCTCCTCGTCGCGGACGGGCAGGTGCGGGTGGACGCCGATGGTGCGCTCGAGCTGCTGGGCGCGGACGTCGCGCTCGAGCTGCTGGACGCGGCGAGTACGGCGGACGGTGCTGCCCTGGATCGGCGGCCGGACGACGGCGCTGCCGATCCAGTGACGGACGGGTCGTGGCTCCTGCTGGGCCGGCACGACGACGTCACGTACCTCGCGCTGCGCGTGCCCGTCGGTACGAGCATCCCGGCACGAGGCCAGTCCTCCGACGTCCTGGTGCACCGACCGGCCGCGGGCGGCGACCAGCCCGGTGGTTGGGCGCCCCTGCGGCAGATCGGCGGCACGCTCTCGGCGCTCGACGCCGGCCTCGCGACCACCGCGGTCGCGCTGGACTCGTGGCACACGCGCCATCCCCGGTGCCCGCGCTGCGGCGCGACCACCGAGGTCGAGCAGGCGGGCTGGGTGCGCCGGTGCACCGACGACGGCTCCGAGCACTACCCGCGCACGGATCCCGCGGTCATCATGGCCGTGCTCGACGCCGACGACCGCCTGCTCCTCGGCCGCGCCGCCGCCTGGGCGCCGCGGCGCTGGTCCACGCTCGCGGGGTTCGTCGAGTCGGGCGAGTCGCTCGAGCACGCCGTGCGGCGCGAGGTCTACGAGGAGGCGGCGGTCGTCGTCGGCCCGGTCGAGTACCGGGGCAGCCAGCCGTGGCCGTTCCCGGCGTCGCTCATGGTCGGCTTCGTCGCGCGCGCCACGACCACGGCGATCAGCGCGGACGGGATCGAGCTGGTCGAGGCGCGGTGGTTCGCGCGGGACGAGCTCGCCGACGCGGTCCGGAGCGGCGACGTCATCCCGCCCGGACGTGCGTCCATCGCTCGTGCCCTCGTGGAGGACTGGTACGGAGGCGTGCTCCCCGAGCCGACCGACGCCTCGCCGACCGCGTAGCTCGGCCCGTCGAGCCGACCTGGCTCGGCGTCAGGCCGACGCTGCGACGCGCTGCTTGACCTCGAGGAGCGACGGGTTCGTGGCCGCGGAGCCGTCGGGGAAGATCACCGTCGGGACGGTCTGGTTGCCACCGTTGAGCGAGGCGACCAGCGCGGCTGCGTCGGGGACGTCCTCGATGTCGATCTCGGTGTAGCCGATGCCTTCGGAGTCGAGCTGCGTCTTGAGCCGGCGGCAGTACCCGCACCAGGTGGTGGAGTACATCGTGATGGTGCCGGCCGGGGGCAGTTGCTGAACGGTCATCGGGTCCTCGTCGTCAGTGTGAGCACGTGCGATAGGCGCAACGCCGCCGGCGCCCGTCCTCTTCCCGGCTCGTGCGGCCGAGTTCGACGAGCCGTCGTCGGGCATCGTCGACCGCGTGGCGTCGATGAGCACGTGGGTGCCGGGCGAGTGCTGTGGACGGGGCGCGTCGGTGTCGGTGACGGCTGAGAGACTGTGCCCGATGTTCGCCGACGACCTGCTGGCCGCGCTCGATCCCGAGCAGCGTGCCGTCGCCACCGCGCTGCGCGGTCCCGTCTGCGTGCTCGCGGGCGCGGGGACGGGCAAGACGCGCGCGATCACGCATCGCATCGCGTACGGCATCGCCACTGGCGTATACAAGCCCAGCAACGTGCTCGCGGTGACCTTCACGGCACGCGCAGCGGGCGAGATGCGCACCCGCCTGCGCGCGCTCGGCGCCGGCGGCGTGCAGGCGCGCACGTTCCACGCCGCCGCCCTGCGCCAGCTGGGCTTCTTCTGGCCCAAGGTCGTCGGAGGCGCACCGCCGCGCATCCTCGAGCAGAAGGCGCAGCTGGTCGCCGAGGCGGCGCGGCGCGTGGGCGTCGCGGCGGACCGGACCTCTGTGCGCGACCTCGCCTCGGAGATCGAGTGGGCCAAGGTCTCGCTCGTCGTGGCCGACGAGTACGCCAAGGCCACCGCGGCGATCGACCGCGTCGTGCCGGGTGGCAACGACGCGCAGGCGGTCGCGCGGCTGATGACCGCGTACGAGGAGGTCAAGGACGAGCGCGGGGTCATCGACTTCGAGGACGTCCTGCTGCTCCTCGCGGCCATGCTGGGGGAGCGCCGAGACGTCGCCGACGAGGTGCGCGGCCAGTACCGGCACTTCGTGGTCGACGAGTACCAGGACGTCAGCCCGCTCCAGCAGTACCTGCTCGACCAGTGGCTCGGCGGCCGTCACGAGCTGTGCGTGGTGGGGGACCCGAGCCAGACGATCTACTCGTTCGCGGGTGCGACGCCGCACCACCTGACCTCGTTCGCGACGACCCATCCGGGCGCCGAGGTGGTCCGGCTCGTCCGCGACTACCGGTCGACACCGCAGGTCGTCGCGCTCGCCAACCACGTGATCGACGCGACGCGCCGAGCAGGTGGCCCGGCGCCTCTCGAGCTCCGCGCGCAGCGGCCCGACGGCCCCGAGGTCCGGTTCGCGACGTTCGACGACGACGACGCAGAGGCGGCCGCGATCGCTGCTTCGGCGGCGCGGCTCATCGCGGCGGGCACCCGGGCGAGCGAGATCGCGATCCTGTACCGCACCAACGCGCAGTCGGAAGCGTTCGAGGAGGCGCTCGCGACGGCGGGCATCGGCTACCAGGTTCGCGGCGGCGAGCGGTTCTTCGCGCGCAGGGACGTGCGTGACGCGCTCGTGCTGCTGCGCGGCGGCGCGCGTTCAGCCGACCCGGACCAGCCGATGCCCGACGCGGTGCGCGACATCCTCGTCGGCGCGCACTGGACGCCCGAGCCCCCGCCCACGCGAGGAGCCGCGCGCGAGCGGTGGGACGCGCTGCAGGCGCTCGTCACGCTCGCGGACGAGACGGCGGCGGCGAACCCGCAGGCCACGGTCGCCGACCTCGTGGCAGAGCTCGGCGAGCGTGCGGCCGCGCAGCACGCGCCCACCGTCGAGGGCGTGACGCTCGCGTCGCTGCACGCGGCGAAGGGCCTCGAGTGGGACGCGGTGTTCCTCGCCGGGATGAGTGAGGGACTGCTGCCGACGGCGCTAGCGGACACGCCCGCCGCGGTCGCTGAGGAGCGTCGCCTGCTCTACGTCGGCGTGACCCGAGCGCGCGAGCACCTTCAGCTGTCGTGGGCACGTTCGCGCATGCCAGGCGGCCGGGCCTCCCGGTCCATGTCGAGGTTCCTCGTTCCCCTGTGGCCGAGCACCGGCCGCGCGCAGGCGCACGTGCCGCGCGAGGTGAGCGACGATCCCGCGGCGCGCCGCGTCGCAGATCGCCTCACCGCGTGGCGCGACGAGCAGGCCCGGCAGACCGGAGTGACCCCGGCGCGCGTGCTGACGACGACGGCGCTCGAGGCGATCGCCGCGCACCGGCCGGGCACCCTCGAGGAGCTCGCGCGCCTGCGGGGAGTCGGTCAGCAGACGCTGGCGACGCTCGGCGGCCGCATCCTCGAGGTCGTCGCCGACGCCGCCGAGCCTGCACCGAGGTGACGCGCGAGGGCGCCGAGGCGGCCTCGCTTCGGGTGCCGAGGTGGCCTCGATGAGGGCGCCGATCCGGTCTCGCTGGTGGTGCCGAACTGACCCCGTGAGGGTCGTCGAGACCCACTCGCGAGGGGGTCTGAAGAATTCGTCGAAGAATTCTTCGATATTCGGTTGTCCGCACTTCGTGGCCGCGCTTAGTGTGGTCACGTCCTTGTAGGAGAGGCAGCGCCGAGAGGCGCCGGCCCGTGGTTGAGAGGGGAGGGATTTCGCGATGAACACGAAGACGGTCAAGCCGATGTCTGCGTTCGATGCGCGCCAGCGATCCCTCGCAGCCACGGCTTTCAAGTTCCAGGGGCGTGCTGTGTCCATTGGCGGTTACCCCGTCGCCGGGACGCTCGTGCACGCGGTCAAGCCCGTCGGCGTGAAGCAGGCGACGTGGCAGAACCCGGCCCGTCCCCTCGGAACGACCGGCACGACCGATCCCCGACTCCGCCGGACATCCCCGCTCTGACCAGAACTGGTCAGCAGGCCGCGGAGTCCGTCACCGGATCCGCGGCCTTTCTCATTTCCCCCTGATGCAGGGGGTCGAGGCCCGTGATCCCACCGACCTCGACCCACCAGCAAGGACATCAGGAGGACATCGTGCGGCTCACGACGCTGCTCGACACCGACCGGACCGGATCCGGTCCGTGGCCGGCCGCCGCCAGCACCACGACCACCGACGAGAGCTTCGACCGGCTCGTCGCCGACTTCATCCCGTGCCGATCGGGTGACCCCGAGCTCTGGTTCGCGGAGCAGAGCACCCAGGTCGAGCAGGCCAAGGCCCTGTGCCGCGAGTGCCCGCTCATCGAAGGTTGCCTCGCCGGGGCGATCGAGCGCGCCGAGCCATGGGGCGTCTGGGGTGGTGAGGTCTTCATCGGCGGCGTTGTGGTCGCCACGAAGCGCGGACGCGGACGGCCCCGCAAGAACGCGGTCGTCTCATGACGACCCGATGAGCGCAGTACCCGGTCACGCAGGATGGGCGGTGCACCCGCAGGAGGGGTGCACCGCCCATCCGCGTCTGCGGGGGACGGCATCGGCGAGGTCGATCTCGTACGTCCCGGTCAGTCGCGCGCCGCGGTCGAGGTAGGCGAGCACGGTCGCGGCTGCGAGCGCCGCGGCGGCCCCGGCGAGGACGCCGGGCTCGGCGCCGTCCCGCGCCGGACGCGACAACCCGTCCGCGACGGTCGGCCACGCGTCGTCGACGTCGGCACGCCCCAGGTCGACGCATCGCAGGCACGGCCCGTCGCCCGCGACGACGAGCGGGCCGACGACGGCGTCCGCGTCGCGCACGACCACGGCGAGGTGCGGCAGCTCCCTGGCCACGAGCATCGCCGCGCGGACCGGGTCCGCCGCGCCGTGCTCGACGAGCACGAGGACGTCGGGATCCGTCGTCGCGTCGACGACGACCGCCGGCGCCGTGTCACGTAGCAGCCGCGTGACCACCTGCTGCCGGGTGCGTCCGACGTCGCCCCAACGGAACCCGCACGGGCCGACATCGACCGATCGCACGGGTCGGGTGTCGTCGACCAGGACGGTGCCGACGCCCGCGGCGGCCAGCGAGGTCGCGATGGTCGCCCCCGTGGGGCCGAGGCCGAGCACGCCGACGGTGCGCTCGGCCCGTCGCTGGATACGGCCCGGGCCGTCGGCGTCCACCAGGTGCCACATCCTCGCGTCGGCACCGGCGGGGCCGGTCGGGAGGCGGTGCGCAGTGCGTGGCTCGGCGAGCTGGGCGGCGGCGAGCTGCGCGGCGATCGCGCGCAGCCGAACGGTGTGCGCGGGCAGCTCGCCGGCGCGGCCGTCGTCGGCGCCGACGAGGGACGCGACCTCGTCGGGCGCGAGGTCCGTGATGCGCACGGCCCACCGAGGGTCGGTACCGACCTGGACCTCGGTGTCCGAGCGGCGCACGACCCGCAGTCCTTCTCGAAGCCGCATCCCACCTCCTCTCGACCGGGCCACCCTGCCAGGTCGGGACGAGGCGCCTCGCGCGTCATCCACAGCCCCCGTCGCACTGCGGCCGGAAGCACGCGAGGGGCGCCGTCCGTCCGGACGGCGCCCCTCGCGGAGTACGGGTTGCTCAGGCCTTGCCGAGAATGCGGTTCAGCTTCGTGCCGCAGACGGGACAGGTGGCCTTGGCCATCCTGCGACCCGACTCGGAGACGACGACGTCGCCCTCGGCCTCGCGCTTCTCCTTGCACTTCACGCAGTAGAACTCGCCTGCATACGTCTCGGCCATCGCCGGTCCTCCCTCGGTGTCGTGCACCGGAGCGGGAATCCGCCGGCCGGCGGCCGGGTGGTCTTGCCGACCAGCCCGAGCGCCAACAACCCTAGCCGCGCCGCACGTCCGTCAGCTTGATCTTCCTGCGGGACGCGCCGGTATGTCGGGGGTAAATCTCCGTTGAGCGCGTGCGCGGCGCGCTAGCGTGCCGGTGTGCATCCACGTCCCGACCCGGCGCTCGTCGAGGTCCGCAGGTCGCGCAAGCGCGTGCGGACCGTGAGCGCGTGGCGCGAGGGCGAGCTGACGATCGTCGCGATCCCGGCGCGGTTCACGCGCGCGCAGGAGAAGGAATGGGTTCACCGGATGGTGACCCGGCTGGCGGACCAGGAGCGTCGGAGGCGCCCGTCGGACGTCGAGCTCGCGGCGCGCGCCGCCGAGCTCTCGTCGCGGTACCTGGGCGGGCGTGCCGCGCCGACGAGCGTGCGGTGGTCGAGCAACCAGGGGCGGCGCTGGGGCTCGTGCACGCCGGCGGACGGGACCATCCGGATCTCCGACCGTGTGCGCGGGATGCCGCGCTGGGTGATCGACTACGTGCTCCTGCACGAGCTGGCGCACCTGCTGCACGCCGGGCACGGGCCCGAGTTCTGGGCCGAGCTGGCGGCCTACCCGCGGACCCAGCGCGCACAGGGGTTCCTCGAGGGGTACACGTTCAGGGACGAGCGGGGTGCGGCGACGGGCGACGCGGAGGTCGACACCTCGGCGGACCCGTCGGGTGACGTCGACGCGCACCACGAGGACGCGCACCAGGAGGACGCGCACCACGAGGACGCCTCCCGCCTCGTGGACGAGGCCCTTCCCGGCTGACCGGCGAACGGCCTAGAGCGGCGGGTCCTGAGGGTCGTGACCGAGGATCTCCGCGAGGGCCCGGTCCACCTCTGCGGCCTCGTCGACGGCCGTCGCACGGCGCGTCGAGTAGCCCGCGGGATCGTCCAGGTCCTGCGACGTCGGGAGCAGGTCAGGGTGGTCCCACACGGCGTCGCGAGCCTGCGTCCCGTTCTCGCGCGCGATCAGCGCCCACAGCGTCGCCGCGTCGCGCAGGCGGCGGGGCCGCAGCTCGAGCCCGACGAGCGTCGAGAACGTGTGCTCGGCGGGACCGCCGGCAGCGCGGCGCCGGCGGATCATCTCGCGCAGCGCCATGGTGTGCGGCAGGTGAGGCATCGCGGCCGCCGCGGCGACCTCGTCGACCCAGCCCTCGACGAGAGCGAGGGCCGTCTCGAGGCGCTCGAGCGCCGCCGCCTGCTCCGGAGTCGTGTGCGGGGCGAAGACGCCGCCCGAGAGGGCCTGCTGCAGGGCGGCCGTGTCGGTCGGGTCGATCGAGCGGACCGCCTCCTCGAGCTGCTCGGCGTCGATCGTGATGCCGCGCGCGTAGGTCTCGACCATCGCCAGCAGGTGCGCGCGCAGCCACGGCACGTGCGTGAAGAGCCGGGTCGCGGCGGCCTCGCGCAGCGCGAGGAACAGGCGCACCTCGTCGACGGGCGCGTCCAGACCGGCCGCGAACGCATCGACGTTGCTCGCGACCAGCGCGGGCGTCGGGCTCGCCAGCAGCGGCAGCCCGATGTCGGTGGTGCCGAACACCTCGCGGGCCAGCGTTCCGGCCGCCTGGCCCACCTGGAGCCCGAACACCGCCGATCCGAGCCGCCGCAGGAGCTGGGTCGCGTCGATGCCACCGGGCAGCTCGCCGGAAAGGTCGCCGCCGAACCCGCCGCCGAACCCACCGCCGAGCTCACCCATCGCACCGCCGAGCGTTCCGACCAGCGCGTTCGACAGCGAGGAGGCCACGGGCTCGGTGAGCGTCCGCCACGTCGGCAGCGTCGCCTCGACCCACTCGGCGCGGCTCCACGCGCGCGGCGTCCCGGCGGCCGGCGGCAGCTCGGTGGCCGCGTCGAGCCAGAGCTCCGCGACCGTGAGGGCCTCGAGCACCTGGCGCGTCTGGTGCGGGGTGAGCGACGGGTCGCCCTCGACGGAGGCCTGCTGGCGGGCCAGGTCGTGGGCCATCTGCCAGTTCACCGGCTCGTCCCCGGACGCGGCCAGCATGCTCTGCATCTGGCTGAACGCCTGCTGCAGCGCCACCGGGTCGGTCGGCAGGCCCGGCATCGTGGACGGGTCGATGCCCCGCTCGCGCAGCTCGCGGATCGCCTCGTCGGCGCCGGGGCCGAGCATGGCGCGGAGCATCTGCTCCCATGGCTCGCCGGAGCCGTCGGGGACGGCGGGGTGCTCGGAACTCATAGTGACTCCTGCGACGATGGTGGTCGGCTGCATTCCACGGTAACCACGCGGCCGGGGAACGAGGCGCGGTGATCTCCCAGGTTCGCTCAGGGCGCAGTCGGCGGCCAGGTGGAGCGTCGTCGGCCGGTGACGTGGTCGTCGTCGGCGCCGGAGCCTGCGCCGTGGCGATGACGGCGGTGTGGGACGGGCCGGTGCGCACGTTCGACGCCCTGCCCGAGCGCGAGCCGGCCGCGGCGCTCGCGGGCGCCCGGGTGCTCGTCGTCGTGGCGCATCCCGCCGACCTCTCGACGCTCGTCGCACGCGGGACGAGCACCGAGATCGCGCTGCTCGTCGCCGCCACGCAGCGGACCCTGTCGGCCGCGCGTGACGCCGGCGTCGAGCACGTCGTCGTCGTGACCTCGGCCGTCGGGCACGGGGCCTGGCTCGACCGCCCGGTGATCCACGACGGCGACGACCTGGCACATCCCGACGAGGGGGACCGCGTCGGGCTCGTCGGCGGGCTGCTCGCGGTGGAGGCCGTGGTCGCGCGTGCCGCGCGTCGGCGGACGCCGCTGCTGACCGTCCTGCGCCCGGCCGCGCTCGTCGGCCCGGGGGTCGACACCTTCATCACGCGCCACTTCGAGGCGCCGCGCCTGCTCACCGTGCGTGGGGCGGTTCGTGGCTGGCAGTTCGCGCACGTCGACGACGTGGCGTCGGCGGCCCGCTTCGCCGTCGACCACGGGCTGACCGGACCGCTGACCGTCGGCGCCCCGGACGTGCTGACGCCCGCGCAGGTCGAGGCCGCGGCGGGCATGCGGCGCATCGAGCTGCCCGCGAGCGCGGCCTTCGGCACCGCGGAGCGGCTGCACCGGGTCGGCGTGCTGCCCGCGCCCGCGGCCGAGCTCGCCTTCGTGGTCTACCCCTGGACCGTCGCCACCGACCGGCTCGTCGCGGCGGGCTGGGAACCGCGCTGGTCCAGCGCCGCCTGCCTCGACGTGCTGCTGGCCGGGGTGCGTGGTCGGCTCGCGCTGGGTGGGCGACGCGTGGGCGCCGGTGGCGCCGCTGCGCTGGGCGCCGCCGGCGCGGCCGTCGCGCTCATCGGCACCGCGGCGGTCCTGCGCCAGGCCCGTGGGCGGCGGCGCACATGAGCGTGGGGCATGATCGGCCGGTGCCCGACGAGCCCGAGATCTCACCGGTCGACGATTCGGCCCTTCCCGCCGACGCCACCAACGGCGCCGCCGACGGCGCGACCGACGCCGCGCCAGACGCCGCACGCGACGCCGCGTACGACGGCGCCCCGGCACAACCCCTGGCACCCCGCTCCGTGACGATCACCGTCAGCCTGCTCGTCAGCGCGGTCGTCTTCGCGGTGCTGCTCGCGCTGCCCACGGCCTACGCGGTCACGTCGCCCGGCCCGACGCGCAACGTGCTCGGCGAGGACAACGGCAAGCCGCTCATCAGCATCAGCGGCGCGCCGACCTACGAGTCGACGGGGGAGCTCCACCTGACGACGGTCTCGGCGATGGGCGGTCCCGGCTACCCGGCACGGGTGCCGCAGGTCATCAGCGGATGGCTCTCGCCGTGGTCGGTCGTGCAACCGGCCGAGCTCCTGTTCCCGCCGCAGCAGACGCGCAAGGAGGTCGACGCCGCGAACCAGGCTGCGATGGTCTCCTCGCAGGAGAACGCGAGCGTCGCGGCCCTGACGGAGCTCGGCTACGAGGTCCCTGCGACCCTCACCATCGCCGGTACGGTGCCCGACTCGCACGCCGACGGGGTCGTCGAGAAGGGCGACATCCTCGTCTCGATCAACGGCGTGGCGCTGCCGGACTACCAGACCCTGCTCGACGAGCTCGCGAAGGTGAACGCCGGCGACACGATCACGCTGGTCGTGCGCCGCAACGGAGTCGAGAAGGAGCTCGAGGTCGTCACCGGCGAGAAGCCCGACGGCAGCGCGATGATCGGCATCTACATCGACCCGGCGTTCGACATGCCGGTCGACATCGAGATCAGCATCGACGGCATCGGCGGCCCGAGCGCCGGGACGATGTTCGCGCTCGGGATCATCGACAAGATGACCAAGGCCGACGAGGCGAACGGCGTCGTCATCGCGGGTACGGGAACGATGGACGTCTCGGGCGACGTCGGGCCCATCGGCGGCATCCGGCAGAAGCTCGAGGGCGCCCGGCGGGACGGTGCCACGTGGTTCCTCGCGCCGGCGAGCAACTGCAACGAGGTCGTCGGGCACGTCCCGGACGGGCTCAAGGTCGCGAAGATCGCGACGCTGCACGAGGCCCGCGAGGCGATGACGGCGATCGGTGCCGGCAAGGGTGCGACGCTGCCGACCTGCACCTCCGCGCAGGCCGGTTAGGCCTCGTCAGACGAGCGTCGAGCGGAGCGCGGCCACCAGCCCGGGCACAAGATCGGGGCCCTGGCCCACCTGGTCGTCGGCGTCGTTCGCGCGTGAGCGCACGGCGCACCACGACGGTCCGTCGCGCAGCACGCCCACGGCGAGGCGCACGTCCTGGCGCTCCGGGTGCGCGAGCAGGTAGGCGAGCGCCTCGTCGGTGCCCTTCGGCATCTGCGCCTCTGCCTCGGGCGGCAGCACGACGCGCTCGACGGTGACGGCGACGCCGTCGACCGAGTCAGGCCACGAGAGCTCCGCGAGCAGCGACTCCAGGTCGGACGCCGCGGGCAGCCCCTCCTGCTCGATCGACGTGAGGTGCCAGTGCGCGGCGCGGGCGGCCGCGAGGACGTCGTCGTGCAGCTGGTCGGCGAGACCGGGCTCGGCCTCCAGGGCGGCCTGCGTGCGGACGAGCGCGAACACGCGCACGGGCGCGTCCCACCCTGCGGCGGCGACGTGGTGCTCGACCTCGCGGACGGCGTCGGCGAGGTCGGAGGTGGCGGGGTGCGGATCGGTCACGGCCCTATCGTCCCATCCGGCGATCTGCCTGCGTATCCGCGGGTGCGTGGCGACGTCGATGTGGGAACCTGGGCACAGACCGACCCGTTGGGAGTTCCGTGACCTTCGCCAGCTCGTCCCGCCCCCGCCCCGCAGGCCCGCGACGGCGTCGGGGACCACTGATCCCCACGTTGCTCGTCCTGGCCGCGATCGTCGTGATCGTGCTGATCCTCGCCCAGGTGTGGACCGAGGTGCTCTGGTACCGCCAGCTCGGTTTCGTGGGCGTGCTGCGCACCGAGTGGGGGACCCGGGCGCTGCTCGGCCTCGCCGGCTTCCTCGTCATGGGCGGCGCGGTGTGGTGGAGCATGTCGTACGGCTACCGCTCCCGGCCCGTGTACGCGCCGAGCACGCAGGAGCAGGCGAACCTCGACCAGTACCGCGAGGCGGTCGAGCCGCTGCGCCGGCTCGTGCTGATCGTCGCGCCCGTCGTCGTCGGCCTGTTCGCGGGCGGCGCCGCATCCCAGCAGTGGGCCACGGTCCAGCTGTGGATGCACGGCGGCAAGGTCGGCACGGCCGACCCGCAGTACGGCATCGACATCGGCTTCTACCTCTTCACGCTGCCCGGGCTTCGGTTCGTGGTCTCGTTCCTGCTCGCCGTGACGGTGCTGTCCGGGATCGCAGGCCTCGCGACGCAGTACCTGTACGGCGGGCTGCGCATCGGTGGACCTCGCGGCGGGACGCCGCGCACGACGAAGGCGGCGCGGATCCACCTGTCCGTCATCGGCGCGGTCCTGATGCTGCTGATCGCCGCCAACTACTGGCTCGACCGGTACTCGATCCTGACCAAGACGCGCGAGAAGTTCGAGGGCGCGGCCTACACCGACGTGCACGCCGTCATCCCGTCGAAGGCGATCCTCGCGGGCATCGCCGTGTTCGTGGCGGTCACGTTCATCGTCACCGCCGTCCGCGGCAACTGGCGGCTGCCCGCCATCGGCCTCGGGCTCATGATCGTCGCGGCCATCGCCGTCGGTGCCATCTACCCCGCGGTCGTCCAGCGGTTCCAGGTGCAGCCGAACCAGCAGGACGCCGAGCAGGAGTACATCCAGCGCAACATCGACGCGACCAACAAGGCCTACGGCCTCGAGGACGTCGACGTGCAGCCGTACACCGCCGAGGTCACGGCCCAGAAGGACGCGCTGCGCTCCGACACCGACACGACGGCGCAGATCCGCATCCTCGACCCGCAGATCGTCAGCCCGTCGTTCAAGCAGCTGCAGGCCGACAAGAACTTCTACCAGTTCCCGGACTCGCTCTCCGTCGACCGTTACTCGCTCGACGGCACCAACCGCGACACGGTCATCGCCGTCCGTGACCTGCACCTTGCGGGCCTCGACCCGCAGCAGCGGAACTGGACCAACGACACCACCGTCTACACGCACGGCTACGGCGTGGCCGCGGCCTACGGCAACACCACGGCTCCGGGAGGTGCGCCCGCCTTCTGGGAGGGCGGCATCCCGACGTCGGGTGACATGGGCCCGTACGAGCCGCGCATCTACTTCGGCCCCACGTCGCCCACGTACTCGATCGTCGGCGCACCTGAGGGCAAGGCTCCGTGGGAGCTCGACTACCCGGGCAAGGGCAGCGAGTCGGTCAACACGACATTCCCGACGCGGGACGTCTCGGCCGGCCCGAACATCGGCACCCCGCTGAACAAGCTCCTGTACGCCATCAAGTTCGGCTCTGAGCAGATCCTGTTCTCGGACCGCGTCACGTCGGACTCCCAGGTGCTCTACGACCGCAACCCGCGCGACCGCGTCGCAAAGGTGGCGCCCTACCTGACGCTCGACGGCCGCACCTACCCGGCGGTCGTCAACGGCCGCGTGGTGTGGATCGTCGACGGCTACACGACGAGCGACCAGTACCCGTACGCGGCGTCGCGCTCGCTCGAGAACGCGACGGTCGACTCGCTCACCGAGACGACCACGACCATCCAGGCCCTGCAGCCCAAGACCGTCAACTACATCCGCAACTCGGTCAAGGCGACCGTCGACGCGTACTCGGGCAAGGTCACGCTCTACGCGTGGGACGCGGAGGACCCGGTCCTCAAGGCGTGGTCGAAGGTCTTCCCGTCGACCCTCGAGCCCGTCTCGAAGATCGACGGCGCCCTCATGAGCCACATCCGCTACCCCGAGGACCTGTTCAAGGTGCAGCGCGCGCTGCTCTCGCGCTACCACGTGCAGGACCCGAAGGACTTCTTCGTCGGGAACGACTTCTGGACCACCCCGGACGACCCGAACCACGCGGGGACGCCGCAGCCGCCGTACTACCTGACGATGAAGATGCCCGACCAGAAGTCGGCGGAGTTCTCGCTCATGTCGACCTTCATCCCGAACGGCGAGGGCGCCCGCAACGTCATGACCGGCTACCTTGCGGTCAACGCGGAGGCCGGCAACCAGGCGGGCAAACCGTCGGCGGACTACGGCAAGCTGCGGCTGCTCGAGCTCACGGGTGACACGACCGTGCTCGGCCCCGGGTCGATGGCGAACAAGTTCTCGACCAACCCCGACGTCGCCAATGAGCTCAACATCCTGAGCCGCGGCGGGTCGACCGTGGTCAAGGGGAACATGCTCACGCTCCCAGTCGGCGGCGGGATGCTCTACGTCCAGCCGGTCTACGTCCAGGCCGCGGGCGCGGGCACGTCCTACCCGCTGCTGCAGCGCGTGATCGTGGGCTTCGGCGAGCGGGTCGGCTTCGCGGCGACGCTCGACGAGGCGCTCGACGACCTGTTCGGCGGCGACTCCGGTGCCGACGCGGGCGACAAGGGCTCCGCGCCGGTCACCCCGACCCCGAC
>JBCECL010000034.1:0-24015 GCA_039207135.1 Brevundimonas sp.
TGACCAAGCCGCTGCTGCACCTGCACACGCAGGCGAACGTCGAGCTGCCCTGGGCTGAGATCGACTTCGACTTCATGAACCTCAACCAGGCCGCGCACGGCGACCGCGAGTACGCGTACATCGCGACGCGGCTCGGCGTGGTGCGCACGACCGTCGCCGGGCACGCCTCGAACCCGGTCGTGGCCCGCCGCGTCGGCACCTGGGTACGCGCCGCCGCGGGTCGGGCGGCCACGCAGTCGCTGCGGCTGGCCCGGTTCGGCGACAACATGCGCAACGTCGCGGTCACCGAGGGCGACAAGACCGAGGCCGAGGTGCGGTTCGGCGTCTCGGTGAACACGTGGGGCGTCAACGACCTCGCAGACGCGATCGACCGCGTCTCCGAGACGGACGTCGACGTGCTCGTCAAGGAGTACGAGGAGACCTACGACGTGGTCCCCGAGCTCCGCGCCGGCGGTGAGCGGCACGAGTCGCTGCGGTACGCGGCGAGCCAGGAGCTGGCCCTGCTGGCGCTGCTGGGCGAGCTCGGCGCGCACGCGTTCACGACGAACTTCGAGGACCTGGGCCGACTGCGGCAGCTGCCCGGGCTCGCGGTCCAGCGGCTCATGGCCCAGGGCTTCGGGTTCGGCGCCGAGGGCGACTGGAAGACCGCGGTCCTGGTGCGGGCCGCGAAGGTCATGGGCGAGGGGCTGCCCGGCGGTGCGTCGCTCATGGAGGACTACACCTACGACCTCACCCCGGGCGACGAGGTCATCCTCGGCGCGCACATGCTCGAGATCTGCCCGTCGCTGACGACGTCCCGCCCCCGGGTCGAGATCCACCCGCTGGGCATCGGGGGCAAGGAGGACCCGGTCCGCATGGTGTTCGACGCGGACCCCGGCCCGGCCGTCGTCGTCTCGCTCGCGGACCTGCGCGACCGGTTCCGGCTCACGGCCAACGTGGTCGACGTGGTCCCGCCGCGTGCGTCGCTGCCCCACCTGCCGGTGGCGCGCGCGGTGTGGAAGCCCCGCCCGGACTTCACCACCTCGGCCGAGTCGTGGCTCACCGCCGGGGGAGCGCACCACACGGTCCTGTCGTCGGCTGCCGGCGTCGAGGCGTTCGAGATCTTCGCCGAGCTGTCGGGCACCGAGCTGCTCGTGATCGACGAGCACACGACCCGCCGCGGCTTCGCCGACCAGGCGCGCTGGAACCAGGCCTACCACCGGCTCGCCCAGGGCTTCTGAGCGTCCGTCACCGCCTCCACCACGGCCGAGCACGCCCCGTGCTGCTCGAGTGCGCCCCATTCACGGGCGCACTCGGTGCATTTCGGGTGCAGTCATGCGCCTTGTCCGGGTCTGGTCCCGGCCGGGGTGGCGGGTCGAGGGGGTTGGTCACAAGTTCGTCACGAACGGGGGACATGCTTGCCTGGCGTGAGATGTGAGCGCTAACATTTCGCCACGCTCACATCGACGTGCGGCGCTGAACGACAACCGGCCGGTGTGGGCCGAACCAGATCTGAGGCGGGTCGGCGACTGGCCGGCCGCGCAACCGGTGGTTTCTCGAGGAGGAGAAGCATGGTCAGCAAGAAGAACACGACGCGGGCCTTCGCGGCCGGCATCGCCGTGCTCGCCCTGGGCCTGTCGGCCTGCAGCAGCGCCAAGGACGACACCGCGACGCCGGCGAGCTCGGGCTCCGAGTCCGCGTCGGGCGGCAGTGGCAGCGGCGAGGCCATCACGGTCGGCTTCTCCCAGGTCGGCTCCGAGAGCGGCTGGCGCGCGGCCAACACCAAGTCCATCCAGGACACGCTCACCAAGGAGAACGGCTTCGACCTGAAGTTCTCCGACGCGCAGCAGAAGCAGGAGAACCAGATCCAGGCGATCCGGTCCTACATCGCGCAGGGCGTCAAGTACATCGCCTTCTCGCCCGTCGTCGAGACCGGCTGGGATGCGGTCCTCCAGGAGGCCAAGGCGGCCAACATCCCGGTCGTCCTCACCGACCGCGCGGTCGACACGCAAGACACCTCGCTCTACAAGACGTTCATCGGCTCGGACTTCGTCGAGGAGGGCAAGCGGATCGGCGAGTGGGTCAACGACAACGTCGCGACCAAGCCGATCAACGTCGTCGAGCTGCAGGGCACCACGGGCTCCGCGCCCGCGATCGACCGCAAGCAGGGCTTCGAGGACGCCACGAAGAGCAACCCGAACGTCAAGATCATCGCGTCCCAGACCGGTGACTTCACGCGCGACGGCGGCAAGAAGGTCATGGAGGGCTTCCTGCAGGCCAACCCCCAGATCGACCTCGTCTACGCGCACAACGACGACATGGCTCTCGGCGCGATCGAGGCCATCAAGGCGGCCGGCAAGGTTCCCGGCAAGGACATCAAGATCGTCTCGATCGACGGTGTCAAGGACGGCATGACCGCACTGGCCAACGGCGAGATCAACTACATCGTCGAGTGCAACCCGCTGCTCGGCCCGGACCTTGCCGACATCATCAAGACGCTCGACTCTGGTGGCACGGTCGAGCCTCGCATCGTCACGCACGACGACGCGTTCGACCAGGCGGCAGCCAAGGAAGCCCTGCCGACCCGGCAGTACTGACGCCCGGCGGCCACCCCGGGAGCGCACGACCCTGCGCTCCCGGGGTGGCCCGTTCCACCAGGCACGACACGTGAAAGGTCGACGATGACCGAGCCGAACAGCCCGGCGCCTGACGAGCGCCCGTCCCCGATCGTCGAGATGACGGGGATCTCCATCGCATTTCCCGGCGTGAAGGCCCTCGACGGGGTCGACTTCCGGCTCCTGCCGGGCGAGGTGCACGCCCTGATGGGTGAGAACGGGGCGGGCAAGTCCACGCTCATCAAGGCGCTGACCGGCGTCTACGGGATCGACGCGGGACGCATCGTCGTCGACGGCGTCGACCAGGTGTTCGCCGGGCCCGCCGCGGCGCAGGCCGCGGGCATCAGCACCGTGTACCAAGAGGTCAACCTGACGGACAACCTGTCGGTGGCCGAGAACGTCATGCTCGGGCACGAGGTGCGGCGGTTCGGCGTGATCGACTGGCGCGCGACGCGCAAGGCTGCCCGCACCTACCTCCAGGCGCTCAACCTCGACATCGACCCCAAGTCGTCGCTGTCGGGCCACTCGCTCGCCGTGCAGCAGCTCGTCGCGATCTCGCGCGCCATGGTGGTCGACGCCCGCGTCCTGATCCTCGACGAGCCGACGTCCAGCCTCGACAGCGACGAGGTCGCGCGGCTGTTCGACGTGATCCGCACCCTGCGCGACCGCGGCGTCGCGATCCTGTTCGTCTCGCACTTCCTCGAGCAGATCTACGCGATCAGCGACCGGATCACCGTGCTGCGCAACGGCACGCTCGTCGGCGAATACCGCACGGCCGAGCTCCCGCGCGCGGAGCTCGTCGGCAAGATGATCGGGCGCACGCTCGAGGTGCTCACCGAGCTCGAGGCCAGCGCCGAGCGCGCGGCTGTCGACCGCAGCGGCGCTCCGTTCATGCAGGCGATCGGCGTCGGCCGGCGCGGCTCGATCGAGCCGTTCGACCTCGACATCTACCCCGGCGAGATCGTCGGGCTCGCCGGCCTGCTGGGCTCCGGGCGCACCGAGCTCGCGCGGCTCCTCTACGGGGCCGACCACGCGGACACGGGCGAGACCGTCGTCGCCGGCAAGACCGTCAAGCTCCGCAACCCGCGGCACGGGCTGGCCCGGTCGATCGTGTTCTCCTCGGAGAGCCGCAAGACCGAGGGCATCATCGGCGACCTGACGGTGCGCGAGAACATCGTGCTCGGGCTGCAGGCCGACCGCGGCTGGATGCGGCGCGTCCCGAAGAAGAAGGCCGACGAGGTCGTCTCGCACTACATCGAGGCCCTCGGCGTGCGGCCGGCCAACCCGGACGCGATCGCGGGGAACCTCTCGGGCGGGAACCAGCAGAAGGTGCTGCTCGCGCGCTGGCTCGCGACGGCCCCCAAGCTGCTCATCCTCGACGAGCCCACGCGCGGCATCGACGTGGGTGCCAAGGCCGAGATCCAGAAGCTCGTGGCCGACCTGGCCGCGCAGGGCATGTCCGTCGTGTTCATCTCGGCCGAGCTCGACGAGGTCCTGCGCCTCTCGCACCGCATCGCGGTGCTGCGCGACCGCCGCAAGGTCGGCGAGCTCACCAACTCGGACGACGTCACCACCGACGTCGTCGTCGACCTCATCGCGAGCGGAGGCACCAGCGCATGACCGGGCTGGCCCAACTCACGCGGCACCGGCTGTTCTGGCCGATCGTCGCCCTCGTCGTGCTGCTGCTGGCGAGCACGGCCAAGTCGCACACGTTCCTCGAGGTGACGTTCCGCGACGGCCACCTCTACGGCGCGCCGATCGACATCGTGCGGCGCTCGTCGATCCTGCTGCTCGTCGCGCTCGGCATGACGCTCGTCATCGCGACCCGCGGCATCGACCTGTCCGTCGGTGCGGTCATGGCGATCGCCGGGGCCGTGACGCTGACCCAGATCGCGTCCTCCCCGGACCCGGGCGCGGTCTCGACCGTCGCGCTCGCGATGCTCACCGGGCTGGCCGTGTGCCTCGTGATCGGCGTGTTCAACGGGTTCCTGGTCGCGGTGCTCGGCATCCAACCGATCATCGCGACCCTGGTCATCATGACCGCCGGCCGCGGCATCGCGATGCTGATCACGGGCGGCCAGATCACCACCGTGACGAGCGCGCCGTACAAGACGCTCGCGTCCGGCTACTGGCTCGGCCTGCCGGTCGCGGCGCTCATCGCCGGGTTCTTCTTCGCGGTCGTCGCGCTCGTGACGCGGCGCACGGCGCTCGGCGTGCTCATCGAGTCCGTCGGCATCAACCCCGTGGCCTCGCGGCTCGCCGGAGTCCGGGCGCGGACGATCATCTGGACGGTCTACGTGCTGTGCGCGCTGTTCGCGTGCATCGCGGGCTTCATCCAGAGCTCGAACATCATGGCCGCCGACTCCAACAACGCCGGCCTGTTCATCGAGCTCGACGCGATCCTCGCGGTCGTGATCGGCGGCACGTCGCTCGCGGGCGGCAAGTTCTCGCTGACCGGCACGCTCGTCGGCGTCCTGGTCATCACGACGCTCACGCTCTCGATCACCGTCATCGGGATCCCCGTCAACGCCGTGTCCCTGTTCAAGGCCCTCGTCGTCATCGTCGTGTGCCTGCTGCAGTCCCCCGTGGTGCAGCACAAGCTCAGAGCCCGCCGCAGGCAGGCGGCTCGCGTGCCCGTGGAGGTGCCGGCCTGATGGCGACCGAAGAGATGACCGTCCAGGCCGCCGGGAAGCGTTCGGTGCCCGAGCGGACGGGAGCGGCGCGCCGGCGCCCCTCGCTCGACCGCCGCTACCTGCCCGTCCTCGGCACGCTCGTGGTGCTCGCGCTCATGCTGGCCATCGGCGGCATGCGGTACGACAACTTCCTCACCGGCCGCGTGATGGCCAACCTGCTGATCAACAACTCGTTCCTCATCGTCATCGCGGTGGGCATGACGTTCGTGATCCTCACCGGCGGGATCGACCTGTCGGTCGGGGCGGTCGTCGCCCTGTCCACGTGCGTGGCGGCGTGGATGTTCACGCACGGGTGGTCCGCCGCCATCACCATCCCCGCGGCGGTGCTCGTCGGTGCGCTCATCGGGTGGGTCGTCGGCGTGATGGTGCACGTGTTCGAGATCCAACCGTTCATCGCGACGCTCGCGGCGATGTTCCTCGCCCGCGGCCTGTGCTACGTCATCGCACCCGAGTCGATCCCGATCACGGACGGCACGATCGCCAAGCTGTCCGAGACGCGCTGGGGCACCGCGAACGGCCTGGTCATCACCCCGAGCGGGCTCATCGCGCTCGCGGTCGTGCTGATCGCGTTCGTCACGCTGCACTACACGCGGTTCGGTCGCACGGTGTACGCGATCGGCGGCAACGAGCAGTCCGCGCGACTCATGGGTCTGCCCGTCGCGCGGACCAAGGTGCTCGTCTACGTGATCTCGGGGACGTGCGCCGGGCTCGGCGGGCTGCTGTTCGCGATCTTCGCGCGCTCGGGCTACTCGCTGACGGGCGTCGGCATGGAGCTCGACGCGATCGCCGCGGTCGTCATCGGCGGCACGCTGCTCACGGGCGGCTCGGGCTTCGTGCTCGGGTCCGTGCTGGGCGTGCTCGTGCTCGGCCTGATCCAGACGATCATCACGTTCGAGGGCACGCTCTCGTCGTGGTGGACCAAGATCGTGATCGGCGCGCTGCTGCTGATCTTCGTCGTCCTGCAGCGCCTGCTGGTCGTCCGCCGCCGCTGAGCCCCGCTCACCCGAGCCCGTCTGCCCGAGACCGTCACTCCCGTGCGAACCCGTCACCTCCACGTGACGGACTCGCGCTGGAGTGACGGTCTCGGTACCGCACCGACCGCGGACGGACGGGCCGGGGCTACGGGCGGGCGGCGAAGCGTTCCAGCAGGTCGGCGTGGCCCGAGACGATGAGCAGGTCGTTCGCGGAGATCCGCGTCGTCGCGTCCGCGTAGACGAAGTCGACGCCGGGGCTCTTCACGCCGATCACCGTGACGCCGTAGCGCTCGCGGATCTTCGACTGCGCGATGGTGAAGCCCTGCGTCTCCTTCGGCGGCCGCATCTTGACGATCGTGAAGCCGTCCTCGACCTCGATGTAGTCGAGCAGCTTGCCGGACACGAGGTGGGCGACGCGCGAGCCCGCGTCCGCCTCGGGCAGCACCACGTGGTGCGCGCCGATGCGCTGCAGGATGCGCGCGTGCTCGGCGCTGACCGCCTTGGCCCAGATCTGCGGGACGCCGATGTCCACGAGGTTCCCGGTGATGAGCACCGAGGCCTCGAGGTAGGACCCGACGCCGACGACCGCGACGGGGAACTCGCGCGCGCCGAGCTGCTCGAGCGCCTCGGGGTTGGCGGCGTCGGCCTCGACGAGCGCGATGCGGCCGGCCCACTGGGCGACGAGCTCGGGCGAGCGCTCGACCGCGAGCACGTCCTGGCCCAGGCGGTCCAGCGTCGCCGCGATCGACGAGCCGAAGCGGCCCAGCCCGATGACGAGCACGCCGTCGGACTTCTTGGGGGTGCGCGGTGCGGAGTGCGTGGTCTCAGCCAATGATCGGCCTCTCTTCCGGGAGCCGGATGACCCGACGACGGTTGCGCAGCGCGAGGGCTGCCGCAAGCGTCATCGTGCCCGTCCGGCCGATGAACATGAGAACGGTCAGCACGTACTTCGCGGAGTCGGGCAGGCCGGCGGTGTGGCCGGTCGACAGCCCGCACGTGGCGAAGGCCGAGATCACCTCGAACAGCACGTCGCTGAGCGGCAGCTTCGTCATCGCGAGCAGGAGCAACGACGACACGAGGACGATCGTCGCCGAGACGAACGAGACGGCGATCGCGACCTGCAGCGCCGCGCGGGGGATCCGCCGGCCGAAGGCCTCGACGTCGCGATCCCCTCGGGCCTCGGCGACGATCGCGAGGAGCATGACGGCGAGCGTCGTCACCTTGATGCCGCCCGCGGTGGACGCGGAACCGCCGCCGACGAACATGAGCGCGTCGGTGACCAGCTGGGTGCTCTGGTGCATGTGGCCGACGTCGACCGTCGAGAAGCCGCCCGAGCGCGGCATCACGCCAGCGAACAGCGACGCGAGCGCGGTGCCGTTGGCGTTCAGGGGTGCGAACGTCTTCGGGTTCGTCCACTCGAACGCGGCCACGAGCAGCGTCCCCGCGACCACGAGGCTGCCGCTGGTGACGATCGTGAGCTTGGAGTGCAGGCTCCACCGGCGTGGTTCGCGCAGCCCGCGGGCGACGTTGAGGATCACGGGGAACCCCAGCGACCCGATGAACACCCCGACGATGATCGGCAGCAGCACCCACCAGTCGGAGACGTAGGGCGTCAGGCCCTCGGGTGTCGGCACGAACCCGGCGTTGTTGAACGACGAGACCCCGTAGAAGATCGAGTGCCAGGCGGCCTCGCCGAACGACTCGTCGTACATCAGGAAGCGGGGGAGCAGGACGAGGGCGATGATCACCTCGAGCGCCGTCGACGTGATGATGACGGTCCGCACGAGCGAGCCGACCTCGCCCAGCCGGTTGAACTTCGTCTCGGACGAGACCAGCAGCCGCTGGGTCAGCCCGATGCGCCGCGACACCGCCAGGCCGAGAAGCGATGCCAGCGTCATGACGCCGAGGCCGCCGACCTTGATCGCGACGAGGATGACGACGCGCCCGAACGTGGACCAGTACTCGCCGGTCGGCACGACGACCAGGCCCGTGACCGTGGTCGCCGACGTCGCGGTGAACAACGCGTCGACGAACGGGGCGGAGCGCCCGCTCGCCGTCGCCCACGGAAGCTTGAGCAGCACGGTCATCAGCGCGATGACCCCGCCGAAGACGTACAGAGCCAGCCGGGCCGGCGACTGGCGGGCTGAACGGTCGACGAACTCGCGGCCCCGCCAAGCGATCCCGCGACTGAGCGCCATCCCACCTCCCGCACCGACGACGGCACCACTGTGACATGCGCAAGCGCAGCGCGCGGGGCGACTCCACAGGTGCGCCTCGTACGCCTTTCGGACCACCGTGCGACAGTGGGGGCATGACGGCCGGGACGGTGCGGGTGGTGTGGTCGCCCGAGATGCTCGGGTACGACTTCGGCCACGGCCACCCGATGACGTCCGACCGCCTCGAGCTCACCTACCGGCTCGCCGAGCAGCTCGGGGTGCTCGACGGCGTCGAGCTCGTCGCGCCGGGCATCGCGTCCGACGAGCTGCTGGCGACCGTGCACGAGCAGGACTACGTCCGCGCCGTGCGGCTGGCGGCGGAGCACGGCCGCCTCGACTCGGCCCGCGGCCTCGGCACGCACGACGACCCGGTCTTCCCCCACATGCACGAGGCCGCTGCGCGCGTGGTCGCCGGAACGGTCGAGGCGGCACGGGCCGTGTGGGCCGGCGAGGTCGAGCACGCGGTGAACCTGTCCGGCGGCCTGCACCACGCGATGCCGGGCGCTGCGTCGGGCTTCTGCGTCTACAACGACGCGGCCGTCGCGATCCGCGCGACGCTCGACGCGGGTGCGCAGCGCGTCGCCTACGTCGACGTCGACGCGCACCACGGTGACGGCGTCCAGACGGTGTTCTGGGACGACCCCCGGGTACTGACGATCTCGGTCCACGAGACGGGCCACGCGTTGTTCCCGGGGACCGGGCACGCGCGTGAGACGGGCGGCCCGGGCGCGCTCGGGTCGGCGGTCAACGTCGCGCTCCCGTCGGGCACGGGTGACGAGGGCTGGCTGCGCGCGATCGACGCGGTCGTGCCGGCCGCCGTGCGCGAGTTCGCGCCCGACGTGCTGGTCACGCAGCACGGCTGCGACTCGCACCTCCTGGATCCCCTGACGCACCTGCGGGTCACCGTGGACGCGCAGCGCCTCGTCGCGACGTGGTTGCACGACCTGGCCCACGAGGTGGCCGGTGGTCGCTGGGTTGCTCTCGGCGGCGGCGGGTACGCGGTGGTCGACGTCGTCCCACGTGCCTGGACGCACGTGCTGGCGATCGCGGCGCATGCGCCGCTGGACGTCTCGACCGACGTCCCCGACGAGTGGCGCGCGATGGTGAGCGAGCGCTACGGCCGGTCGGGCGCGAGCCGCATGGGCGACGGGCGCGAGCCCGTGCTCCGGCCGTGGTCGTCCGGGTACGACCCTGGCGACGAGGTGGACCGCGCGATCCGCGCGACCCGGCTCGCGGTGTTCCCGCACCAGGGCCTCGACCCCGACCACGACTGAGACCCGGCCTCGACGCCGTGACCACACTGGTTACCCCCTTTCACTCCTGTCCCACGCGCCACTAGGGTGGGCGCACACCCAGCGGGGGTGCGCGGGGCCGACGCGTTGTCGGCCAGGATGGAAGAGCAGCAGACGATGAGCGACCAGCCAGGCCGCCAGCGCTACCTCACCGTGGTCGAGGTCGCGGAGATCATGCGGGTCTCCAAGATGACCGTGTACCGACTCCTGCACTCGGGCGAGATGCCCGGCGTGCGGGTGGGACGGTCGTTCCGCGTCCCTGCCGACGCGCTCGAGCACTACCTCGCGACGTCGATCGCCCCGGTCACCGTCGTGGCCGACGAGGCGGATCGCCGCTCGTCCTGACCCACGCCGACGGCCCGCTGTGGGCGCCGTAACTCCCGGCGCGTCGCGGGCGGGCCTCCGGATCGCGTAAGGTAGGGCCTCGGACTTTCTCCGTGCGTGGGCGACTCGATGGTTGATCGACGAACCGCGCGTCGATCAAGCAGGTCTGGCCCCCGCGGTCGGACCCTCCACCGGGAAGCGAGAGTGGACCTATGGGTTCCGTCATCAAGAAGCGCCGCAAGCGGATGGCCAAGAAGAAGCACCGCAAGCTGCTTCGCAAGACGCGCCACCAGCGCCGCAACAAGAAGTGACCCGATCGGGCCCGGCTGATGCCGGGCCCGACGTGTTTGTGGCCGGTAGGTCGCGCGGGGACGCGTCAGAGAGCCCGCTCGAGCACGTAGTCGTCCTCGAGCCGCGCGCCGACCTGGAAGTGCTTGACCCCGACGACCGCGAACCCGTGGCGCTGGTAGAAGCGCTGCGCGCGCGCGTTGAGCTGGTTCACGCCGAGCCACATCCCCGCGGCGTCGCGCGCGCGGCCCTCGTCGAGCGAGGCCTGCATGAGCGCGCCCGCGGTCCCCGCGCCGTGGTGCTCGGGGTGCACGTAGCACTTCGACAGCTCGATGGTCGGCGCGAGGGAGAGCGCCGCGCGCACGTCGTCGTCCGCGGGTTCGCCCTCGACGAGCATCGTGTACCCGACGAGCGCGGCCTCGGGCCCGTCGTCGATCACCGCGACGAGCACCGCGCGCGAGGGGGCCGAGACGTACTCGGCGAACCGCTCGGCAGAGAGCACCGTGTCGATGAACTCCTGCTGGTCCTGCGCGGTCGAACCGGGCGGGCACGCCAGGGGGAAGGTCAGTGCCGCGAGCCTGGCGAGCTCCTCGACATCGGCGGCAAGGGCGCGACGGATCACAACGGGCACGTCGGTCAGCATAGGCAGTCGTGCGCGTGGCGGGTCGTGGCGACGTGAATCCGCAGGTCAAAGCGCGATGAGGGTTGCATCTGGACGCATGGTCCAGACAGGATGCGCGGCATGCCCGCTGCAGCACCGCCCGATGTCGTCGAGCCGCTCCGCCCGGCCGGGATCGCCGAGGCCGCGAGCGTGCTGGCTGCGGCACTCGCCGACGACCCGGGGTTCGTCCACCTGTTCCCGGTCCGGGACCGCCGTGAGCGCGAGCTCCGGGCGCTGTACCGGATGACGCTCGCCGACGCGGTGCGGTACGGGCACGCCTTCGTCACCAGGCTCGACGGTGCGGTGACCGGTGCCATGGCGCTCTACCCGCCGGGGACGTACCCGATGACCCCGGCCAGGTGGTGGCGCCAGTCGCTGCGGATCGCGCGCATCGCCGCCGCGACGCGCACGCACAGCCTGGGGATCATCCGGTTCGGTGCCGTCACCTCCGAGGGCGTCCCGTCGGACGCGTGGTACGTCGAGGCGCTCGGCGTGCGCCCGGACCTCCAGCGCGCCGGCCGGGGCAAGCGGCTGATGGCGACGGCGTTCGCGATGGTCGACGCCGCAGGCGGTCCGAGCTATCTCGAGACGACGAAGCCCGACAACGTCGTCTACTACGAGAACCTGGGCTACAGGACCGCCCACTCGCGCGTGCCGCTCGCGTCGGACGACGGCCCGTGGATCTTCCCGATGAGCCGCACCGCCGTCGGCGTCCGCTAGACCGCGCCCCTCACGGTCGCGTCAGCGCGCGCGGATCGAGCGGTGGACCGACCGGATGACGAGCGTGGCGGCCCACGCGGCACCGGCCAGGCTCGCGGCGTTCACTCCTCGTCGGGCGGCCCGGCGACGCCCGCGGAACTCGCGCACGGGCCATCCGATCTCGGCCGCGTAGCGGCGCAGGCGGCCGTCGGGGTTGATGGCGCACGGGTGGCCGACGGCGGACAGGATCGGCACGTCGTTGAGCGAGTCGCCGTAGGCGTACGACGACTCGAGGTCGATGCCCTGCGTGCGTGCGAGGTCCCGCACGGCGGCGGCCTTGGCCTCGCCGTGCAGCATGTCGCCCACGAGGCGTCCCGTGTAGTGGCCGTCGCGGTGCTCGGCGATCGTGCCCAGGCCGCCCGTGGCGCCGAGCCGGCGCGCGAGCAGCGACGCGATCTCGACCGGCGTCGCCGTGACGAGCCAGACGCCGTGGCCCTCGGCGAGGTGCTGGTCGAGCAGCCGGCGCGTGCCCGGGTAGATCCGCAGGCAGAGCACCTCGTCGTAGATGTCCTCGGCGATCGCGGTGACCTCGGCGACGGAGTGGCCGCGCATGATCGCCAGCGCCTCGGTGCGCAGCGCGTCGATCTGGTCCTTGTCCTCGCCGAGCAGGCGGTAGCGCAGCTGGTGGTACCCGTACCGCCACAGGTCGCGCTTGCGGAAGAAGCCTCGCCGGTACAGGCCCGCGGCCAGGTGGAACGCGCTCGCGCCGCGGATGATCGTGTTGTCGACGTCGAAGAAGGCGGCAACCGGGCAGGCGTTCACGCCGGGGGTAGAGGTCGCCTGCTGCACCGCCTCACTGTAACGACGCTCGCTGTGGACCCTCGGCGCGGGATGCCGGCGGGAGCCGCCGACGAGACGACTACGGTGGGCGCATGACGAGCGACCAGACCCGCGTGGTGCTGTACGGACGCGTCGGCTGTCACCTGTGCGACGACGCACGCGAGGTGATCCGCGCGCTCGGCGAGCCGTGGTCCGAGGTCGACATCGATGTCGTGGGCGGTGACGTGCTCGAGGAGTACGGCGAGCTCGTGCCCGTGGTCGAGGTGGACGGCGTGCGGCAGGGGTACTGGCGCATCGACGCGGACCGGCTGCGCCGGGCACTCGCCACGGAGCCGTCCGGGCCCTAGCCTGACCCGCAGGGTCGACGCCGACCCCGGGGTCGACAAGGGGGTTGACGTGGGTGTTCACCCGACCGACGGCGCTGAGCGTGCCGTGCCACCCGCGACCGTCGCGCGACTGCCCGGGTACCTGCGGGCCCTGACGTCGTTGGCCGACGACGGCGTCGTGACCACGTCCTCCGAGGAGCTCGCGGTGCGCGCGGGCGTCGGCTCTGCCCAGCTCCGCAAGGACCTGTCGTTCCTCGGCTCCTACGGCCGCCGCGGGGTCGGCTACGACGTGGCCCACCTGGGCGAGCAGGTCGGCGTGGTGCTCGGCCTGGCGACGCAGCGCCGCGTCGTGATCGTCGGCGTCGGCAACCTCGGCCACGCGCTCGCCAACTACTCGGGCTTCGCGGACCGGGGCTTCGCCGTGGTCGCGCTCGTGGACTCCTCGCCGGCCGTCGTTGGGACCACGGTGGCCGGGCTGGTCGTCGAGCCGTTCGAGGCGCTCGCCGAGATCGTGGCGAGCCGTGGCGTGAGCATCGGCGTCATCGCGACGTCGGCGGCCGCCGCGCAGGACGTGTGCGACGCGCTCGTCGGCGCGGGCGTCGCGGGCATCCTCACGTTCGCGCCGCGGGCGCTGCACGTGCCCGAGCACGTCGACGTGCGCGCGGTCGACGTGGCGTCCGAGCTGCAGATCCTCGCGTTCCACGACGCGCGCCGCACGGCGACGGGTGCCTGACGGGCGAACGAACGAGCGCGCGGCCCCCGAGGGGACCGCGCGCTCGTCGAGTGCTGCTGGTGCGTCAGGCCTGCTTGATGACCGAGACGTCGAGCGAGATGACGACCTTGTCCGAGATGAGGACGCCGCCGGCCTCGAGGGCCGCGTTGTACGTGAGGCCGAAGTCCTTGCGCGAGATCGTGGTGGTCGCCTCGAAGCCGGCGCGCAGGTTGCCGAAGGGGTCGGTCGCGACGCCGTTGAACTCCGTGACGAGCTCGACGGACTGGGTCACGCCGTGGATCGTCAGGTCGCCCGTGACGACGTAGTCGCTGCCGTCGTGGTGCACGGCGGTCGACACGAAGGTCCACTGGCCGAACTTCTCCACGTCGAAGAAGTCGCCGGTCTTGAGGTGGCCGTCGCGGTTCGCGTCGCCCGTGGTGACGGTGGCCGGGTCGAGCGTCACGGAGACGGACGAGGCGTGCAGCTCGTCGTCGACGACGACCGAGCCGCCGGTGACGGCCACGGAGCCGCGGACCTTCGAGATGCCGGCGTGACGGACCGTGAAGCTCGCCTCGGTGTGCGACGGGTCGATGGCCCAGGTGCCCGCGGTCAGCTCGGTGGGCGTCGTGGTCGGGATCGTTGCGGTGCTCATGCGGTGCCTCCAGGCTTGTTGAAGTCTCAACCAAACTCGTTAGTTCAACTTTGTACTACACTCGAATCCGTTGCGCAACACCAGAAGGACGGAGGTCCCATGAGATGAACACCACACAGGCACCGGACGCGCCGGTCGTCGACGCTCAGGCCGTCCGTTGGCTCACCGAGCAGGAGCAGGGGTACTGGCGCGCGTTCCGCGACGGCACCATCCGCCTGTTCGAGGTGCTCGCGCACGAGCTCGACTCGAGCTCGGGCCTCTCGCCGCACGAGTACGAGGTGCTGGTCCGCCTCTCGGAGAGCCCCGACCGCACGCTGCGCATGTCCGGGCTGGCGGACAACCTCGCGCACTCGCGCAGCCGGCTGACCCACACGATCCGCCGCATGGAGGAGCGTGGGCTCGTCGTCCGCTCGGCGTGCCAGGTCGACGCGCGCGGGGTCGACTGCGCGATGACCGACCTCGGGTGGACCACGCTCGTCGCCGCCGCGCCCCTGCACGTGCAGTCGGTGCGCGACCACCTCGTCGACGTGCTGACGCCCGAGCAGTTCCGCGCGCTGGGCGAGGCGATGGGGGCCATCCGCGAGCACCTCACCAGTGGTCCGTGTCACGCCGCTACCGAGGCCTGATCGCCACACGCACCCAGGTGCGTAAGGGACACTGACCCCATGGTTGCCACGACCGTCCACCTCCTGCGCCACGGTGAGGTGCACAACCCCGAGGGTGTCCTCTACGGACGCCTGCCCGGTTACCGCCTGTCCGAGCGCGGGCAGGAGATGGCGCGCGTCGTCGCCGCCTACCTCTCCGACGAGCGGCGCCCCCACGACGTCGTGGCCGTCATCGCCTCGCCGCTGCAGCGTGCGCAGGAGACGGCGGCCCCCATCGCGGCCGCGTTCGGCCTCGAGGTGGGCACCGACCCGCGCCTCATCGAGGCGGGCAACCACTTCGAGGGCATGAAGTTCGGCGTCGGCGACGGGTCGCTGCGCCACCCGCAGCACTGGCCGTACCTGCGCAACCCGTTCCGTCCCTCCTGGGGCGAGCCGTACACGGAGCAGGCGGAGCGCATGTTCGCCGCCGTCGCGTCCGCGCGCGAGGCCGCCCGCGGGCACGAGGCCGTGCTGGTCAGCCACCAGCTGCCCGTCTGGATCACGCGCCTGTCGGCAGAGAAGCGCCGCCTGTGGCACGACCCGCGCAAGCGGCAGTGCTCGCTGGCGAGCCTGACGAGCCTGACGTTCGAGGACGACCGCCTGGTCGGCGTCGGCTACTCCGAGCCCGCGGCCCACCTGCTGCCCGGCGCCGCGACCGTGGCAGGGGCGTGACCGTGCGCGCACGCATCGTGGCCGCAGCCGTGCTCGCCCTCGGGCTGCTCGCGGGCTGCAGCGCCGGCGGGCAGGGGTCGACCGACGTGAGCGACCAGGGCTTCATCTCGGGCGACGGCGCCGTCCGGACGTGGTCGTCCGGCGACCGCAAGGGCCCGGTCACGCTCGAGGGCACCGACTTCGACGGCACGCAGCAGGACGTCACCAAGTGGCTCGGCGACGTCGTCGTCGTCAACACCTGGTACGCCAACTGCGCACCGTGCCGCGCCGAGGCGCCCGACCTGGTGGCGCTCGCGAACGACTACGCCCCCAAGGGCGTGCACGTCATCGGCCTCAACGGGACCGACGAGGCGGCCGACGCCACCGCGTTCCAGCGCAAGTACGACGTGCCCTACCCGAGCATCAAGGACAACACGGGCAAGGCGATCGCGTCGCTCCAGGGCATCGTGCCCATCAGCGCCGTGCCGACCACGGTCGTCATCGACCGCGAGGGCAAGGTCGCGGCGCGCATCCTCGGCATCGCCGCACCCTCCACGCTGCGCGACGTCGTCGACGACGTGCTGGCGGAGAGCACGTGATCGCGGGCGCGGGCGACTGGTTCGGGCAGACCGCAGCCTCCGGGACGCTGCTGCTCGCGATTCCGGTGGCCGTGATCGCCGGACTGGTGTCGTTCGCGTCGCCGTGCGTGCTGCCGCTCGTACCGGGCTACCTCGGCTACCTCGGTGGCATGTCGGGCTCCGCGCAGAACCTGGGGCAGCGGGGGACGACGAGCACCAAGGTCGCCCCCGCGCGCTCGCGCGTGCTGCTGGGCGTCTCGCTGTTCGTCGCCGGGTTCACGGTCGTGTTCGTCGCGTTCGGGGTGCTCGCCGGCTCGCTCGGCAGCTGGCTCAACACCTACCAGGACCCCATCACGCGCGTGATGGGCGTCGTCGTGATCGTCATGGGCCTGGCGTTCATGGGCTTCGTGCCCTTCCTGCAGAACGAGCGCCGCGTGCACCTCGCGCCCCGCGCCGGGCTGTGGGGCGCGCCCCTGCTCGGGCTGACGTTCGGCCTCGGCTGGGTCCCGTGCATCGGCCCGACGCTGACGGCGATCTTCGCGCTGTCCCTCGACGGCGGTACGCCGTGGCGCGGCGCGCTGCTGTCGGTCATGTTCTGCGTGGGCCTCGGCCTGCCGTTCGTGCTGGTCGCCTTCGGCTTCGAGTCCTCGACGCGCGCGCTGGGCTTCCTGCGCCGGCACCGGCTGGCGATCATGCGGATCGGTGGCGCGATGCTCGTCGTCATCGGGCTCGCGCTCGTGACCGGGGTCTGGGCGCAGTGGGCCACGTGGCTGCAGGGCCTGCTGACCGGTTCCGACGGCTTCACGACGGTGGTCTGACGTGGTGCGCTACCGCCCCGAGGGGCTCGAGGACACGTTCGCCGGCGAGACGGAGACGCAGGCCGTCGCTGTCCCGTCGATCGGCTTCGTCGGCTGGCTGCGCTGGATGTGGCGGCAGCTGACCAGCATGCGGGTCGCGCTGCTGCTGCTCATGCTGCTGGCCGTCGCGGCCGTGCCGGGCACGATGTTCCCGCAGCGCGCGCAGGACCCGACGAAGGTCACGCGCTACCTGGCCGAGCACGCGACCAGCGGGCCGTGGCTCGATCGCCTCGGCTTCTTCGACGTGTACTCCTCGGTGTGGTTCTCGGCGATCTACATCCTGCTGTTCGTCTCGCTCGTCGGCTGCATCCTGCCGCGCACCAAGGTGCACTTCAGCGCCCTGCGCGGCCGCCCGCCGCGCACGCCGCGCCGCTTCACGCGGTTCCCGGCCCAGGGTCAGGGCGTCTCGGACGACGAGCCGGAGGCCGTGGCCCGTGCCGCCGCCGCCGTGCTGCGCCGGCCGTGGCTGCCGCTGTGGCCGCGCTACCGCGTGGACGTGCACGACGAGGGCGCGGGGACCTGGTCGGTCTCCGGCGAGCGCGGCTACCTGCGCGAGACCGGCAACCTGCTGTTCCACCTCGCGCTCGTCGGCCTGCTGATCTCGGTGGCGACCGGCCAGATGCTGCACTACCGCGGCCAGGCGATCGTCGTGCAGGGCAACGGCTTCGCCAACACCGTGGCGAACTACGACTCGTTCGAGCAGGGCAGCGCGTTCAACCCGTCGTCGCTCGAGCCGTTCACGATGCAGCTCGACGACTTCGAGTCGCGGTTCGACCCGGTCTCCCTCAACCCGCGTGACTTCACCGCGCACGTCACGCTCGCGGAGCCCGGCGGCGACCCCGAGAAGCGGACGATCAAGGTCAACCACCCGCTCGACATCGACGGCGCGAAGGTCTACCTGCAGGGCAACGGCTACGCGCCCGAGATCGAGGTGCGCGACGCGAGCGGCAAGGTGGCCGGCGGCGGCAAGATCCCGTTCCTGCCGCAGAACCAGCAGTACACGTCGCGCGGCGTGGTGAAGATCCCGAGCGTCTCGGGCGACCAGGACCAGATCGGCCTCGTCGGGTACCTGCTGCCGACGGCGCAGCAGGTCGACGCGACGACGTGGCAGTCCGTGTACCCGCAGCCCGGCAACCCGCTGCTCGTCCTCACGGTGTGGCACGGCAACCTCGGGCTCGACACGGGCGTGCCGCAGAACGTGTACGAGCTCGACGAGTCCCGCATGAAGCAGTCGGTCGACGCGAACGGCGACCCCGTGACGCTGTACGTCAAGCTCGGCGAGACGGTCGACCTGCCCGACGGCCTGGGCACGCTGACGTTCAAGAGCCTGCCGCGCTTCGTCGCGCTCGACCTGCGCTACGACCCGACGCTGACCTTCGTGCTCGTCTTCGCGGTGCTGGCGTGCCTGGGGCTCGCCACCTCGCTGTTCGCCCCGCGCCGGCGCATCTGGATCCGCGCGACGGATGAGGACGGCCGTACAGTGGTCACGGCCGCGGGCCTGGCGCGCGGGGACGACGTCGGGCTCCAGCCCGAGCTCGACCGGATCCTGGCCGCGACGCTCGACGTCACCGCCGACGGGCGGCCGCCGAGCCCGGACCGGCCACCGGCCGTGACCGCCGCGACAACATCCACGACGACCACCTCGACGCAGGAGACGCCATGAACACCGGTGACCTGAGCACCCTGCTGGTGTGGGCCGCCGCGACGGCCTTCACGGTCTCGCTGATCGCGTACACCGTCGACATGGCGCGCATCGCCGAGCGGGCCCAGAAGCGCGTGCCGGAGGCCGTCCCGGTGACGGTCGGCGGGCCCGTGAGCGCGGTGGCCGGATCGGCCGACGAGGCCGCGCCCAGCCGGTCGGTCAAGGCCGAGGGCATCGCGCGCTCGACGCACTACCTCGGCGTCGCGCTGCTGTTCGCGGGCATCGTGACCCGCGGCATCGCCGCCGGCCGGTGGCCCACCGCCAACATGTACGAGTTCACGCTCGTCGGCGTCTTCATCGCCACGCTCGTGCTCGCCGTCGTGCAGCGCCGCCGCGTCATCCCGTTCATCAGCGTCGTCGTCCTCGGCATGGCCGTGCTGTTCCTGGCGAGCGCGCTGCTCAAGTTCTACGTCGAGGCCGAGGCCGTCCAGCCCGCCCTGCAGAGCTACTGGCTGATCCTGCACGTCGGCGTCGCGATCACGGCGACCGGCGTGTTCACGGTCGCGTTCGCCGCCTCGGTGCTGCAGGTGCTGCGCGACAGCCGTGAGACGAACCGCTCGCACGTGGTCGCGCCCTGGTCGCGCGGGGACGGCCTGCGCCGGGCGCTGTCCGGCTGGGCCGTGACGGGCCCCCGCTTCGCCTGGCTCGAGCAGGTGCCCGACGCGCGTCGGCTCGAGGCGATGGCGTTCCGCCTCAACGCGGTCGGCTTCGTGCTGTGGACGTTCACGCTCATCGCTGGTGCCATCTGGGCCGAGCACGCGTGGGGTCGCTACTGGGGCTGGGACCCCAAGGAGATCGGCACGTTCGTGGCCTGGGTCGTGTACGCCGCCTACCTGCACGCGCGCACGACGCGCGGATGGAGCGGTCGTCGGGCCGCGTACTTCGTGTTCGTCGGCTACGCGTGCGTGCTCGCCAACTTCTCCGTCGTGAACCTCGTGGTCACGGGCAAGCACAGCTACTCGGGCCTCTGACCGGCCCGCGTCGGCCTGAGCCGCTGCGGCCGCCGAACCCGACCTTGTCCGCGGTCGGACGGGCCGACGCGCGCACAACCTCGGGCTCGGCGCCCGACGGCTGGCTCGGCTGGCGTTACGGGGTCGGGTTGTCGTTCGGGGGGTTGGTGCGGCGGCGCTCCTCGTCGAGCCGCCACAGGAACTCCTCGTCGTCGTCCGGTGCGGACGGCCCGTGCGCGATGGTGCGGGGCTTGCTCGCCCGGTGCGTCGTGCTGACGACGATCCACACGACCGCTCCGATGACCGGGAACAGCACGACGACCAGCAGCCACAACGGCCGCGGCACGTTGAGGCGCTCGGCGGGCTCGCTCCGCACGATGCCGATCGCCGCGTAGACGACGAGCCCGATGACCAGCAGGGTGCCCAGGTAGCGCATCACGTCAGGGTAGTGCGGTTCTTCGCCTACGCCCGCCTGACCTACCCTGGAGCCGTGCCAGTCGTGACCTACACCCTGCTTCGTCTCGCCCTCTTCGCCGCGGCGACGGCGGGCGTCTGGTGGGCCGGGATGCACTCGTGGCTCGCGCCGATCCTGGGCCTCGTGCTCGGCTGGCTGCTCGGCTACCTGCTGCTCGAGAAGCAGCGCACCCGGGCGGCCACCTTCATCCAGGAGCGCTCGCAGGCACGTCCCGAGCGCGCGCGCACGGCGACGCAGAAGGATGCCGACCTCGAGGACGAGATCGACGAGGCGGCGCGACGCGAGGGCGAGTGAGCCCTGGCCGGACCTCGCAGCTCTAGCCGGGCCTCCCGGCCCTGGCCGGCCTCACAGCGCGAGCGTGAGCCCGAGCACGATCCCGAACGCGAGCTCGAGCATCCCCGTGCCGGCCAGCACCGGGACCAGCGCGCGTCCCCGGGCGCCCAGCAGCACGACGACCGCGAGAACCACGGCGGGCAGCAGCAGCACGGAGACGAACAGGCACCACGGCGACGCGAACGAGCACGCGACCCCCAGCAGCACCGGAACCGTCACGAGCCCCGCGTAGACCCGTCGCGAGCGGTGCTCGCCGAGCCGCACCGCGAGCGTCCGCTTGCCGACGAGCGCGTCCGTCGGCACGTCGCGCAGGTTGTTGACCATGAGCAGCGCGCACGCGAGGAGCCCGATGGCGACCGCGCCGACCCACGCGGGCCACGACAGCCGGCCCGCCTGCGTGTACGTGGTGCCGAGCACCGCGACGAGGCCGAAGAACAGGAAGACGCCGACCTCGCCGAGGCCGGCATAGCCGTACGGGTGCTTGCCGCCCGTGTAGTACCAGCCGGCCGCGATGGCGGCGACGCCGACGAGCAGCAACCACCACTGGCCGGACAGCGCCACGAGCCAGAGCCCCAGCACGGCCGCGAGGCCGAACGAGGCGAACGCCGCGCCCTTGACCGTGCCCGGCGAGGCCGTCCCCGACGCGGTCAGACGCATGGGGCCGACCCGGTCGACGTCGGTGCCGCGGATGCCGTCCGAGTAGTCGTTGGCGTAGTTGACCCCGATCTGCAGTGCGAGCGCGACGCCGAGCGCGAGCGCCGCGCGGCCCAGGTGGGACTGGTCCAGCTGGGCGGCAGCGCCCGTTCCGACGAGCACGGGGGCCGCGGCGGCCGGCAGGGTGCGCAGACGCGCTCCGGCAACCCAGTCGTGGGCGGAGGTCACGTGGTCGTCCTTCTGTCGGTGGGGTCGGGGAGCCGCGCGGCCAGCGCGGCCGCCAGGGTGCGGCGGTCGTGCTTGCCGGGTCCGCGCTGCGGGAGGGAGTCGAGCAGGACGAGGTGTCGCGGGGCGTGCGCCGCGCCGAGCCGCCGTCTGACATGGGACCGTACCTGCTCGAGCGTGGGCGCGGGCGCCTGCGGGACCGCGACGACGGCCGCGACGACGACCTGCCCCCACTCGGCGTCGGGCACGCCGACGACGCACACCTCGGCGACGCCGGCGAGCTCCGCGATCACCGCCTCGACCGCGGCAGGGGCGACGTTGACGCCGCCCGTGACGACCACGTCGTCCGCGCGGCCGAGCACGCTCAGGCGACCGCCCTCGATCCGGCCCAGGTCGCGCGTGCGCAGCCGTCGGACACCGTCCGACACGACGAACGTCTGTGCGTCGAGGTCCGCGCGCCCCAGGTAGCCGCGCGCAAGCACGGGGCCGGCCACGTGGATCAGGCCGTCCTCGATCGTGACCTCCACGCCGTCGAGCGGGACGCCGTCGTACACGCAGCCGCCGCAGGTCTCGGACATGCCGTACGTGGTCACCACCGGCACGCCGGCGACGCGCGCCGCCTCGAGCATGGAGGCGGGGGCCGCCGCACCGCCGAGCAGCACCGCGTCGAGCTCCGTGAGGGCGGCCGTCGCCGCGGGGTCGTCGAGCAGCCGGACCAGCTGGGTGGGGACGAGCGAGGCGTAGCGCGTGCCGTCGTGCATCCGGCGAGCGGCGGCCACGAACGCGTCGGGCCGGAACGGGCCCGGCTCGAGCTCGACCGGGACGGTGCCGGCGAGCGCGGAGCGCACGAGCACCTGGATCCCGGCGACGTGCGTCGGGGGCAGCGCGAGCAGCCACTGTCCTGGGCCGGACAGCCGGTCGGCCGTCGCGGTGGCCGAGGCGCGCAGGGCGGCGGCGTCGAGCAGCACGGAACGTGGCTCGCCCGTGGAGCCGGAGGTCGCGACGACGACCGCGACCTCGTCGGGAACCCGTGCGCCTTCGCCCGCGGCGCCCCCGGCTGCCACCGCCGGCCCGGAGCCGTCCAGCGCGGCCGCCAGCCGTGCGAGGAGTGTGACCGCGTCCGCGGGGGCGTCGTGCAGCGGCCGGGTCACCCGCACAGCCTAGGTCGCAGTGTTCACGCGCGGTGTGTATGAGCACGCCCCGAGGTGTGTCAGCCTTGTCCCCGTGCCGATCCCTGGGGGAGTGCTGATGTCCAAGAAGTCCGTGTGGCTGACGGTTGCCACGATGAGCACCATGGCCCTGGCGCTCACCGCGTGCAGCGGTGGCGACCCTGAGCCCGCGCCGACCCCGTCGCCCGTCGTCGTCGCCCCGACGATCGAGGCCAGCAAGGTCCCCGCGCCCACCCCGTCGATCGCGCCGCCGACCTGGCCGCTGACCGGCGTCGAGGGCAAGCCGGTGAACCGCGCGGCCCTCGCGGTCAAGATCGAGAACACCAACCAGGCGCGCCCCCAGACGGGCCTCAACGAGGCCGACGTCGTCTGGGAGACGATCGTCGAGTTCCAGGTGTCGCGCTACATCGCCGTCTACCACTCGCACGTGCCCAAGGAGGTCGGCCCGATCCGCTCGGTGCGCCCGACCGACCCGATCGCGCTCGCGCCCACGCACGGGCTGCTCGCGTTCTCCGGCGGCCAGCGCGGGATCCTGCCGCTCGTCGCGAAGGCCGGCCTGCAGCCGCTCAGCAACGACGCCGGCACGCCGGGCATGTACCGCACGCACGACCGCGCCGCGCCGCACAACGTCTACGGCGACCCCGCGACGTTCTGGAAGTCCGCGAACGCGAAGCACCAGGACTCGCCGGGCGAGCAGTTCCTGTTCGCGGGCTCGGCCGACGAGTCGGCGGCCGTCGCGGGCGGCAAGGCTGCCTCGAAGCTGTCGTTCCACCTGTCGGCGGCGTCCAACCCGTCCTGGACGTGGGACGCGGACGCCAAGAAGTGGAACCGCAGCGAGGGCTCGACCCCCGCGATGGCGCGCGACGGCAAGCGCCTCGTGGCCGTGAATGTCGTCTCGATCGTCGCGCCGCACGTCGACTCCGGCTTCAACGCGCAGGGCGGCGCGCCCGTCCCGGTCTACAAGCTCGTCGGATCGGGCAAGGGCGTCATCGCCACCGGCGGCAAGTCGATCGCCGTGACGTGGAAGAAGGCCGCGACGGACAAGCCGCTGCGCCTGTTCCTGCCGGACGGCACGCCCGCGCTCCTGGCTCCCGGCAACACCTGGGTCGAGCTCGTGCCCAAGGAGGACGGCAGCCTCACGGTCTCCCCCTGAGGGTGGACGTCGTCGCGCCGACGGGCTGAGGCCCGCGGCGCGACGACGCTACGCAGGGCCGATGTGGCCGCGTGGCCTGCGCGGCGAGGCTGGGGGCATGACGCAGCCCTCGACGCACGAGCACGACCCGGCATCCCTGTTCGCGGTGGTGGTCGCCGGGCTGATCCTCACCGGTCTGCTCGTCGGTGCGGCCGTCGTGGTGTCCCAGCTCGTCGACCTGCTCGCGTGGGCGTCGACGCCGCAGTAGCCGTCGGGCTGCAGCCCCTGGTACGTGTCAGCCCTCTGTATGCGGCACGCCCTCAGTACGCGTACCCGAACCCCGACCAGTCGGGGTCGCGGCGCTCGAGGAACGC
>JBCECL010000034.1:24115-36499 GCA_039207135.1 Brevundimonas sp.
CTCAGTACGCGTACCCGAACCCCGACCAGTCGGGGTCGCGGCGCTCGAGGAACGCGTCCCGGCCCTCGACCGCCTCGTCGGTCTGGTACGCGAGCCGCGTGGCCTCGCCCGCGAACACCTGCTGGCCGGCGAGCCCGTCGTCCGCCAGGTTGAAGGCGAACTTGAGCATCCGGATGGCCTGCGGCGACTTGGTCGCGATGATGCGCGCGTACTCCAGCCCGGCCTCCTCGAGCTCCGCGTGCGGCACGACGTCGTTCACGGCGCCCCAGGCGAGCGCGTCGTCGGCGGAGTACTCCCGGGCGAGGAAGAAGATCTCGCGGGCGCGCTTGTCGCCCACCTGCCGGGCGAGCAGCGCCGAGCCGTACCCGCCGTCGAACGAGCCGACGTTGGCGTCGGTCTGCATGAACCGCGCGTGCTCGCGCGACGCGATCGTCAGGTCGGCGACCACGTGCAGCGAGTGCCCGCCGCCCGCGGCCCAGCCGCCGACGAGCGCGACGACGACCTTCGGCATGGTGCGCATGAGCCGCTGCACCTCGAGGATGTGCAGCCGACCCGCTCTGGCCGGGTCGACGCCCTCGGCCGTCTCTCCGTCGGCGTACCGGTAGCCGTCCCGCCCGCGGATGCGCTGGTCGCCGCCGCTGCAGAAGGCCCAGCCGCCGTCGCGCGGGCTCGGGCCGTTCCCGGTGAGGAGCACCGTGCCGACGCTGGACGTCATGCGCGCGTGGTCGAGCACGCGGTAGAGCTCGTCGACCGTGTGCGGGCGGAAGGCGTTGCGGACCTCGGGCCGGTCGAACGCGACGCGGACGACGGGAAGGTCGCGGTCCGCGGACCGGTCGACGCCGCGGTGGTACGTCAGATCGGTGAGGTTCTCGAAGCCCTCGACGGTGCGCCACCGGGTCGGGTCGAACGTCTCGGACACGCGATCGGGCAGCGGTGCAGTCACGGCCCGTAGCCTACTGGGCGATAATCTGGTACGCTCGTACTAGAAAGGCGCACGACGGCGGACTCTGCCACCCGGTGCGGCAAGTCCGGAGGTGTGTCATGGCGTGGATCGCTCTCGTCGTCGCTGGTCTGCTCGAGGCGGGCTGGGCCCTGCTGCTCAAGGAGTCGCACGGGTTCACCCGGCTGTGGCCGAGCGTGGGCTTCGGCGTGCTGCTCGCGCTCTCGATGGGCGGCCTCGCGTTCGCGCTGCGGACCCTGCCCGTCGGCACGGCGTACGCGGTGTGGGTCGGCATCGGCGCGGTGACGACCGCGGTGCTCGCGATGGTGTTCCTCGACGAGCCCGCCACGATCGCCAAGGTCGCCTCGATCCTGCTGATCATCGCGGGCGTCGTCGGGCTCAACCTGGCCGGTGGCGGTCACTGATGACCACCGACGGCCGCCGCGCGCGGGGCGAGCAGAGACGGGCCGACCTCGTCGCTGCCGCCGCGGCGCTCGTGCGGGAGAGCGGCCCCGACGCGGTGACGCACCGCGCGGTCGCCGCCCGCGCGGGCGCGTCGCTGTCGGCGACCACCTACTACTTCGCCGACCTCGACGAGCTGCTCGCGGCCGCCGGCACCGCGCTCGCGGCGGAGTGGGCCGCGCACGCGCGCTCGACGGCTCGAAACGGAGGCGCGCCGGTGGCGGTGCTCGTCGACGCCGTCCTCCCGCCGGGCGACGACGCAGCGGTGCGCGCGCACTACGAGCACCTCGTGGTCGCGGGCCGGCTCCCGTCGCTCGCGGCGGCCTACCGCGCGGGCCGCGCGGAGCTCGACGCCGCGATCGGCGAGCTCGGCCTGCCGTGGTCGCCGCAGGCGCTGGTCGCGCTCGTCGACGGTGCCGCGGTCGCGGCGCTGAGCGAGGGGCTGCCCGTGCGGGAGCACGTGCACGCGGTCGTCGCCCTCGCGCTCTGAACTCGCCTACGGTGGACCGGTGCTCGTCTACGACGTCCCCCTGCGGACCCGGTTCCGGGGGCTGCTCCGACGCGACGGGGTGCTGCTGCGCGGCGACGCCGGCTGGGCGGAGTTCAGCCCGTTCTGGGACTACGACGTCGCGGAGTCGTCGTCGTGGTGGCGCGCCGCGCGTGAAGCGGCCGACGAGGGGTGGCCCGAGCCCGTGCGGGACGTCGTGCCGGTCAACGTCACCGTCCCCGCGGTCGGCCCGGACGACGCGCACCGCATCGTGCTCGCGGGCGGCTGCCGCACGGCCAAGGTGAAGGTCGCCGAGCGCGGCCAGTCGGTCGCCGACGAGATCGCCCGCCTCGAGGCCGTCCGGGACGCCATCGGCCCCGACGGCGCGATCCGCGTGGACGCGAACGCCGCGTGGGACCTGGACACGGCCGTCGAGCGGCTCGCTGTGCTCGACCGCGCCGCCGGTGGGCTGGAGTACGCGGAGCAGCCCGTGCCGACCGTCGACGACCTGGCGCGGCTGCGCCGACGCACGCACGTGCCGATCGCCGCGGACGAGTCGATCCGCCGCGGCGCCGACCCGTTGGCCGTCGCGCGCGCGCACGCCGCGGACATCGTGGTGCTCAAGGTCCAGCCGCTCGGCGGGGTGCGTGCGTGCCTCCGGCTGGCCGAGCTGGTGGGGCTTCCGGTGGTGGTCTCCTCCGCGCTCGAGACGTCGGTCGGCCTGGCCGCGGGCCTCGCGCTCGCGGCCGCGCTGCCCGAGCTGCCGTACGCGTGCGGCCTCGCGACGGCGCAGCTGCTCGCGGCCGACGTGGTCGCGGATCCGCTGCTGCCCGTCGACGGCGCGATCCCCGTCCGGCGCCCCGAGCCCGACGAGCGCCTCGTGCGAGCCGCGAACGCCGACGAGGAGCTGTCCGCGCGATGGGCCGAGCGACGCTCCGCGGTCGAACGCCACGTCGCTGACCGGGCATGATGTCGGACGTGACCACGCACCCGGCGACGACGGCGGCGCGGGTGCTGATCCAGGCGCTCGCCGCGCTCGGCGTGCAGGACGTCGTGCTCGCTCCGGGCTCGCGCAGCGCGCCGCTGGCGTACGCCGTCGCGGACGCCGCCAAGCCCGACGGCTCGCGGCCCGAGCACGCGCCGCGAATGAACCTGCACGTGCGGATCGACGAGCGGTCCGCCGGCTTCCTCGCGCTCGGGCTGGCGCGCGCGCACGCGGTCGGCGAGACGCCGCGCCCGGTCGCGGTCGTGACCACGTCGGGAACGGCCGTCGCGAACCTGCACCCGGCCGTGCTGGAGGCGCACCACGCGGGCCTCCCGCTGCTGGTCCTCACGGCCGACCGGCCGCACGAGCTGCGCGGCACCGGCGCCAACCAGACCACCGAGCAGCCCGGGATCTTCGGCTCCGCGGTCCGGCTCACGCTCGACGTCCCCGCGCCCGTCGGCCTGCCCGACGAACCGCGGGACGTGCGCGCGTCCGTCGTGCGCGCCGTGGCGGCCGCGACCGGCGCCCGCACGGGCGCGCCCGGACCGGTCCACGTCAACCTCGCCTACCGCGAGCCGCTCGTGCCCGGCGCGGATCCGTGGCCGAGCCCGTCCAACGCCGGCCTCGCCCACGTCGACCAGCGGATCGTCGCCACGACCCCGCCGCCCGCCGAGCCGGGACGCGCGCCCGCCCGCGGCCGCGGTGTCGTCCCCACGGTGCTCGTGGCGGGCGACGGCGCGGGCCCCACCGCGCGTCGTCTGGCCGAGGCGAACGGCTGGCCCCTGCTCGCGGAGCCCTCCTCGGGCGCCCGCGGGGGACCCAACGCGATCAGCGCGTACCGCCTGCTCCTGGCCGACGAGCGCTGGGGCGGCCTCGTGCGACGCGTCGTGGTCCTGGGACGTCCCACCCTGACGCGGCCGGTGCAGCGCCTGCTCGCGCGCGACGACGTCGACGTGGTCGTCGTGGCGCCCACGGGTGCTACGTGGCCGGACGCCGCGCGGTCCGCGAACGAGGTGCTGCTCGAGCCGCCGACGCGCATGCGCAACGGGCGCATGGGATCGCCCACGGGCTGGCTCGAGCAGTGGCAGCAGGCGGACGCGGTCGCGTCCGCCGCGATCGACGGCGTGCTCGACCCGCCCACGCGCGAGCACCGCAAGCGAGCCGGTGCGCGGGTGAGCGGCCTCGTGCTCGCGCGAGCCGTCGCCGCCGCGTCGATGCCCGACGACGTCCTGGTCGTCGGCTCGTCCAACCCGGTGCGCGACCTCGACCTCGTCGCGCGCTGGGAGTCGTCGCCGGCCGTCGTGGCCAACCGAGGGCTCGCCGGGATCGACGGGACGGTGTCCACCGCCGTCGGCGTCGCGCTGGGGCTGCCGCAACGGCGGGTCCGCGCGCTCCTGGGGGACCTGACGTTCCTGCACGACGTCGGCGGGCTGCTGCGCGGCCCCCTCGAGCCGTCGGTCGATCTGCAGCTCGTCGTGGCGAACGACGACGGCGGCTCGATCTTCGCGACGCTCGAGCCGGGCGAGCCGGGGCGCGCCGACGTGTTCGAGCGGGTCTTCGCGACGCCGCACGGGACGGACGTCGCGGCGCTGTGCGCGGGCTACGGCGTGCGGCACACGCGCGTGAGCGACGTCGACGGGCTCATGCCCGCGCTCGCGGCACCGGGCCGCGGGCTCTCGGTCGTGGAGGTGCGGGTGGACCGGGTGGACCGGCGCGCGCTGGGGGAGCGCATCAACGCCGCCGTCGCCACGGCCCTCGCCGGACCCGCCTGAGTCGGGCACCTGCAGAACTCGCAGCAAACTCCCAGGTTCCGCCATGCCTCCCTCCAGCACGGCCCTGTTGAGTAGTGGCCATACCGAGGAGGCCACAGACCGATGACCACGCCCGAGAACGACCACCCGCAGGCCGCGCAGACGCAGCCCATCCCGCCCGTCGCGCACCCCACGAACCCCTTCACGCCGCCGCACCCCGCCGCGCCGGCCGACCAGCGAGCCCTCTACGAGGCCGCTCAGCGCGAAGCCGCTCAGCGTGAGGCTGCCGACCGCGCCGCTGCCGCACAGGCCGCCGCTGCCGCCCAGCCCGCGACCGCCGCGACGCCGTACGCGCCGCAGCCGATGCCGACGCAGCCGATCGCCGCTGCGCCCGCCGCCGCGCAGCCGATCACTGCTCAGCAGCCCATGAACCCGTGGTTCCCGGAGGAGCAGGCGACCGCCGCCGCTCCCGCCACGAAGAAGAAGCGCACCTGGATCCCCGTCACGTCGGCGGCCGCGGTCGGCGCGATCGTCGCCGGCATCGCCGTCTACGGCATCACCAACAACGACGGTGACAACGGCGGCACGTCGCCGGCGTCGCTCGCCACCATCGGCCAGTCGTCGAACCAGGCCGTCCCGGTCTCGGGCTCGACGGCGGACGACCCGGACTGGCAGGCCGTCTCCAAGGCCGTGCAGGCCTCGGTCGTCGCCATCTCGGTCACGACCGCGCAGGGTGGCGCGCAGGGCTCGGGCGTCATCATCGACGACGCCGGCCACATCGTCACCAACAACCACGTCGTCGCCGGCGCGCAGGGCAAGGTCTCGGTCACGCTGACCGACGGCCGCATCATCGAGGCGACCGTCGTCGGCACCGACCCGACCACCGACCTCGCGGTCATCAAGCTCGACTCGACCCCGAGCGGCCTGGTCCCGGCAGCGATCGGTGACTCGTCCGCGGTCGTCGTCGGCGAGCCCGTCATGGCCGTCGGCAACCCGCTCGGCCTGGCCAACACCGTCACCACCGGCATCGTCTCGGCCGTCGACCGTCCCGTGTCGACGCAGGGCGAGAACGGCGGCGAGGGCACCGTCACCAACGCGATCCAGGTGGACGCCGCGGTGAACCCGGGCAACTCCGGTGGCCCGCTGTTCGACGCGCAGGGTCGCGTCATCGGCATCAACTCGTCCATCGCGACGCTCTCGAGCGAGTCGGGCTCCATCGGCCTCGGCTTCGCCATCCCGTCCAACCTGGTCAAGAACGTCGCGTCGCAGCTGATCTCGACGGGCGACGTCAAGCACGCGTTCCTGGGCGTCAACCTGAACGACGGCACGGCCACGGCCGACGGCGTGACCCGCAAGGGCGCCGTCATCGAGCAGGTCAACGCCGGCTCGCCGGCCGCCGCCGCCAAGCTGCAGCAGGGCGACGTGGTCGTCGCGATCAACGACAAGCCGGTCGGCGGCGCCGAGTCGCTCACGGCCTACGTCCGTTCGCTCGCTTCGGGCGACAAGGCCACGCTCACGGTCGTCCGCGACGGCAAGGCGCTGAACGTCGACGTCACCCTGGCGACGCGTGAGGACGCGGCTTCGCAGCAGACGACTCCCGAGCAGTCGACGCCGAACCAGAGCGACCCGAACCAGAGCGACCCGAACCAGAGCGCTCCGGACCAGACCAATCCGAACGACGGCTCCGGTCAGACCCCGAACGACGGATCCGGCAACCTCGGCAACCTGACGCCCGAGGAGCTGTACCAGTGGTTCCAGCAGCACCAGGGCGACCTGGGCCAGGGCTGACCCGCTGACCCGACCAGCGGCACACACCCCCGTGCCGCATCCGCGGTCCTGATCAGGACCGCACCCGGTCCTCCGAGTCCCCTACGGACGACCGACCCGCCTCGCGCCCGCTCCGACCCTCCCCCAAGGGTCGGACCGGGCGCGAGGCTCGTCTACGCCCGCGTGGGTCGCCCACCGATCGCCTCGCCGTCGCCAGGGGCCGGGTGGGGGAGAGCGTCAGGTGCTGGAGAGGGCGTGGCGCATCGGGACGAGCTTGGCCTCGGACTCGGCCAGCTCGGCCGCCGGGTCGGACGCGGCGACGATGCCGCAGCCGGCGAACAGACGGATGCGCCGCGGGTCCTCGCGGTCCACCTCGGCGGAACGCAGCGCGATGCCCCACTCGCCGTCGCCGTCGGCGCCGAACCAGCCCACGGGGCCGGCGTAGCGGCTGCGGTCCATGCCCTCGACGCGGGCGATGAGCTCTCGTGCCGCCTCGGTCGGCGTGCCGCACACTGCCGCCGTCGGGTGCAGTGCCGCGGCCAGCGCGAGCGACGACGGGTGCGACCCCTCGGCCCCGGCCAGCACGCCGGTCACGTCCGAGGCAAGGTGCAGGACGTTCGGCAGGTGGAGCACGAACGGCACGTCGGGCACGTTGGTCGACGAGCAGAACGGCTCGAGCGCGTGCGCGACCGACGAGACCGCGTACTCGTGCTCCTCGAGGTCCTTCGACGAGTGCGCGAGGATCGCGGCGCGTGCGACGTCCGCGAGGTCGTCCCCCGTGCGGCGGATCGTGCCGGCCAGCACTCGCGAGGTGACCAGCCCCTTCTCGGAGCGGACCAGGAGCTCGGGAGTCGCGCCCATCATGCCGTCGACGCTGAAGGTCCAGCACGACGGGTAGCGCTCGGCGAGCCGCTCGAGCGCCCAGCGCGTGTCGAGGGGGCGCTGCGTGCGGGCCACGACGTCGCGCGCGAGCACGACCTTGTCGACCTCGCCCGCGCGCACGGCGTCGATGCCGAGGGCGACGACGGCCTCCCAGCCGGCGGCCGACGAGTCGTCGTACGCCACGTCGCCCGGATCCGTGGGCGGCACGCGCGGCCCGACGACGTCGGCGAGCGTCGGTGCCGAGCCGAGCTGCGCGCCGGTGGTGATCGACGTGAGCCAGGTGTGACCGCCTCGTCGGCCGACGACGACCCGAGGGATGACGACGACGCCACCGCGGGCCGCGCGCTCGTCGAACGCGAACGACCCGAACGCCACGGGCCCCGTGCCGGGCAGCCGGACCTCGTCGCGCACGATCGCCCGCGCGAGCACCTCGCGCCAGACGCGCTCCGCGTCGGCGAACCGGTCCGGGCCGCTCACCTCGACCCGCAGCGCCTCGCCCCAGGCGACCAGGCCGTCGCCGCGGCGCACCCACGCCAGGGGCGCCTCGGGGGGCAGGAGCCCGAGCAGGTCGGCGGGATCGGCGTCGTCGCCCAGGCCGTCGAGCGCGACGGTCCGTACGACGAGCGGCTGCGGCACGTCGTCCGCGGAGGTCAGCGTGCTCATCGCCGCCCAGCGTATGCCCGTCGTCGGGCCTCGCACGCCGTGGCGCGGGTGACGCGCGCCACCGGTCTCAGCGCGCCCTCAGGCGCCGGGTCGTCCGTGCGCGCGACGACCTGCGACGATGGGGCCATGTCTCGCGCCAGCCTGGACAAGGACCCGAACGAGGTCGCCGCGATGTTCGACGCCGTCGCGCGCAACTACGACCGCACCAACGACGTCATCTCGCTCGGCCAGGACCGGCGGTGGCGCAAGGCGACGCTCGCCGCCCTCGGCGCGCAGCCCGGCGAGACCGTGCTCGACCTGGCCGCCGGGACGGGCACGTCCGCCGAGCCGCTCGCGGACCAGGGCGTGCGGGTGCTGCCCTGCGACCTGTCCGAGGGCATGCTCGGGGTCGGCAAGCGCCGTCGCCCGGACCTGCCGTTCGTGGCGGGCGACGCGACGCGGCTGCCGTTCGGGGACGAGTCGTTCGACGCGGTCACGATGTCGTTCGGTCTGCGCAACGTGCCCGACGTGCCGCGCGCGCTCGACGAGCTGCTGCGGGTGACCAAGCCGGGCGGTCGACTCGTCATCTGCGAGTTCTCCACGCCCACGCTCAAGCCGTTCCGGGCCGTCTACTCGGGCTACCTCATGCGTGCGCTGCCGCCCGTCGCCCGGGCCGTCTCCAAGGAGCCCGACGCGTACGTCTACCTGGCCGAGTCGATCCGCGCGTGGCCCGACCAGCGCGAGCTCGGGCTGATGATCAAGCGCTCGGGCTGGGAGAACGTCGCGTTCCGCAACCTGTCCGGCGGGATCGTGGCGCTGCACCGGGCGACCAAGCCGGCCTGACCTGCGACCCGCGCGCGACCCACATGGCGACCCGCACGGCGATCTGCACGGCGACCCGCACCGCGACTCGCACTGCGTGCGAACTGCCGTCGCGGGGAGTAGAACGGACGCGGACCCGATGTTCATGCGGGTCCGCGCGGCGGTTGTGCCCGCAGGGCAGAGCCCCAGGCCAGGCGCCTGTCATGGCGACGCGCCCGAAGTTAGCCAACCCTTCGCAGACAGTCTCAGAAGTCGTGGTTATGCTCGCCCGGTCGATAGTGAACATCGTCACAAGTGGGGTCACTCGTGGTGGAAATCGCGACCGATGACGCGGATGTCATCGTCGTCGGCGCAGGCCCCGCAGGGGCAGGCGCCGCGTTCCACTGCGCCTCGGCGGGCCTCGACGTCCTGCTCCTCGACAAGGCCTCCTTCCCTCGCGACAAGATCTGCGGCGACGGCCTGACGCCGCGCGCGGTCGCCGAGCTGGTCCGCATGGGCCTGCCGGTGCGCGAGCAGGACGGCTGGATCCGCAACAAGGGTCTGCGCGTCATCGGCGGCGGTCACCGGCTCGAGCTGGAGTGGCCGGAGATCTCGAGCTACCCCTCGTACGGCCTGGCCAAGGCGCGCATGAGCTTCGACCACACGCTCGTCGAGCACGCGCGTGCCGCCGGCGCCAAGGTCCACGAGCGCACGAGCGTGACCGGCCCCGTCCGGGACGAGCGCACGGGCCGCATCCTGGGCGTCACGGCCCGCCCGGTCGACGCGGACGGCAAGCGCGCGGGCGACGACGTCGTCTACCGCGCCCCGGTCGTCGTCGCGGCCGACGGGGTCAGCGCGCGGCTCGCGACGGGCATGGGCCTCGCCAAGCGGGACGACCGCCCGATGGGCGTCGCGGTGCGCACCTACTTCCGCACCCCGCGGCACGACGACCCGTGGATGGAGTCGCACCTCGAGCTGTGGGACGGCGCGCCCGGCAAGTCGAACCTCATGCCCGGGTACGGCTGGATCTTCTCCCTCGGTGACGGCACCGCGAACGTCGGCCTCGGCTCGGTGAGCTCGACGGCCGCAGCCACCAAGGTCGACTACAAGGCGCTGTTCGCGGCCTGGATGCGCAACGCCCCCGCGGAGTGGGAGTTCACGCCCGAGAACCAGCTCGGCCCGGTGCGCGGCGCGGCGCTGCCGATGGGCTTCAACCGCGGACCGCTGTACGGCAACGGCCTGATGCTCGCCGGCGACGCCGCCGGCATGATCAGCCCGTTCAACGGCGAGGGCATCGCGTACGGCCTGCAGGCCGGACGCGTGGCGGCCGACGCGATCGCGCAGGGCCTGGCGCGGGGGACCGCCGCCGGCCGCGAGCGCGCGTTCGCCACCTACCAGCGCCGCATGAAGGACGACCTGGGCGGCTACTACACGCTCGGCCGGCTCTTCGTGCAGCTGATCGAGCACCCGGAGATCATGAGGTTCTGCACGCGGTACGGGCTTCCCCGGCCGCTGCTCATGAAGTTCGTGCTCAAGCTCTTGTCCGACTGCTACGAGCCGCGCGGCGGCGACATGGTGGACCGGACGATCGCGGCCCTCACGAGGATCGCACCGGCAGCATGACCCCCTGTCCCAGCACCACGACGAAGTGGAGTGACGCGCGATGACCAATCCGTACGTCCCGCTGCTCATCCTCATGGGCATCGCGTTGGTGCTGACCCTGGGTGGTGTCGGCTCGAGCGCGCTCATCGGCCCCAAGCGGTACAACCGCGCCAAGCTCGAGGCGTACGAGTGCGGCATCGAGCCCACGCCGCACGCGATCGGCGGCGGACGGTTCCCGATCAAGTACTACCTCGTGGCGATGACGTTCATCGTCTTCGACATCGAGGTCGTCTTCCTCTACCCGTGGGCCGTGAGCTTCACGACGCTGGCCGCGTTCGGCCTGGGCGCGATGCTCATGTTCCTGGTGCTCATCACGATCCCGTTCGTGTACGAGTGGAAGCGCGGTGGGCTCGAGTGGGACTGACGCGCATGGGACTGATCGCACGCTGCACAGGAGAGGTGGCCTAGGCATGGGCATCGAAGAGGCACCGTCGGGCTTCCTGCTGACGACGATCGAGGACCTCGTCGGCTACTTCCGCAAGGGTTCGCTGTGGCCGGTGACGTTCGGCCTGGCATGCTGCGCGATCGAGATGATGGCCGCCGGCGCACCGCGCTACGACCTGTCCCGGTTCGGCATGGAGGTGTTCCGCGCCTCGCCGCGCCAGGCCGACCTGATGATCGTGGCCGGCCGCGTGAGCCAGAAGATGGCGCCCGTCGTCCGTCAGGTCTACGACCAGATGAGCGAGCCCAAGTGGGTCCTGTCGATGGGCGTCTGCGCGAGCAGCGGCGGCATGTTCAACAACTACGCGATCGTGCAGGGCGTCGACCACATCGTGCCCGTGGACATCTACCTCCCGGGCTGCCCGCCGCGGCCAGAGATGCTCATCAACGCGATCCTCACGCTGCACGAGCAGATCCAGAACGAGCCGCTCGGCGTGAACCGCCAGGAGGCCGCCGCTGCCGCCGAGGCCGCCGCGCTCGCCGCGACGCCCACCTCGCACATGACGGGACTTCTGCGATGAGCGAGGAGAAGCAGGACGCGGCAGCCGCCGTGAAGCCGGGCGACGCCACCACCGCGGCCCAGGCCACGAGCGAGGCCGCGCTGGAGGCGGGCTCGCAGCACGGCGGCCGTACGGCGTTCGAGGTCGTCGACGTCCGCCGCGGGCTGTTCGGCGCGCACGGCACGGGCGACACCTCGGGCTACGGCGGGCTGGTCACCACCATCTCGCTGCCTGCCCCGAGCGAGCGCCCCTACGGCGGCTGGTTCGACGAGATCGTCGACATCCTGACCGAGCTCCTCGACGAGTCCGGCACGGGCTACGCCAACGCGATCGAGTACGTCGTCGTGGACCGCTCCGAGCTCACGCTGCACGTGGCCAAGGAGCACCTCGTCGAGGTCGTCCAGGCCCTGCGCGACGACCAGGACCTGCGGTTCGAGCTCAGCCTCGGCGTCAGCGGCGTGCACTATCCCCACGAGCACGGCCGCGAGCTCCACGCGGTCTACCACCTGTTCTCGGTCACGCACTCGCGCGCGCTGCGCCTCGAGGTCGCGGCGTCCGACGACGACCCGCACATCCCGTCCACGACGGGTGTCTACCCGGCCAACGACTGGCACGAGCGCGAGACGTTCGACTTCTTCGGCCTGATCTTCGACGGGCACCCAGGCCTCGCACGTATCGAGATGCCCGACGACTGGCCCGGCCACCCGCAGCGCAAGGACTACCCGCTGGGCGGAATCCCGGTGGAGTACAAGGGCGCGACCATCCCGCCGGCGGACCAGCGGAGGTCCTACTCATGAGCACCACGCACTCGACGGCTCGCATCGCCGACGACGCAGACCTGCCGATCTTCGAGGCGTCCGGCGGCGACTGGTCGCAGATCGCCGAGGAGGCCGCGCGCCTCGGCGAGGAGCGCATCGTCGTCAACATGGGCCCCCAGCACCCGTCCACGCACGGCGTGCTGCGGCTCATGCTCGAGATCGACGGCGAGACGGTGACCGAGGCCCGCGCGGGCATCGGCTACCTGCACACCGGCATCGAGAAGAACATGGAGTTCCGCACCTGGA